>CAYTCZ010000034.1:28114-32904 GCA_964436315.1 uncultured Gaiellales bacterium | reverse complement strand
TCTGCCAGACGGCCTTTCGTGGATCTCCCGTGTAATGGGTGGCCGCGATCTCCCACGTCACTGGGGCGGGGCTGGCAAGGGGGCCGAGCATGGGCGCGAAGCACAGTAGAAGCCGCCGCCGCTCAGGGCGCGAGGGTTAGATTAGTCGTCGGTCAGGAACTTCCCCTTCTGGTAGACCAGCTCGTCGTCGGCGTAAACCTCGCCCGTCTCTCGTAGGTCGCAAACGATGTCCCAGTGGAGTGCTGACTCGTTGCGACCGCCGGTCTCGGGGTACGACTTCCCCAGCGCCAGGTGAACCGTCCCACCGATCTTCTCGTCGAAGAGGGTGTTGCGCGTGTACTCCTGAATCGAGTCATTCATCCCGAACGCTAACTCGCCGACCCGCCTGGCCCCCGCGTCCATCTCGAGCATCTCGCGCAAGAAGTCGACTCCGCGCTTTGCTCGCGCGTCGACCACTTCCCCGCCCTGGAACGCGAGACGAATTCCTTCGATCGCCCGACCTGCGAAGGCAGCGGGAAAGCTAAAACTGATCTCTCCATCGACTTCCGACTCGACGGGTCCCGTAAACACCTCACCGTCGGGAAAATTCTCTTTGCCGCCCGCTGCAATCCATGTACGTCCCGACACTCCGATCGTCAGATCCGTGTCCTCGCCGACGATCCGGAGCTTCTTTTTTTCGCCTAGCCACTCGGCCCGCTGTCGGAGCCGCGCACCGAAGGCCTCCCACTCGCCGATCGGATCATCCAAGTGGAGCATCCCGGCCCCGTAGACGAACGCCTCATACTCAGCGAGCGACATCTCCGCGTCCTGCGCCGCCGACTGAGTCGGGTAGACAGTCGTCGTCCACCGTAAGTCGCCCGCGGCAGCGCGGCTCAGCATGGTGTCCAACAACCGCTTCCGAGCGCGTCCAACCCGCGCCTGACGCCCGGGGTCGATCCCGGATAGAGCACGCGTGTTCTGCGGTGCGTCGAGACTTATGCGTGCGTTCGCCCGTTCGATATCGATGAACCGGGCAGGCGGCACCCAATCGAGCTGCGCATCGGAACCCTCGCGCAACAACGTCTCGACGATTCCCTCGAGGCCCAGACGGACCTGCGGATGAGCTCCCGCCTCCAGAACGCGACGATGCACGGCTTCAATCAACGGCCGAGCCAGTGGCCGCGCCTCGATCAGGACGAGATCTCCGGGGCGAACTCCTGTCGAGTACTCCACCAGGACCGACGCGAGTTTCTCGACTCGTTCGTCAGCCATCACGAGACATCCGGATCGTCGAGGAAGCGGCCTTGCTTCCAGATCAGCTCGCCATCGGCGTAGATCTCGCCGTCTGCACGAAGGTCGGTAATCAGATCCCAGTGCAGAGCCGATCGGTTCTTTCCACCTGCATCGGCGAATCCGGCACCGACGGCGAGATGAATGGTGCCCCCGATCTTTTCGTCGAACAGGATGTTGTTCGTGAAGCGGTCGATTTCGTAGTTCAGGCCAAACGCAAACTCACCGGCGATTGATGCGCCATCGTCCATCGTCAATAACGAGCGGAGGAACTCTCCCCCGACCGCGGCGTCGGACTCGGTCACACGCCCGTCCTCAAACCGGAGCCGGACGTCCTCAACGCGCCGGCCTTCGAACAGCGCCGGAAAGCTGAACCGGATCTCGCCGGTGGTCCACGTCTCGATGGGACTTGTGTAGATCTCGCCGTCAGGCATGTTGTGACGACCGCTTGCCGCAAGCCACCGACGACCGGCAACTCCGAGACGGAGATCGGTATCCGGGCCGACAATCCGAATCTCCTTGGCGGCGGAGAGTAGCCTTGCCCGTTCCTCGAGTTGCGCCGCAACCCCCGTCCAGTGATCGACAGGGTCCTCCCGGTCAACGCGACACGCTCCGAACACAAACGCTTCGTACTCGTCGAGCGACATCTCAGCTTCTTGCGCGTGAGCCTCAGTCGGATGCAACGTCCCGCACCAGCGCATCTGACCGGCGGCAATCCGCTCGGCTCGACGATCGCGGAGACGGCGACGGGCCGCGAGGTACTTCTGTTGGCGGCTAGGATCGGCGCGCGTCAGCGATCGCGTGTTGGCCTCCGACCAAATCGTGATCATGGCGTCGACGGTCTCGACATCGTGCTCGTCGGCGGGCGAGACGAATCCCAGCTGTTCCTCTGATCCGATAGCAACCATCTGCTCGTAGAGGCCGGTCGGCTGGACGCTGACTGCCGGAAGAGCGCCCGCTCGGAGCGCCGATCGATAGAAGGACTCGACGAGGGCGGAGGCCGGCTCCCCCGCGTCGATGCGAAGGGTCTCTCCTGCTCGCAGCCCGAGCGAGTAGCCAACGATCAGCTCGGCGAGCCTGTCGACGCGCGGATCCCTCACGTCGGAGGGTTATATCGAAGCAGGTCCGTCGAGTCGGTCGAGAATGCTCTCGAGCAGGCGCTCAGGACCGAAGCGAACGACGTCGTCGGCAGGGAGTCCGGTCTCGTCCTCCGCGGCCGCAATCGCTTGCCGAGCTTCCGTCTCATCGAGTCGTTTTGTATTCACGCAGACTGCGATGACGCGAGGTTGCCGGATCGGGAGGGCCACGGCCTCATGAAGCGCGATGAGCTCCATTAGAGGCGGGATTGAATGACGCGGATGTCCGTCGAGATGCGTCTCGCCAGCCGTATGGCACATCAAGAGTGCATGCGGAAGCGAGCCGTGGTAGAGACCAAGTGTGACACCCGAATAGAGCGGGTGAAGTAGCGCTCCCTGTCCTTCCACCCACAACAGGTCGCCGCGAGACGCACCCTCCACGACGAGCCGCTCGGCGGCACCCGCGATGAAGTCGGCGACGACCGCGTCGACCGCGATTCCCCATCCGGCGATGGCAATCCCGGTCTGTCCCGTCGGGACGAACACAGACGACATACCGCGCTCGCGGGCGGCGCGATCCAGCTCGAGCGTCACCGACATCTTCCCGATGGCGCAATCCGATCCGACTGCCAGCACGACCGTCGCGTCGTGTTCGAGATTCGCGCCGGTCGCGACGCTCAAATCCGAGGGCGGCCGTCGAAGATCACGAAGCCCGACATTGTGGCGATTCGCCCGCTCGACCAACTCGGGATCGTCGTTGAGAAACATGTGCATACCGGACTCGATGTCGAGGCCGTTCGAGATCGCGGTCTCCAGAATCTCGCGCCAAGATGGAGGGAGTCGCCCTCCGGACGTCGCTGCCCCAACGAGCGCGGTCCGTGGCCCGTAGCAGAGCGCGTCCGCAATCCGTCCGACGATCGGGATGTCTCCGAACATCTCGCCGGCACGTTCCGAATCGAGAATGGCGACAACCGTATCGGCCCCATATCGGATCACACCGCGAGCCGTCTTGCCGTAGTGCTCGTCGGCTGAGAACCCCTCAGCGAGCACGATGTACCGCTTGTCAGCCAGCGTTCACCCTTCTCTGATCAATCCTCTGCACACCCAGACCGGGATCGGACGAGGGAAGCTGCACCCCGTCCTCGAGGGTGACGCCCCGCCACGGATCCTCCGCAAGCAGGAGGTTCCCGTCGAGGTCGACGTGGTCGCAGAGTCCGGCGACGACACAGCCGGCGGCAATCCCGAGTCCGGATTCGACCATACAGCCGAGCATCAGGCCGAGTCCGAGTGCTCTGGCCGCGTGTGCCATACGAACTGCTTCCCGAATCCCACCGCTCTTGGCAAGTTTGACGTTTATCCCGTGACCGCGCTCGGCGCAAACTCGAACGTCAGAGAGCGTGTGGCAATCTTCGTCGAGGAAGATCGGCAACGACGATTGCGCGCGCAGCTTGACGCCGTCCGGGTCGCCAGCCGGCAGCGGCTGTTCGATGTACTCCACTCCCAAACGCTCGACTTGGGCGACGTTTTCGACCGCCTCGTCGAACTCCCAGTACTCGTTCACATCGATCATGAGCGGGAGTGCGGTGGCTTCGCGAACGGCTCGAACGCGCTCGACGTCGAGGCCATCTCGTCCTCCGAGCTTCAACTTCAGGCGCTTGAATCCCTCGACCTTCTCCGCACGTTTCGCCATGTCGTCGGGATCCCCGAGCCAGATCGTCCAACTCGTCGGGGGACCGGCGCGGTCGAACCCCTGGAGCCGCCAGCTTGGCTGGCTAGAGAGCTTGCCGCAGAGATCGTGAAGCGCCGCGTCCAGGGCCGACCGCGCAGCCATCTCGCGCGGCGCTTCGCTCAGACGCCGCTCGATTGCCTCGAACGCGAACGGGTCGTCCCCGATGAGTTCTGCGGCTACGTCGAGGAATCGCCTCGCCGATTCGACTGACTCACCGTAGTGATCCTGCGGCGCGGCCTCCCCGTAGCCGGTGGTTCCGTTCACCGCAAGCTCGACCACGACCACATCAGCCGTATCGCGAGCCGATCGCGAGATGCGAAATGTGGTCCCGAGACGCAATGTCTCCGTCCAGTAACGCAGTTGCACGGCGGATAGACTAGATCTCCGTGCGCCTGTAGCTCAGGGGATAGAGCGTGCGCCTCCGGAGCGCAAGGTCGTAGGTTCGATTCCTACCAGGCGCATCGTCGATCGAAGTCAGCTCTCCAGCGGAATCATGGGCGCGTTCGCCAGCGACCGAACGCAAGTGCCAGGGGCCCTTAAATTCCAACTCGTTGCTTGTAACGTGCGTTGCTCGGGAAGCACAATCGGATGCGATGGCGTTGCGCGGGCTCGGTTCGGCTTGTAGGAATTTCCGCGCGGTTCATCGACGAGGAGTGAGGCCTGCGCTCGCGCTTGGGCCCTCCCGCCATCGCATACATCCATGAAGATCTCAGCGG
>CAYTCZ010000034.1:0-28014 GCA_964436315.1 uncultured Gaiellales bacterium | reverse complement strand
ACGAGCTTGGAACCACGGATGGATCGTGACCGCGATAGGCAGCGGACCGATCGAGTACTCCTTCAGTGTGAGTCTCTCGGGCAATTGGTGGCCTTCGAGCTTTGACGAGAACGACATCCCTTACATCGCCTTCTTCGAAGTGACGTCGACCACCCCGCCCACGGGTCTCGTCGCCTACCTCACGAGATCGTGAGGACGGCCTCTTTCAACAGAAGCGAGGTCTCCTCGAGTTCTTCGAGCGACATGCCGAAGGCTTGAAGGTAGATGCGCGACACGCCCGCGCGACGCAGTGACCCGAGATCTGTCGCCGCCTGCTCTGGTGACCCGTGCGGGACGCCCAGCGCTCGGAGCTCCGCTTCGACCTCATCGGGCGAGGTCGCGAAGAGCTCGGCGTAGGCTGTCAAGCGGTCGCGATATTCCGGTTCGGTTCGTCCAACGACTGGAGCGAAGGCCGTGCTGATCCGTAAAGCGCTCGGTTCGCGCGCAGCCGCTCCGGCCGCGACTCGAGCTCGTGCCACCCGCTCCGCCGGCGAACCCTCGCGCGCCGGAAACACGTTGTACTCGTCTGCGTAGCGGCCCGCGAGATCTGGAGTCCGCTCGCGACCGGCGCCGCCGACGATGAGTGGCAGCTGACCCTGCGGTTTCGGTTGGGGACTGAACTCGGCAAGACGGTAGTACTTGCCGTCGAAGCCCTGCGGCGTTTCCGAGAAGGCCGCCCGCAGGTACGCGAGCGCTTCTTCGAGCCGCGTGAAGCGCTCTGCCGTCGAGGGATACGGAAGCCCAAACAGCTCGTGCTCGTCAGCCTTCCAGCCAGCGCCGACGCCGAGTGCGAATCGTCCGCCCGACATCGCATCGATGGTTACCGCAATCTTTGCCAGGACGGCTGGGTGCCTGAAGGTGATCGGGCTGACCAGCACCGCGAGCTCGATCGAGGTCGTTTCGCGCGCAAGACCGGCCAGGAGCACCAGATTGTCGTACACCGCCTCGTCGTGGCTGCCGGCCAAGTAGTGGTCTGCAACTGCGAACGAGACAAACCCGTTCTTCTCAGCCCAGCGAGCCCGCTTCAGAGATTCTTCGTAGCTTCCGAAATACTGGAGAGAAAACTCCATTTCTGGGACGGCCACAATAGCCACCGGGTCCGTCCCTGAGCGAGTTTGGCCGCAGGTTTCCGGGTAGAATCAGCGAAGTTCGTTATGCGACTTGACGACCCCCTCAGTACCGATGGCACGTCCGACACTCCCACGAATCCGTCGCGCGCGTTCCCGCGGACTGCCGGGGGAGGTTGCGCAGCCGCTCGAGCTCCGCATCGCGGAGCTCGAGGCTAACGGGCTTACCTGGCTCCACGTCGATCGGCCTTCTCCGCTCGAGGCGGAGGAACTCCGCGCTCGCTTCGGCTTTCACGAGCTCGACGTCGAGGACGTGTTGTCGAAGCGGCAGCGGCCGAAGATCGATGAGTACCCGGAATACCTCTTCATCGTCCTCCACTTCCCGGTCTACGACAAGCGGGCCAAGCGACTCAACGCGGCCGAGCTAGACATTTTCCTCGGCCAGGACTTCCTCGTCACGCTCCCCAACGTGGAGCTCCGACCAGTCTCGCATCTGTTTCGGCGCTGCGAGGAAAACGAGGAACTCCGCGAGGATCTGTTCTCGAAGGGGTCTGGCTACCTCCTCTACCACGTCCTCGATGACCTCTTCGACTACTGCTTCCCGATCCTCGACAAGATCGCCCACAAGCTCGACGCGATCGAGGACGACATGTTCGAAGGCCGTTCGCAGGAAGTTGTCCGAGACATTTCGAACGCCAAGCAGGAGATCATCTCTTACCGAAAGATCATCAAGCCCGAGCGCGCGACGCTGCGGCTGCTCGAGCGGCATACGGCCCGCTTTCTCCCGGAGGACCTCGAGCTGTACTTCGACGACATCGTCGATGCCTCGGAGCGCATCTGGGACCTCCTTGACAACTACAAAGAGGTCGTTGAGGCGCTCGAGTCCACGAATGAGTCTGTGGTCTCGCACCGCCAGAACGATGTCCTCCGGATCCTGACGGTCATGGCAACGATCATGCTTCCCCTCACGCTCGTGACCGGCATCTTCGGGATGAACGTCTTGTTCCCGGGCGAGAGCACCGACGAGGCTTTTTGGGTCGTCCTTGGCCTGATGCTCCTCACACTCGTCGGCCTACTCGTTTTCTTCCGCTGGAAGCGCTGGCTGTAGGAGCCGGCGATTCCTTCAGGGCGCCCCGCCGGGTCCGCGGCGACCGACAGCACCCCTCGCGTCGCGCACCGGCGTCGATGGCGAGTCCCTACACGAACTCCAAATGGAGCGATCTCCCCCGACTCTCGCCGGCAGAGGCTCGTGAGCACCTCGAACTGATCGCCGGTAGCGGCTCGGTCAATCGCAGGGACATCGTCGCCGGTTACGCATCGACGCACGCAGCCGATTTCGCCGTCTTTGCAAGCGGCGAATTCGTTGCGATCGTGGCCGACATCGAATCGGCGGAATCGTCGGTTCAGTCCACAGATCGTCGTCAACGATGCATTTGACCTATTCGGCCGCAAAGGCGTGCTTACCGAAAAACGCAACACGGCCTCCTCGCTGGACCAAGCGCTTCACATCGATCACCGGAAGCTCTACGTCATCGATCGGAAGGTTGCCTGGCTCGGAGAGCCGGAATCGAGGATCACTTTGCGGACGGCCGATTCGACGAGGTGATGGTTCGCGTCGAGGGTCCGGTGCTGCCTCCGGAACGCGACACCACTATCCACGGATGCTTGAAGCCGGGATCGAGATCTACGAGTTCCCGAGCATGCTTCATGCCAACGTGTTCGGACAGGACGAGGCAACCGTTCTGGTTGCGATATGCAATCTCGATGCATGGGCCCTCTATCGAGACTTCGAGCTCAAGGTCGAGCTGCGCGGACGCTGAGGTGGCATCGACGCTTCGCACGGGCATCGTCGATCCGGCAATCGAAGCGTCGCGTCCTGCCGAAGCCGACCACGACTTGCTCCGTCGACTGAGGGACTTCGCCTGCGCACTTGACTCGCCCCTCATGTGAAGATGGTGCTCGTCGTGACCCCCGAACGCGCGCACCGGATCGTGGAGCCAGTCGCATGACCGAGCGACTCTGGGCCCCATGGCGACTCGAATACATTCAAACGGCAGACGACCAGCCTGGGTGCGTCTTCTGCCGTGCCATGGAAATGGATGACGACAGCGGCCTGATCATCCACAGAGGCGAGAAGGCGTTCGTCCTCCTGAACCGATTTCCCTACTCGGGCGGCCATTTGATGGTCGCACCCGTTCGACACGTCGGAGAGTTCACCGACCTCACGGAGATGGAGGCGCTCGAGATTCATCGTCTCGCGTCTACGGGGATCCGGACCCTCGAACGGGCGATGGCGCCCCAGGGATTCAACATCGGTTGGAACCTCGGGCGCAGTGCCGGTGCCGGGATTGCCGATCACGTGCACCTGCACCTTGTGCCGCGCTGGGTCGGTGACACGAACTTCATGCCGGTGCTCGCCGACGTGAAAGTGATGCCTGAGGCTCTCGCAGAAACGCGACGGAAGCTCGCCGCAGCCTGGCCTGGTCGCTCATAGGATGCGGCCATGACGCTCGACCCCTCGGCCTTCAAGGCCTATGACGTCCGCGGCCTCTATCCGACGGACATCGACGAGGAAGGCGCCTATGCAGTCGGGCGTGGCTACGCCGATCATTTCGAGCCCCGCCGCGTTGGGGTCGGACGTGATATGCGACTCTCTTCGCCCACCATGGCGGAAGCAGTCGTCCAGGGCGTTCGCGACGCCGGCGCTGCGGTGGTTGACATCGGGCTCGTGGGAACAGAGATGCTCTATTTCGCCGTTGGCGAGCTCGACCTCGAAGGGGGGATCATGGTGACTGCGTCCCACAACCCGAAGGACTACACCGGGATGAAGATCGTCCGACGAGGAGCTCGGCCGGTCGGTGGCGAGTCTGGACTGCTCGACATCCGTGACAGGGCCCTCGGCGGCTTCGCGCCGAGCGACTCGCCGGCAGAGCTCAGCAGCGAGAACATCTACGCAGCGTTTGTCGAGAAAGTGCTTTCGTTCATCGACCCTTCCGCGATCGAACCTGTGAGAGTCGTGATCGACGCGGCGAATGGCATGGCTGGAGCGATGATGCCACCGATCCTCGCGGAGCTCCCGGTCGAGACGATTCCCTGCAACTTCGAACCGGACGGAAACTTCCCGAGCCACGAGCCCAATCCGCTCTTGCCCGAGAATCGCGAATTCATCATCAACACGGTGCGAGAGGAGGAGGCGGATCTAGGTATCGCCTTCGACGGTGACGCCGATCGCTGCTTCTTCGTTGACGACACCGGGGAGTTCGTGCCGGGCGATTTCGTCACCGCGATGCTCGCCGAGGCAATGCTCGAGAAGGAGCCTGGGGGAACCATCATCTATGACGTTCGCGCGAGCTGGGCTGTCCCGGACACCGTCGAGCGCTTGGGGGGAATCCCGGTCGTCAATCGTGTGGGCCATGCGTTCATCAAGCAGCGGATGCGCGAACTCGACGCGGTCTTCGCGGGCGAGGTCTCAGGGCACTACTACTTCCGGGACTTCTTTCAGGCTGACTCGGGCACCATTCCGGCCCTCCTGATGCTCGAGCTTCTCTCCATGCGGGGCAGGCCCCTCTCCGAGATCCTCCGGCCCTTTCGGGAGAGGTACTTCCTAACCGGCGAGCTGAACACGCGCGTCGAGGACGCAGCACTCAAGCTTCAGGAACTCAAAGAGCACTTCCGTGATCAGGGAGAGATCTCGCATCTCGACGGTATCTCCGTCACCGCAGAACGATGGCACCTCAACGTTCGCCCCTCGAACACAGAGCCTCTCTTGCGTCTCAACCTCGAGGCACTCGATCGAGAGCTGATGGAGCAGAAGCGCGACGAAGTCATGGCGATCATCAGCCGCTGACCACATGCCCGTCAAGCTCGCCGAACCGACCGACCGAAAGCCGCCGTTCAAGTTCTCGGCCTTCGCGCGCGTCTGGTTCTCTGACACCGACGCGCAGGGGATCGTTTACTACGGTCGCTATCTCCCGTACTTCGACAACGCCCGGGTCGAATACCATCGCCACCTCAATCTCTTCGGGATGGGACGGGGCGAGCACGAGTTCGTCATGCGGGCTTCGAACGTCGTCTACGAAGCCCCGGCTGTCTTCGACGACTTGCTCGAGATCTTCATCCGCACGAAACGCATCGGCACGACCAGTGTCACGAGCGAGTGTGCGGCGTACCGCATCGTCGACGACCTCTTGATGTGCCGAGCCGAGCAGGCGCTCGTCCTGGTCGACATCGCGGCGCGGCGACCGACACCAATACCGCAGACGTACCGTCAGTCGGTCGCCGATTTCGAGGGCGGGAACCTGGCCGAGGCCTGACCCCGATGACCATCCAGAACGACGATCATCGGGGAGCGCTCGACGCGGTCGACCGCATCATCAATCGCGAGCCGGAGGCGGACGAGGTCCTGCGCGAGACGGTCCAGATCCTGCACGAGCGTTTCGATCACTACTCGTGGGTCGGCATCTACTTCGTTGAAGGCGATGAGCTCGTTCTCGGGCCTTGGCAAGGAGCAAAATCGACGGAACACACCAGGATCCCAATCGGCCGAGGCATCTGCGGAGCGGCGGCCGCGAGCGGACGGACCGAGATCGTCGACGATGTGCACTCCGACGATCGCTACCTGGCCTGCTTCCCGGAGACGCGGAGCGAGATCGTCGTTCCAATCGTCTACGAGGGTCACGTCGTTGGCGAAATCGACATCGACTCCGATTTCGAGGCCGCGTTCACAGCCGCCGACGCGACTTTCCTCGAGCGGGTCGCAACGCTCGTCTCAGCACACGCCCTCGTCGGCTGGGACACGGGCGGGCAGAGCTGGTCAGACGACGCGTAAGGGTCTGTCAGACAGGCCGACCGCTTGCAGACTCAACGCGGCGAGCCACCGTCGATGCGCTCGCAGCGCCCATTGACTCGCCGAGAACCGCGCTGCCGATCTCGTTCGCTTGTCGCACGATCGAGTCCTGCTCTGTGGCCAACCCGGCTCGCGCGACGAGTATGGCCGCCTGGGCTTGCCGACCCCACGGTCCGACGTCGGCGAGACTGCCTGGCGAGCCCTCTGCGAGCTCGGCTGACACCCTGGCACTGGAAGACAGCTCCTGACTCAGTCGCTCGGCACGCCCCACGAGCACCGGAACCTCGTCCATAACATCGGCGGCCTTCCGATCGAGATCCTGCTCGGTTTCGCGAGCCTGATCTCTCTTCCTCTTCGCGACGGCGAGTATGTCTCTCGTTCGGCGCTCGAATCGCCTCGCAGAGGCAAGCCGCTCTTCGTTGCTTTCCCCCTCCGCGACGGTGAGCTCCGCCTGCGCCTGCTCGTGAGCCGACTCAGCCTCCGCAACGTCTCTCTCGGCCTGACTCACCTCATCACCGACGCGGGCTCGCTCATGCGGGAGTCGTCCGAGAAAATCCGACAGCTCTCCGGCTCGCGACCTGACCGCTTCGGCCCGGCCTGCAAGCTCGTCGAGTGTGCTCATCTCTCCGGCGATCCGGGCGTCCTCGCGCTCGAGCTCGGCCAGATAGTCAAGCGCACGATCCACGTCAGGACTCTACCGAGCGAATGCGTGGTCGCGGTCGGGAAGTACTACGAGGGGGTAACGCGGTACGCGTCGAAGACCGACTCGATGTTGCGGAGACTGGTCAGCAGGGAGCGAAGTGCCTTGGTGTCGCCGACCTCGGCGACGTACCAGTTCTTCGCCATCTGATCTTCCGTGTGACCGCCGTACTCGACGATGTTCGTCCCGTGCTCGGCGAAGGTCCTCGCGACGTCCTCGAGAAGCCGCGGCCGATCCCAGGAGTCGACGGCGATATGAACCCGAAAACTCTGCGTTGCACCGCCGTCCCACTCGACCGGAGTGAATCGCTCCGGATTCTTCATCAACGCTTTGACGTTCGGGCAGTCATCTCGATGGATGGTGATGCCTTTCCCGAGGGAGATGTAGCCGACGATCTCATCGCCGGGCACCGGGTGACAGCACTTCGCTAGGCGGACGAGTACGTCCTCGACACCGGGAACGTGGATGCCGAAGTTCTGCGAGGCGACTGCATCACGGGCCTTCGGCTTGACAGGGAGCCGCTCTTCCTCGGCGACCTCCGCGGTCTTGAGCCGGTGGAGGACTTTGTTGACGACCTGGGAGACCTGGATCTTCCCTGAGCCGAGCGCAAGGTAGAAGTCCTCGGCTTTCTTGAAACCCATCTCACGGATGATCTCAGCAAGGACAGCTGATCCAGCGATCTTGCGGTAGGGCAGGTTTTGCTGTTTCAACGCGTTTTCGAGCGATTCCCTCCCTCGCTGCTCCGTGTCCTCACGCGTTTCCCGGCTGAACCATTGCCGAATCTTGTTGCGCGCCCTTCCGGACTCGACGAGCGAGAGCCAGTCGCGAGAGGGGCCACGACCCGCCTGCTTCGAGGTGAGAACCTCGACGATGTCGCCGCTGCGCAGCCGATAGTGAAGGGGCACGATCCGTCCATTGACCTTGGCACCGACCGTGCGATGGCCCACGTCCGTGTGGACGGCGTAGGCGAAGTCGATGGGAGTGGAGCCAACCGGCAGACTCTTCACGTCTCCCTGCGGCGTGAAGACGTAGACCTCGTCGTCGAAGAGGTCGGTCCGGAAGCTCTTCATGAACTCGCCCGGGTCGGTCTCCTCCTGCTGCCAATCCATCAGCTGTCGGAGCCAGGCAGTGCGCTCCTCGTCATCCCTGATGGCCTTGCCGTCCTTGTAGAGCCAGTGAGCCGCGATCCCGAGTTCGGCCGTCTCGTGCATCTCCCGAGTCCTGACCTGGATCTCGAGCGGTCTCCCCTCGGGCCCGATCACGGTCGTGTGGAGGGACTGGTACATGTTGAACTTCGGCATGGCGATGTAGTCCTTGAAGCGACCCGGCATCGGCTTCCACAGCGAGTGGATGACGCCCAGCGCCCCGTAGCAGTCGCGCTCGCCGTCCTTGTTTTCCTCCTGCACGATGACGCGCATCGCCGTGAGGTCGTAGATCTCGTTGAACTCCTTGCCCTGCTTGGCCATCTTCTCGTAGATCGAGTAGAAGTGCTTCGCGCGACCTGAGATCTCGGCAAGGATGCCGAGCTTGTCGAGTTCGGCCTCGAGAATCTCGCCCGCCTCGCGAACGAACTTCTCACGGTCGGCCCGTCGCTCGTTGACCATGGCCTGAATCTCGGAGTACTTGCGCGGGTGCAGGATCTGGAACGCGAGATCCTCGAGTTGCCACTTGACGGTGTGGATACCAAGGCGGTGGGCCAACGGTGCGTAAACGTCGAGCGTCTCGCGCGCCTTCTGGTTCTGCTTCTGCTTGCCCAGGTACTCGATCGTCCGCATGTTGTGCAGCCGGTCCGCCAGCTTGATCAGGATGACGCGAATGTCTTGCGCCATCGCGACAATCATCTTGCGATAGTTCTCAGCCTGGGCTTCCTCGCGACTGGAGAACTGGATTCGGGTCAGCTTTGTAACCCCCTCGACCAGCGAGGTGATCTCGTCCCCGAACTCATCCGCGACGTCTTCGAGTGTTCGCGGAGTGTCTTCAACGACGTCGTGGAGGAGAACGGCGGCGAGCGTTGCATCGTCGAGACGGAACTCGGCCAGGATCTCGGCGGCGCCAACTGGATGGTGGATGAAGTCCTGTCCGCTCCGCCGATACTGGCCGTCGTGGGCCTCGGCCGCATAGTTGAACGCCCGCTCGATCAATTCGAGATCGGCATCTGGGTTGTACACCCGAACCTGGGCGAGGAGCGACTGAATCAGCTCCGGATGCCGCCCGGCGGCGCTTCGCTCGACAACGTGCGTCATGGACTAATTGTACTTTCGCGTGTAGCTAATAGACCCCCCAGATGTCAGAAGTAGCACCTACGCAGGGTTTCACGGCGATATCCGTCAGCAGGCTTTTCTCCCAGTTTTCTCCGGCCGCTCGTTGACAAGCCCCAGCAGACAGCGCCCGGAGATCCGACGGAGAGCGTGGGTTCACCGCATCGCCACAAGCAAGGGAGGAGGCAGCTTCCGAACCTCCGAACTGACGTATGAAGAGATGCGGGCCAGGGTCGACGAAGACAATGAAAGGCAAGCGCAGGGCCTGCGCATCGAACGGCCCGAGAGTGTCGAGCTCAAGGGAACGACCCTAGTCGTCGGACAGGGAGCCTCGCAGGACGAGCCCGTGCTCCTGAACGAGCCAGGCGAGTACGTCGTTATCTGCTCTAACCCCTCGAAGCTCAGCCTTTCGGAGTCGTTCGAGGTCGGTCAACAAAGCCGTCCTCGCACAACCGAACGGTTTTGCGAAGAAGAGGGCCGAGCCTTACGCGGAGCGGTGGCAGCTGCCGCAGCCTTTCAGGCCGCGCGAAGCACCTCGTCGTCGGAAGCGGCGATGAGCCGCCGGAAGGTCTCGGATTCGACCAGCGGGCGCCAGCGATCGGGCCTCCCGAGCAGGCCGAGTTCGGTAAAGACCGCCCTCGACTCCGGACTCCAGGCGTTCTCCCCCGCCTGCCATTCTGCGACGAGTCGATCTCGGAGGACTTGGTACTCCTCGGGTGTCTCGAAGATACGTTTCACGAGGAGTTGCGGCGCGACGGTCCCGTTCCACTCGTTCGCGCCCAGCCGGAAGGCGACGTCGTACGAGCCGGGTCGCCGATAGCGATCGAGACGAGACCCTTGCCCGAACGCAATGCCCGAGGATCGAACGCCGTTGGCGTGGATCGCCAGCCGCAGGTGCTTCCCTTCGCCGACGGCGGTGAGGTCCGACAGGGTGCATCCGATCGCAAGGAGGGTGACGCCCGGATTGCCGAATCCGAACGGCGCGAGCTGTTCCAGCTCATCGCAGAGATCGAGGGTCAACTCGCTGCCGTGAACGACGGCGTCAACTCTCGTGAGCGGAGTTAGGTCATCGTCGCTGAGCACGGAATTCGCATGCGCCTGGAAAGCAGCCGTGAACTCGTCGATGTGCTCCGGTCTGATCGAGAGGCCGGCGGCAGCGCGATGTCCCCCCCACCGCTCGAGGTGAGACGAGCATTCGCGCAAGCCCCGATGCAGATCGAACGCTGGAATCGATCTTCCGGAGCCGGTCCACTCTTCCTCAGAGCCTGCAATCAGGATGACCGGCCGATGGAATCGCTCGACCAGGCGCGAAGCGACGACCCCGATAACGCCGCGGTGCCAGTCCTGGCTTGAAAGGACGTAGGCTCGCGCCCTCGTGCGTTCCGCGGGCCGAGCGTCGATCTGCTCAAGGGCCTCGTGGAGGATGCGATCTTCGATGGCCTGTCGATCGCGGTTGAGTTGCTCGAGTCTCGCCGCGAGCCGCTCGGCCTCCACCTCGTCATTTGACAGAAGGAGCTCGAGCGCCACTGCCGGATGACCGAGGCGTCCCGACGCGTTGATACGTGGCGCTATGCGGAAGCCGATTGCTCCCGCGTCGACCCGCGCGGGATCGACGCGCGACGCTTTCATCAGCGCCCGGAGACCCGGCTTCGACGTTCGCGCAAGACGTCGAAGCCCAGCTGCCACGAAGGCGCGGTTTTCGTCGAGCAATGGAACGACGTCCGCGACCGTGGCGATTGCGACGAGATCAACATGCTCGTGCATTCGGTCTCTACCGAGCAGAGCCTCGCCGAGCTTGTAGACCACGCCGGTGCCACAGAGCTCTGGGAACGGATAGTCAGACGGTTGTGTGACGACAAGCGGACAGCCTGGAAGCGTGTCTCCTGGACGGTGATGGTCGGTCACGATCACATCGAGACCGAGCGATTTCGCGTATTTCACCTCCTCCACCGCGCTGATCCCACAGTCGACCGTTAGGACGAGCCCCGCAGCCTCCTCGGAGAGTCGAGCAAGTGTCTCTCGGGCAACGCCGTAGCCCTCTTCGAAGCGACTAGGAAGATGCCAACGGACGTCTGCGCCAAGCTCTCGGAGCACGAGCACCGCGAGCACGGTCGCGCAGATGCCATCGGCGTCGTAGTCGCCATGAACGACGATTGGCAAGTCGTCGGCGACGACACGCTTGATCACTTCGCACGCTTCCGCCATCGCCCCGAGGGTCCCGGGGGGATGGTCGGGTGGCTCGGCAGCAAGGAATGCCCGGGCCTCCCCCGCGTCCGTGTATCCGCGCCGGACGAGTACTGTCGCCGTCGTCTCTCGGATCCCGAGCTCGCTGACGAGTGTCTGGACGTCCTGGCGAGGACACGGTTCAAGCGTCCACGTGCCCTCGTTCATTTCTTTCACGCTACGACCCGGCTCGGACGGCACGGCGGATACTCGTCGAGGTCGAAGCAGACCTTGACGCCGAGAGGACATCCCGTTTCAGAGCCGCCACACTCGGCGAAAGTGGGGTTTTCTCCAGACTGATGCCGCGATAACCTGGAGGACGTGCCGGATGCGAACTACATCTCGGGCGATGACTACATCGTTGAATTCCTCGGTTACCGCTTCGGTTTCAACGAGCTCGATTTCGAGCAGCGCGTCAGCGCAGCGGTCGTCAAGCTCGGACTCGTCGGCTCGACCGACCTCGACGAGGTGGAAACAGCAGATCTTGTCGAGCTCGTCGCACAGGGGAAGATCGACGAACCCCGGAGCAACCTCGGCGACTACGTCGTCACCCACTGGGATGACATCGCCCTCGTCGACAACGAGTCGCTCGTGTACTGGCTTCGGAAGCTCGTTTTCCGCGGTGCCTGGCTCGATCATCGCGTGAAAGAGGATCTCCTCGAGGTCTACTGGGACGAGGAGGTCTCCGAGTTCGGCTACCGGGATCCGCGCGGCGGTCGAGCGCTGCTCGAGCTCGCACCGGTTCCGTCCTGGCACGACCTTCAGTTCCGCCGGTAGCCCGGGCTCACTGAACGGGCGCGCTCCCGGCGGCGAAAGCCGCCCTCCGCCGCGCCCCAGTTAGCCCGGCTGCGGCCTCGCCGAAACCCGCTACTCGCGTGGCACCGAAAAACCTAGGCGGCGTTCTTCCTCGGGCTCACGCAACGTGATGCGCATGATCGAGCCGACCGGGACGATCATCTCCTCTGGTGGACAGGCATCGTTCGCATCTCGTCCCGGCCAGGGTCGTTCCTCGTCTTCGGGATACGGACAGAGCGTGACCAGACCGAAGCCCGGCTCGGCCGAGATCGAGTGGAGAGCGAAATGCGTCCCATCGTGGAGCTGGACCTCGACGAAGGCCTCGTTCCAGCCCCGACGAACCATGAAGTCTTCGATCTTCCGATGAAGGCGGTTGACGAAGGCTTCGAGTGACGGGCCTGCAGCACCGGGTGTCCAGAGCTCAGGCATCTACAAACATTCAGCTCAGAAGAGGCTTCCCGATCCGCTTGGCGCTCCGATCGTGGCTCTCCCGATCTTCGTCAACACTCGGCCGCGAGGGGTCCGCTGGATGAGCCCGAGTTGGAGGAGGTAGGGCTCGTACACGTCCTCGATCGTGTCGGGCTCCTCTCCCAGGGTCACGGCGAGCGTCGAGACCCCGACGGGACCTCCGTCGAACTTGTGCGCGATCGCGGCGAGGATATCTCGATCGGTTCGCTCGAGGCCATCGCCGTCTACCTCCAGGAGCACGAGCGCCTCCTGCGCGACCTCACGGGTCACGATGCCGTCGTACCGGACCTCGGCCACATCTCGAACGCGCCGCAGAATCCTGTTTGCGATCCGGGGAGTCCCTCGCGAACGGCGAGCGATCTCCTCGGAGGCAGTCCCCTCGATCTGAACGCCAAGGATCCTGGCAGATCGCTCGACGATGGTTGTGAGCTCTTCGGGCGCGTAGTAGTCGAGTCGAAATGTAATTCCGAACCGATCACGGAGAGGAGTCGTGAGCAAGCCCGTTCGCGTAGTGGCTCCGATGAGCGTGAAGGCTGGCAGGTCGATGGTCAGCGTTCGTGCCGCCGGGCCCTGTCCGACGATGATGTCGAGCCTGAAGTCTTCGAGCGCCGGATAGAGAATCTCCTCCACGGCGCGGGCGAGTCGATGGATCTCGTCGACGAACAGTACGTCGCGCTCCTCCAGAGAGGTAAGGATCGCGGCGATGTCGCCCTTCCGCTCCACGGCCGGCCCGGCGACCGATCGAAGCCCGGTGCCGAGTTCCTCACGCACGATGTGCGCCAGGCTCGTCTTTCCAAGACCCGGCGGGCCGGCGAGGAGCACGTGGTCCAGGGCCTCGCCCCGGGCCTTTGACGCCTCGAGCGCAATCGAGAGCTGCTCCTTGATGCGCGTCTGTCCGACGAATTCGTCGAGCTGCCGTGGCCGAAGCGAGCCTTCGAGTTCGTCGTCCTCCGGTGCGAGAACTGCCGCTGTCACCCGTTCACTCACCGATCTGATCCTTGACCGAGCACCCTCGGTTCTCTGGGGCGGCGCTCGCGGCGCGACACCTCTCGGGCCTCTGGGTCGTCGCTGGCAAGGGAGTCAAGCGAGCGACCCGAAGGAACAGTGCAACAGGGCACGGCCAAGGGCCGCGAGCGAAGGATCCCGCCGCCAGCGGCTGCAGGCGGTTGGCGGAGCCGGGCTTCGCCCGGCGGAAGCCACCACCGCTCAGAGGCGCGAGAGGCCGGGCTCGGCCCGGCAGGAGTGGCACAGCGGACGAGAGAGGCGAGGGTCATCACGCAGCCTTCAGTGCTTGCCGAACCCGCTCTTCGGCTGGCAGATCGGGATCGGTCTCGGCGAGCCGCTGCTCGGCCTCCGTCACCGTGTAGCCAAGCTCCACGAGCGCGTCGCGGGCCATGCCGTGGCCGTCTCCGGCTCCTGAGCGTGGCGCCTCGCCGGCCGGCACGAGCGGCGGCATCTTCTCTTTGAGCTCGAGGACAACCCGCTGGGCTGTCTTGCGACCGATTCCCGGAATGCTCTCGAAGAGCGCCGAGTCTTCCCGAAGGATCGCCTTTCGAAGCTCCGTCGGTGAGTACCCGGAGACGATGGCCAAGGCCACTCTGGGGCCGACACCCGAAATACCGAGCAGCTGCTCGAAAAGCTCGCGCTCGCTCGCGTCGGCGAAGCCGAAGAGCTGGAGAGCGTCCTCACGAACGTTCAGGTGTGTCTCGAGCACGACCTCCTCCACCCCATCCGCTTTACGGAGGGCGCTCGGAGTTGACTGAACGAGGTAGCCGACTCCACCCACGTCGAGCACGAGCCCGCGCGGGTCGCTGGCTACCGGACGACCCCGGAGCTGCCCGATCATCGTGAGGCCTCCGTCAACTCCATGAGAGGCGAGGCAAGCGAGTGACAAATCGCGACCGCGAGGGCATCCGAGGCGTGATTTGGCGTTGGCAACTCGGACAGCCCGAGAATCGACTTGACCATACGCTGGACCTGCCCTTTGTCGGCCCGTCCGTAGCCGCAGACGGTCTGCTTGATCGTCGCCGGCGGGTATTCGGCGCACTCGAGCCCGGCGCTCGCGCATGCGACGAGAATGGCGCCGCGAGCCTGGCCGACCGAGAGTGCCGTCCGCGCGTCAGCTCCGACATATGACTCCTCGAGGGCAACCGCCTCGGGTCGTTGCTTGTGCACGATTTCAGTCACCCCGTCGAATATCTCCTTGAGTCGTTGCTCGGTGCGATCCTCGGCGCTCGTCGACCACCATCCGTAGTCGACGACGTTCAGTCGTGATCCCGAGCTCGCCACCACCCCGTAGCCGCAGGCCGCGGTGCCCGGATCGATCCCGAGAACCCTCACAGGAAGAGGTTATGCGTCGGCCCGGACATCCCTTCTGGCGGCCCGACGCCGGACCTCAGGCTCAGCTGGCGACGACCTCGAGTATCCCTTCAGGAATATCGAAATTCGCGTACACGTCCTGGACGTCCTCGCTGTCCTCCAGGGCGTCTATCAACCGAAGAGCAGTCTTCGCTGACGACTCGTCGGTGATCTCGACGGTCGTTTTCGGCACCATCGTGAGGTCGGCGGAGTCCAACGTGAAGCCCTCGCTCTCGAGCGCCGATCGCACTGCCGTCAGATCCTCTGGGGCCGCCGTGATTTGGTAGCTACTCCCCTCGACGACAACATCCTCCGCTCCTCCGTCAGCCGCGGCCAGCGTGAGCTCGTCCTCATCCGCGGAGTCCGTGGCAACCAGGATCACGCCCTTTCGCTCGAAGATCCAAGCAACAGATCCAGATTCGCCGAGGTTTCCGTCGAATTTGGTGAAGATGTGCCTCACCTCGGCCGCCGTCCGATTGCGATTATCGGTGAGCGCTTCGACGAAGACGGCAATCCCTCCGGGTCCGTACCCCTCATAGGTCACGTGCTCGTAGCGATGGCTCGCGGCGCCGGCGCCGGCGCCGCGAGCAATCGCCCGCTCGATGTTGTCCTTGGGCATCGACGCGTCACGAGCCTTCTGGATCGCTGTCGCGAGCGTCGCGTTGGCATCGGGATCGGGTCCTCCCTCTTTCGCCGCGACGATGATCGCCCGGGAGAGCTTCGAGAACAGCTGACCACGTTTGGCGTCCGCCGCGCCCTTCTTCCGCTTGATCGTTGACCACTTGCTATGGCCAGACATGTGCCTCCACTCTAGCCATGCCCCGCACCATCTCGAGGAACTCTCGATGGATTCGCATGTCGTCGGTGAGTTCCGGGTGAAACGCAGACACGAGAACGCGACCCTCTCGGAGTAGCACAGGCTCTGCTCCGAGTCGTCCAAGCGTCTCGACGCCAGAGCCGACCGAGTCGAGGCGCGGTGCCCTAATGAAGACCCCGCGGAACGGTTCGGTCTCGCCGCTCAGATCAACGTCGGCCTCGAAACTCCAGACCTGGCGGCCGAAGCCGTTGCGGCGCACGACGACGTCGATGAGTCCGAGGAATGGCTGCTTCGGAACCCCGTCAACAGCATCTCGCGCGAGCAAGATCATCCCGGCGCATGTTCCGAAGAGCGGCCCCTCGAATCGAGAGATCGCTTCGTCGAGTCCGTATAGGCAAACAAGACGCCCGATTGCAGTTGACTCACCGCCGGGAACGATGAGTCCGTCGACGCCGGCCAATTGCCCTGGCTTCCGCACTTCGACACCGTCGGCGCCGAGTTCGCTGAGCGCCGCGATGTGCTCGCGGAAGTTGCCCTGGACAGCAAGAACTCCGATTCTCACACCGAAGAGTCTAGGCGGCGACGGAAAGTCGTTCGCTCAGTCTTCGCCGTCGAAGTAGTCGACGGACTCGAGGCGCACGAACTTGCCGGTGATTCCTTCTGCGCCAGGGGCCCCTTCCCTGAACAGTCCGACCTTATCGGACTCCGGATACACCCCGATTTCGGGGTGGATCATCGTCGAAACAATCAGGAAGCGGGCGGGCTCTTCGGACCGGTTGATGACCTGATGCGCCCCCTCGCTGCCGCGTCGAAAGACGACAAGATCCCCGACCGCCAGCTCGCTTTCGCCCTCCGACGTCCTGACCGTTGGCTGTCCGGCCAGAACGATGAGCATCTCCTCGTTCGCGTGGTGGTAGTGCAGGGGAAACGACTTCTGGCCCGGAGGTAGATCGAAGACACTCGCCCCGAGAAGCTCACCACCGGCTTGCCGCCCGGCTCGCATCCGCTTCCACGTGTAGCCGGCCTGGGATTGCTCGAGATCCCAGGAGTCCTCTGAGAAAACGTTTACCAACCGCGCGTCTCGAGCAACTCTTCTGGAGCCAGAGCGCCGGCCTCGAGACCGCGCATCGCATCACCAAGGCCCTTGGAGACCCGGGCAAGAATCTCCGGATCGGCGTAATGCGTCGTTGCCTCGACGATGGCCTTCGCGCGGACTGAGGGTTCCTCGCTCTTGAAGATCCCTGAGCCGACGAAGACACCGTCCGCACCGAGCTGCATGCAGAGCGCCGCGTCGGCCGGCGTGGCGATTCCGCCTGCCGTAAAGGTCACCACCGGGAGTCGGCCGTGCTCCGCGACCCAGCGAACGAGCTCGATCGGCGCCTGGAGCTCCTTGGCCTCCGTGTAGAGCTCATCCGGGGAGAGCGCGCCTAGCGCGCGGATCCCGCCGAAGACGGAGCGCATGTGACGGACGGCGTTGACGATGTCACCGGTACCTGCCTCGCCCTTGGTGCGGATCATCGCCGCCCCCTCGTTCAGGCGTCGGAGCGCCTCGCCGAGGTTGCGACAGCCGCACACGAAGGGGACGCGGAACTGCCACTTGTCGATGTGATGGGCCTCGTCGGCCGGGGTTAGCACCTCGCTCTCATCGATGTAGTCGACCTCGAGCGCCTCGAGGATCTGCGCCTCCACGAAGTGGCCGATTCGCGCCTTTGCCATCACCGGAATCGTGACGGCCTCTTTGATCTCTTCGATCTTGACCGGATCGGCCATCCGCGCGACTCCGCCGTCTCGACGGATGTCTGCCGGCACGCGTTCGAGCGCCATAACAGCGACGGCTCCGGCATCCTCGGCAATCTTGGCCTGCTCGGCGGTGGTGACGTCCATGATGACGCCGCCCTTCAACATCTCAGCCAGGCCGCCCTTTACGCGCATGGTCCCGAGCTCTGTCATGAAGGCCATTCTATCGGCGAAGGCGCCGGCCAACCTCGAATCGACTCACGCCGCCAGCGAGACTACTGCAAGAGCTCGAAGTCGCGTCTGGCTCTTTGAACGGCAAGCTGACGTAGACCCCGCCGCACGCGAGGGTGTCTGATCGAGGAACTTGCCCGCGTCCACTTTCCGTCGAAGGGTTCAATCTCGGCGTTCAGATCATCCGCCGATGGGTTACGGCGACGCCGACGTAGAGGCTGGTCGGAGCGTCGGTGCTGCGTATTCGGTTGGCTCTATGCCGACTCACGGGCCGCGAGGCCGGAATGAGAAGTCTCCCACCGCTACGGGGAGCTCCCGCCGCATCGGAGCCCGCCCGGATGTGATGTCTCCTTGACTATCACCGGCTGAGAGCACTTGATCCATCGCTCGGAGGGTGATTCACCGTGCTACTTCACTTTCCCCCACCTGGGGTATGCGGCGCAGAGAGTTCTGGGGCATAGTGATGGTCAGCCGGACATGGAGGGGATTCCAAGCCGGTGGCCATAGAGAACGGAGGGGGCCGCAGCCTCCGTTCGTCAGAGCGAAGGAAGGCGGGAGCCGCAGCCGCCTCCTTCGCCATTTAAAGCCGATTCTCGACAGTGTCGCGTAGGGACGCTACGCGAGAGTGCCGGATTGGTTGCTGTGCGACCGTCAGGTCAACCCCACCTTCTCTTTCGCGGTCTACTCGTTCGGCCAGTGGAAGACGGAGCCCAGGTCGGCGATCGTTGGAAGCGCGAGGAGGTACGCGTTCTAGGCCCGCCGCCAGGAGGACGATGAAGAGCCGCACCACGAGCCGGGACGCCGGTCCCGCGATTGTTCGTTTCAGTCCGCCGCAAGCCGATCCGACGCGGCGGCGTCCATGTCGAGTCCTTCCAGGAATCGTCGAATAGTGCGCGTACTCCTCGACGATCCGAGCCGCGCCGACGAGTTCATCCTCTTTCTTGATGCGGCTGGTTTCGCCGTCGATCCAGACGGAGTCCTACCGATTGCCGACCCGGACGACGACCGCGCTCGGAGGAGCCTTGAACTCCACCTCGAGCTCTGGAACCGCGCGTATCCGGACGCTGCAGCGACGCTGGGTACCGCAGGCGCCTCGACCCGCTCTCTCCAATAGGAGAGAGCACCCGATGCCCGCGACCGGCTGTGGTCCGGAAGGTCGCGCGCCGGGGTATGAGATTCGCCCCACCCCTCCCGAGTGCTCTCTCTCGGAACACTCGCATATCTCGGTGACGCCTGCCCGGGCAAACCTGGGCTCCGGCACCCTCGGGCTCCGAGAGAACAGGTCGGGGAGACAGGTCGGGGAGAACAGGTCGGATACGGCTGAGACTCGATCGGTGGGGGAAACCTGACCATTGGTTTCCACGAGCCCACCGGTTCGTTTGAAGTAGCGCGCGCGGCGACGTCATAGCCTCGGTTACCTCGAAGCAAAACGCCGCCCGGGCCACTCCCCCCACAAATGGGACTCAGATCCTCATTCCACCCTGTCGCTGTCCCAACGATCACGGGTTCACGGACCGAGCACTGATGCTCTGGACCTGGCTTGCAGCTGCAATCGGACTGGCGGCTCTCGTCGCCGTGATTCTCCTCGCTGGAATCCTCGCGCTCTTCGCGGCGGTCATGTCGGCGATCACCGACTGATCGCCTCCCGGTACCCGCAGTCGGTCTCGGGCCCCAGACGTAGCGCCCAATCTGGCCGTTCTCCACGGTCACCAGACACGGGAGTCGCATCGAGCGTTCCCTTGACCTCCACCGTGAAGGTGGTTGCGTCTCTGGCTGCGGAAGCAGGGAAGACCACGAGGGCACTCAGAACGAGTGCGGTCAAGCGGGCGAGGGCGAGCATCCGATTGTCCTGGTGGCCCGATTAGTATCCCGGGCAGCAACATGAAGGTTGAGCGAGTTCGGGGGAACGTGTTCGTAGTGAAGGCAACGAGCCAGAGCTCTCGGCGTTGATCGCGGCGGGCAGGCTCGCAGTCGAGGCGATGCGCGCCGATTCGACGGCACCTCAAAAGGCGCACGCCGCGTCCCCCCAGTACCTCCCCGACGGGAAGGAGATCGCCTTCATCGTCCCCGCGAGCTCGGCATTCGATGGCCGAAGCATCGCGATCGCGAGCGCAGACGGATCCCCTACGACGCTCGTGGAGGCGAACGAGGGGATCTGGATGCAGAGGATCTCCCTCGACCGAAGCCGGATCGCCTATCCGGACGGCGACTCCGTCTATGTCGTCGACGTCGCGACGGGTGATTCCTCGAAGGTCGCGGATGGAACCCCCCGTGCCTGGCTCGACGACGACACGCTTATCGTCAGCCCATAGAGTCTTTGATGACCTGCTGGAGCTGTGACTCGCAGACGTCCAAGCGGAGCCGGAGGATCTAGAAGACCAGCTACCGATCTACGAAGAATGAGGCTCTCAGTGCAGAATTTGCTGAAGTACGACGTACCCCTCTACGTGATCTCCGACGACAACGGCCGATAGAGAGTCGTCCATAGACCTGTCCATCGCCACGTCTCCTCACCTTCGACAATTCCAACCACTTGATGGATGCGACCCGGAGAGGAGCATCACGAGACGCGATCGGCGCGCTCCGCCAAACGAGCGAGCTCGACTCGTGTTGAGACGCCGAGCTTCCGGAACGCGTTGCGGAGGTGCGTCTCAACCGTCTTCTGGCTTAGGAAGAGTTCGGCCGCGATCTCGGGATTCGTCTTTCGCTCGACGACGAGTCGGGTGATCTCGAGCTCGCGCGGCGTGAGCGCAGCGAGCCCCTGGCCGTCCTCACGCTTGCCTCCCCGGCGCCGGTGGTCACGCCGCCCGAATCGCCGCAGCTCCCGCTCCGCCTCGTCTCGGTACCGGATCGCGCCACACGCATCGAGGGCGTCGGCGGCCGCCGCGAGTTCGTCCGCGGCGCGTTCCTCCTCTCCGGAGGCGAGGAACGCTTTGCCGGCCACTGTTCGCGAGCGCGCCGCTTCGATACGAGCCCCGATCTCGTCCGCCGCAACTGCCGCTTCGAGCGCGTTGGCTGCCGCGGTCCGGACATCTCCGCCGACGAGCATGACCGTTGCGCGCACTCTTGCCGCAACTGCGCGGCTCATCGCCAGTCCATCCGCCGCAGCCTGCTTCTCGGCGCGGGCTGCCGCGACCTCGGCCTCGTCAAGGCAGCCACCGGCGAGGAGAGCATCGACGACGCGAGCCTGAACCAGCACCCGAAAGGTGCCCGGAATGAGCGAGAGCTCGGGTCCGCCTGCTCCAGCAAAGATCACGTCCAGGCCGCGGGCCGGCTCGCCCCCCTCGATGAGGACTCCACCGAGAATGCTCGCCGACCATGTGGCGATCGGGCTGTCGTCCAGCTCGCGCACTAGTTGCGCACTCTCCTCGGCCGCGCGTAACGCCGTCTCCAAGTCGCCGGTCGTCATCGTCGTCCAGGAGAAGTTCATGAGCGACCAGGCCAGTGACTGAGTGTTTCCGGCAAGCCGAGCTGCTTCGACAGCTCCCTCGAGATGGTTCAACGCCTCGCCGAGCCGGCCGAGGCGAGAGAGAGCGACACCGAGCTCCTGCGTCAGCAGTGGGAAAAGCTCTCCCTGGCCGGTCGTGCGTCCCAGCGTCAACCCACGCATGAGATGTGTGACCGCGTCTTCGTACCGGTCGAGGTAGACCTCGGCCGCTCCGAGATTCGCCGCGGCATCGAGGCGAACGGCGAGTTCGTTGTCGGCGAGGGCGTCGACGAGTCGCCGCGCCTCCGCTCCGTGGCGCCGGGCGTCCTCGATATGGCCGTCGTACGCGTCGGCCAGGCAGACGACCGCGTGCGCGGCCGCCGTGAGCGGCCTGTCGGTGAGGCTCGGGATGGCCTGGAGCGCCTGCGTCCCCCACTGGCGCATACGCTCGTAGTCGCGCCCGAAGTAGGCGTCCATGGCGAGATCGAGCATCAGCGCCACTCGATCGGCCGAGTCCGAATCGGGCAGCTGTTCGAGGGCATCCAGAAGACGCGCGTGTGCCGCCTCGTGGCGACCTAGGAGGTGTTCGATGCCGGCACACGCCGCGATCGCTCGGACGCCGCGAACCGGGTTCTCGGGCGAGACAACCGTCAAGAGCTCGAGCTGGGCCGCGCGGCTCTCCTCGAATTGCCCGATGCCCGCCAGCACCGCGGCGAGGCGCTCAAGCAGGTCAGCCCGCTCATCCGTGTCCTGGGGATCGTGAGGGAGAAGCCGCAGTGCCGCACGGTACCAGCGAGCCGCGCTCGCAGGAGCGCGGTCCGCACTCGCATCGGCCGCGGCTCGGAAGAGGCGGATCGCATCCCGATCGCCGAGCGCCGCGAACTGGTCGACGTGATGGGCCTGTGCAGCGGGGGGCTCACCGTGGGCGGCCAACGCTCGCGCGGCCCGCTCGTGGGCGGCGCTCCGCCAGGCGCCGGGCGTACCCGCATAGACCGCGCGGCGGAGGATCGGATGCCGAAACCGGAACCGTCGAGGCACCTCCGTGCCGTGCAGAAGCCCAGCGTCGAGCAGCACGTCGAGCGCCGTGAGGGCTTCCGACTCCGATACCTCGGCGGTCGCGGCGGCGAAATCGAGCTCGAACGGGTCTCCCACCACCGCCCCGGCCGCCAGGAACGAGCGCGCCCCGTCCGGCAGATCGGCGAGCTCGCTGGCGAGCGAGCTCGCTACGGCGGACGGCAACTCTGCACCCATTGGATGGGATGCCGCACCGCCGTCGACTGTGGTCGATGCGGAGCCGGGCGCTCGGACAAGCTGGTTGAGGTAGAAGGGGTTCCCTCCGCTCTCCTCGTGCAGCGTTCTCGCGACGGCCGGCGAGACTTCGGGGCCGAGGAGCTCTTCGACCTCGGCTTTGTGCAACGTTCGAGGCTCAACGTGGATCAGATCGCCTGTGCGCTGGGCGATCACGAGCGCGGCAGTGAGTCGTGGCGGCGCCTGTTTGCTTCGTACGGCGAACGCCAACAAGACGCTCGCTTGCGGAGGGCGCCGCAGGAGCGATCCGACGAGGTCGACCGATGCGGGATCTGCCCAGTGGAGATCGTCGAGGAGGAGCACGAGCGGTCTCGGTCGCGCGAGTTCCTCGAGCAACGCTCGAACGGCGCGGTGGACACGATAGCGCTCGTCGAGCACGGTCGCTCGATCGGCGAGGTCGCCGCTGACGGCGGGGAAGATCCGGGAGAGCTCCCCGCCGGACTCATTGTCGATCCGACCAATCCAGCCGGGGTCGACCGTACGCAGGTACTCGTCGAGCGCATCGACGAAGATCCAGTAGGGGAGGTCTCGCTCCAGGTCGGAGGCGCGACCAGTGAGCACGAGCTGTCTCCGCTCCTCGGCGCGCTGGCCGAGCTCGGCGAGAAGTCTCGTTTTCCCGATGCCCGGGTTGCCGGAGACCTCGAGCATCGTCGCCTGACCCGCCTCTGTCTCGGTCAGCGCGCGCTCCAAGAGCGCCAACTCCTCTGTTCGCCCGACGAGCCGCCCAGCGGTCTCGACCAACTGTCTTCCTCCTCCGTACCGAGCATAACTCAGGGTTCGCAACCCCAAAAGATCAGGGTGCGGTTCAGGGTGCCCGCCCGATTCGCGTGAGAGCTCGCGGCGCGATCCTCCGAGCATGCCTCGCTACCTGCTCCACCATCACCACGCGCCCTCTGACTGCGGGCCCGCGTTCGCGGCTTGGAAGGGCTTCGACAGTCCGCTCCGCCGGAACGTGACGCTCGGATCCTGCCTTCAGGGCGGCCACTCGATCTGGTGGACGGTCGAAGCTGCGACGGAGGACGACGCGCTCGCGCTGCTTCCGCCGTTCGTTGCCGAGCGAACGACCCTGACCTCCGTGGCCGAGGTCGCGATCCCGTGACCCGTCCCCGCCATCCCGAAGGAGGAACGATGAGAGTGACGCACGAAATCTGGACCGGACTCTCGGATCGCCAGAGCGATGGGCTCGAGGTCACGCTCCTCTGGAGCAAGACCTGCGGCGGCGTGAAGGTCGCGGTCTGCGACTCGAAGTCGAGGGCTTCGAGTTCGACGTCGCCGGCGCCGATGCCCTCGCGGCGTTCCCCCACCCGTTCGCGTACGCGTCCAGCCATGACCTCGCCGGCGGTCGGGCGCCTCGCGCGAACACCGACCTGGAAGTGCAGAACTGAGAGGAGAACGAGATGTCAGCCCTGAAACCGAACCTCGCGGCCCGAATGGGTCGCTGGAGCGCTCAGCATCGCAAGCTGGCCATCTTCGGTTGGCTTGCCTTCGTCGCTGTTGCCTTCGTACTCGGCAGCCTGATGGTCGGCACGAAGACGATCGACTACGAGACTACGGGCCCCGGCGAGTCGGGCCGCGCGGACAGGATCCTCGACGCCGGCTTCAAGCAACTGGCCAGCGAGAGCGTCCTGATCGAGAGCCCGACGCTCGTCACGAGCGACCCGGCCTTCGACACGGCGATCGACGCGGTCGTGGACGAGCTCGGTGCACTGGGCGAGGTCACGAAGATCCGCTCCCCGCTCGATCCTGAGAACGCTGGCCAGCTCGCAGATAGTGATCACGCCGCGCTCGTCACCTTCGAGATTCGCGGCGATTCCGATGAGGCGGATACGAAGATCGCTCCGATCCTCGACCGTATGGCAGAGGCGCAGCGGGCGCACCCAGAGGTCTACATCGGCCAGTTCGGCGATACGAGCGCGGACGAGGCGATCCAGGCCTCGTTCGGGGACGACCTCAAGAAGGCCGGGCTCCTCTCGCTGCCGGTGACGCTTGTCATCCTCGTCCTCGCCTTCGGTGCCCTTGTGGCCGCGGGAATCCCGCTGCTGCTCGGGCTGACGGCAGTCGCCGCGACCTTGGGGCTGATCGCGCTGGCGAGTCAGCTCCTGCCGGTGGACGATTCGGTCTCGGCGGTCGTGCTCTTGATCGGGCTCGCGGTCGGCGTCGACTACTCCCTCTTCTACCTGAAGCGGGAGCGGGAGGAGCGGGCCGCCGGGCGGAGCGCCGAGGCGGCTCTCGAGGCCGCCGCCGCGACCTCCGGCCGTTCCGTGCTGATCTCCGGCTTCACGGTGATGGTGGCCATGGCCGGAATGCTCCTCATCGGCGACAAGAGCTTCGCCTCCTTCGGCCTCGCGACGATGATCGTGGTCGCCGCCGCGATGCTCGGCTCGCTGACGGTGCTGCCGGCGCTTCTGTCGAAGCTCGGCGACAACGTCGACCGCCTGCGGGTTCCGCTCGTCGGGCGGCTTCGCCGGGACGATGGGGAAGGTCGACTCTGGGGGGCGATCGTCGATCGCGTCCTAGGCCGGCCCGTGCTCTCGATCGTCCTCGCCGGCGGGCTGCTGGTCGCCCTGGCCGTCCCCGCTCTCCAGCTCCGGACGGCTCAGCCAAGTCCGGAGACCTTCCCCCAGGATCTGCCGGTGGTTCAGACCTTCAACCGCCTCCAGCAGGAGTTTCCGGGCAAGGAGATTCCGGCCAACGTCGTCGTCAAGGCGCCGGACATCAACGAGCCCGGGGTTCAAACGGCGATCCGACGGTTGAGCGAGCGAGCGCTCGAGAGCGGGCAGATGCATGAGCCGATCGTCATCGATGTCAACAGTGAGGGCACGGTCGCGAACATCGCCATCCCGATCGACGGCGACGGGACCGACGCGGCCTCGACCGCGGCACTGGCGACGTTGCGAGGCGAGCTCGTCCCCAAGACGCTCGGCGCTCTCCCCGACGTCGAGACGGCCGTGACGGGCCTGACGGCTCGGTCGAAGGACGGCGACGACCAGCTGAAGTCAGCCGCCCCGCTCGTCTTTGCCTTCGTGCTCGTCCTCGCGTTCACGCTGATGCTGGCGGCCTTCCGCTCGGTCGTGATCGCGGCGAAGGCGATCCTGCTCAACCTGCTCTCGGTTGCCGCCGCCTACGGCGTGCTCGTCCTCGTCTTCCAGCACGGCGTCGGCAAGGGCTTGCTCGGATTCGAGAGCACGGCCGGGATCGTGCCCTTCCTGCCCATCTTCCTGTTCGTGATCCTGTTCGGACTCTCGATGGACTACCACGTCTTCATCCTGAGCCGGATCCGCGAGGCTTACGACCGCGGCGCCAGCACCGAGCAGGCAATCTCGCACGGGATCAAGAGTACGGCCGGCGTCGTCACCAGCGCCGCAATCGTGATGGTCTTCGTCTTCGCGATCTTCGCGACCCTCTCGATGATCATCTTCAAGCAGTTCGGGGTCGGACTCGCGGCGGCGATCCTGATCGACGCCACCATCGTCCGCGCCGTCTTGCTGCCAGCGACGATGAGGCTCCTCGGCGAGTGGAACTGGTACCTGCCCCGCTGGCTCGAGTGGCTGCCGCGCCTCGAGCATGACTCGGCCGCGGCCAGCACGACCGATCCAGTGACAGCTCCATCCGCACTCGACCCCGCCAGCTAACCGTCCACCGCCCAGGGAAAGGGATCCAGTGAACGCTCATATACACACGCCCGCCGAGGCCCGGATGCGTCTGACGGCGCGAATCACGACCGGCCTACGCAGCGAGACCGCGCTCGTGCGCCTCGCCCTGGGCGCGGTCGCCCTCCACCTACTGGACGACAGCTACCTGCAGCCAGAGCCCGGGACGTCGGCAGGCGAACACCTCGCCAGCGGACTCGTTCCCGTCACGGTGCTGGCGGCGGTGGCGTGGTTCTACCCGCGCGTGCGCGCCGGCTTCCGCGCCGCACTGGCGATGACGTTTGGAGCGATCGGAGTGACGACCGGCATCCCCGGGGCCTACTACCTCTCGCAGGGAAGTGCATCGGGGGACGACTACACCGGTCTCATCGCTCTGGCAGCCGCAGCGCTCCTCGTCCTGGCCGGCCCGGTGATCCTCTGGAAGGCCCGCCTCTCGTACGAGAACAGGAGGCGCCGGTACGTACGCCGGTCGCTGAAGGCGGCCGGCGGACTCGGACTCGCCGTCGCGATCGCCTGGATCGTCGTCTTCCCGGTCGGCGCCAGCTACCTCTTCACCCACACTGGGCGAACGCCCTCGACGCCCGAACTCGGCGCGCCCGCCGAGCGTGTCACAGTGACTACGAGCGACTCGCTCCGGCTCACCGCCTGGTACGTGCCGTCGCAGAATCGCGCGGCGGTAGTCGTCTTCCCCGGGGCCCCGCGCGCCGACGAAGCGCGCATGCTCATCCGGAACGGGTACGGCGTTCTCCTCCTCGAGCCACGCGGCCAGGGAGGCAGCGAGGGCGACATCGTGCGCTGGGCCGGCGACCGCGACCTCCTCGCCGGCGCCGCATACCTTCAGACACGTCCGGATGTCGATCCCGCACGCATCGGCGCGATCGGATTCTCGATCGGCGGCGAGAACCTCCTCGAGGCCGCCGCGCGATCGACTGCGTTCAGCGCGGTGGTCTCCGAAGGCGCCGGCGAGCGCATCGGAGAGGTAGACGCCTCCGGCCTGGAGCGGATCCTCACCGCCCCGGCGATGACGGTGATGACGGCCGCGATGACCGTCTTCTCCAACCACGGTCCGCCTCCCCCGATCGTCGAACGTATCGGCCAAATCGCACCCCGCCCGCTCTTCCTCCTCTATGCGGAGCCCGGCATCGGCGGTGAGGCGAAGCGACAGCCCGAGTACTACGCGGCCGCCGGTGAGCCGAAAGAGCTCTGGAAGGTCCCCGGCTCCGACCACACCGGAGGCATCGACGCCGCCCCGGCCGAGTACGAACGCCGCGTGATCGGATTCTTCGACGATGCGCTACTGAGGGCAAACTGAAGTCTGAGAGCCGAGCTACCGCTGGCCGGTCGGACAGCGCGACTTCCCCGACGACCTGAGGCGGTCGCTCTCATGATCGACGAGTCGCACAACGTCGAGGGGAAGATCGACGCGATGATCCAGTCCGTTATGAACATCCAGAGCGCGTACGCGAAGGCACTGCTCGTCGACACCGAGCGGCTCGCAGCGACGCAAATGGAAGGCGACGTGCTTGGGGCTCACCGGATCTACCTAGATGCCTTCGAGACCGACACGCGGCCATTGCTCGAACGCCTCCGCGCGCACCTCGCGGTCGCTGCCGATCCGGTCGCGGAATTTCGCGCGGGCGGCTATGCGGAGCGCCTCGCTAAGGAGCGCGGGACCGCCAGCGTTGAAAGCGCCTACGAACGTCTGTGAACCCGCGTTCGGTTCCCGCCTAACGCAGCGCCGACCTCAACGGGTGTCGCAGTTTGATCCATCTGTCTGGAGGATCTGGATGTCGCTCGGGTTGTCGCGCAGGCGAAAGGGAGCGACCCGAAATCTAGTGACCATGCGCGAAGGTGCCGAACCACTTCACGTCTTCAAAACCGGTGAGGTCTGGTAGCTCCGGTTGGGTACGTTCGACTCCTACGCGCGGCGCTTCCCGACACGGATCACGAATTGAGTTGCCCCCGGAGTTGCCCCCGATCCCACACCACCGCCACCTGACAACCCCGAAATGCCGGATTTGCAGGACTTGTACGAATGGGCCCGCCTGGATTCGAACCAGGGACCAACGGATTATGAGTCCGCTGCTCTA
>CAYTCZ010000033.1:0-33210 GCA_964436315.1 uncultured Gaiellales bacterium | reverse complement strand
CGCGAGCTTCGCTGCACCGCCCGAACTCGTTTTGCCCGGCACAACTCCGCCACTACTAGAGTGGCAGCGTTAGGCAAAAAGGTGAGGCAAACTCGATGACGCCATCGATCTCCAACCTGGACGAGTTGGTTTCCAAGGTGCCCGACGGCGCCCTGCTGGCGTTGCCGCCAGACTACTCGGGCTGCGCGGTGGAAGCCGTGCGTGCCCTGATCCGGCGGGGAGCGCGCGGCCTCAGGCTCCTCGGCGTACCGCAGATGGGCTACCAAGCCGACCTTCTGATCGGCGCGGGCTGTGTCTCGGCCATTGAGGCAGCCGCCGTCACTCTGGGGGAGCTGGGCCCCGCACCGCGCTTCACGTCGGCCGTCAGGGGCGAACAGATCGCGATCCGCGATTCCACCTGTCCCGCTATCCACGCCGCGCTGCAAGCCGCCGAGAAAGGGCTGCCCTTCATACCCCTGCGCGGCATTCTGGGCTCCGATCTCGTGGAGCATCGCCCCGACTGGAAAGTGATCGACAATCCTTTCGCAGCGGATGATCCGATTCTGGCCCTACCAGCAATCAAGCCCGATGTCGCACTGTTTCACGCGGAGCTCGCCGACCACGATGGCAACGTCTGGATCGGGATCCGGCGCGAGTTGATGACTATGGCCCACGCCGCCTCTACGACGCTGGTTACGGTTGAGCAGATCACCGCCGAGAGCCTGCTGGCCGATACCGAGCGGGCCGCCGGCACGATTCCGGCCCTCTATGTCACTGCCGTTTGCGAGGTTCCGCGCGGCGCCTGGCCAGTCGGTCTGCGCGGCTGCTACGAGGCCGACGCCGACCACCTGCGCCTCTATGCGGAGTCCGCCCGCAGCGAGGCCGGCTTCGCGAAATACCTCACCGACTTTGTCACGACACGCCAAGCCGCGATCTGAGATGGCCTATCGCCTCGAGGAACTGCTGACCGTGACGATCGCGACGATGCTCGAGGGTCTGAATCACGTTGCGGTCGGCGCCGCGTCGCCGATCCCCGGCGCAGCAGCGCTCCTGGCCAAGGCGCGCTCTGGCCGGCAACTCCGGGTCTCGGTCTTGGGAAGCGAAACGCACGACTTTTTCACTGACGGCGGGCGGGAGCTCTTTGATTGCGCGGCACAGGGCCGGATCGACGCCTTCTTCCTCGGGGGTGCTCAGATTGATGGCAGCGCCAACATCAATCTGGTCGGCATCGGCGGCTATCCGCGAAGCGAGGTGCGCTTTCCGGGGAGTTTCGGCTCCGCGTACATGGCCTTCCTCGTTCCTCGCGTCATCCTGTTTCAGCCGGAGCACTCGACCCGCACCTTGGTTCGGGAGGTCGACTTCGTGAGCGCTCCGGGCATGAGCCCACCCAATGTGTACCGGCCTGGTGGGCCCGTCGCGATGGTGACGGGACGCTGCGTCTTCACGTTCGACCGGAAGGTCGGCAGGTTCAGTTTGGTGAGCCTGCACCCGGGCGAGACGGTAGATTCGGTCCGGAAGAACACTGGCTTCTCCTTCGAGGCATCCGAGCCGCTGCGAACGACCCCGGAGCCCGATGAAGAAACGTTGGCCCTCCTGCGCGACGAAGTCGGCATGGCCATCGCCGAGACCTATCCTGAATTTGCTGCCCGCGTCTTTCCGGATCACGGCAATCGATCGAACTCGCCCGAAACCCGACACTCGCGCGGATCTTCGTAACGCTTGCCGGCTTGGGGCGGCAAACTGAAGTTAGGCGAGCATCGGCCCCGGTTGGTTTCGCACGAGCTCGAGGGCTGCGCAGTGGAGTCCAGCGATCGCGAACCGCTGGCGCTCCGAGAAGTCAATCTGGATCACCTCGATCCCCTCGGCTCCCCGCTGATCCGTCTGCAGGCAAGGTCTTCGACCAGGAACTCATTGCCGTGCCGCCTTCTGCTCGCGAACTTCAGCCGCTCTGGAGCACTGACGGTAGCCGAGGCGGCGTGCGGGCACAACGCCCACGACGGACAACGGTTAGCTTCGATTCCGAGGCGCCGCCGTCACGAGCGCTGCGATGCGATCCCAACTCGCGGCGATGGTTTCGGCCATCCGTTCGTCGTCGGCACGAATCTTCTGTGCCATTGACGCCGTCTCCGAATCGCCGACCGCGACGGCGATACGCTCGATCAGCTGCTGGGTCGAGATCTCGAGATGTTCGTTCACGTATGCATCCCGCAGATTCTTGGCTCCTCGATCGGAGCGTGAGGCCTCTGAGAAACCCCGCACGGCCGCCTTGAGGAGCGAACGCCGCTCGCGTGTCGCAGACTTCCGACCTCCCAGCGCCCGGAGCCGTTGCTCGAGCACCAGTCTGTGCATCTCCGTTTCGTCGCGGTGGTTCCTCAGAGCCTCGAGCAGTGCCGGATCTCGTGTCGTCTCCACGAGCATCTCGAATGCCTCGAGCGACTCCGTCTTTCCGGCCTGTGCCTCGGAGACGAATCCAGCGAGCTTGGAAATGACCCGATCTTGTCCGTCCATGCGTTCGGCCTCTCCTAACCTTGCTCGAGCAGACGAGCCGTATTGGTACCGAGAATCTCTGCCTTCGCGCCGTCGTCGAACTGAGCCCAGTGCACGCGCCGAATCTCGAGCCGTGGATCCATGAATGGAAAGGAGCTCGCGAAGTGGAGTCTGGTCGCTCCAAACCGTGACGCTACGCCTTCTAGGAAGTCCTCCCGGTACACGCCGGCCGTCTGAAGTGAGATGTTCGAGCAACGGTCGAGAGCGAGCTCGGCGTCGACTTGGCCGAGGCCTGAGATGTTGATCTGGCCTCCGTTTGTGGCGACGAAGTTGACCTCGGGATGGCGCCGGGCGAGGGCCGCCAGCTGGAGCGCCTCGGAAACCCAGGGATAGCCCGCCGCCACGAGTACCGGCACGTTTCGCTCGCGGGCCAGCGCGCCAATCGGATCGAGCAACTCCGAGCTCACACGAAACGTCTCTTCCCAGGGGTGGAGAAATAGCCCCACCAGCCCACGATCGTCGAGCGAGCGCCGAGCTTCCGAGAGCGCATCCTCGCCGAGGTTCGGGTCGACGCGTGCGAAGCCGACGAAGCGATCGCCGTGCGCATCGACCGCGTTTGCAATGTGTTGGTTCGCGGGCCCGAGCTCGTACCGACGCGGTCTCATTGGACAGACAACAGCCCGATCGATGCCGGCCGCTTCCATGGCGGCGAGCAGCGCGTCCGCGCTCGCGCGTTGCCCGAACAGCGATTCACCGAGGAAGGCCAGACCGTCGATGACCATTGCGTCAGCGTACGGCCTCGATCAGGGTGCGCGCATTCTCGCCGAGGACCTTCCGTTCGAACTCCGGCTCGAGCTCGGCGAGCTTCACTTTTTCGACCTCGATTCGCGGCGAGCAGACAGGTCCGTCGCTGCCGTAGATCACCCGGTCGGCTCCAACAGCCTCGACCGCCTGGCGGATTTTCGCCGGATACGGCATCGCCGACGTCTCGAGAATCACGTTCGGATACTGCTGGCCGACGCTGATCGCGTCATCGACGTGGAAGTAACCGCCCATATGTCCAAGGATGATTGTCGCCTCAGGGCAGGCGGCGGCCGCCTCCGCGATCCCCAGGGGCGTCGTCAGCGGCTCATCGCCGCAATGGAACAGGGTCGGAGCGTCGTGTTCGGCCGCCTTCCGAATCAACTGGAGGGTTCCGTCGCTCGCCGGATGGTCGATCGTCGAAACGGGGTGAAGCTTCAGCCCCTTGAAGCAGTCGTACTCGCGAAATGCCGCCTCGAGCGCATCGAGGGCTTCTTCCCAGTACCAGGGATGCATTCGGGCGAACGCATAGAGACGACCCGGATAGGCTGCGCACGCATCGGCGACCAACTCCAGCGAGTCCCGATTCACCTCGGGCCAGTCGGTGATGGTCATCACGATTCCGGCGTCGATCCCGGCTTCGTCGAGCCGCCGGACGCAGAGTTCGGCCTCCATTCTCCATCCGAGCGCGGGCACGTCGTCGACGTGGAGGTGCGCATCGATAATCATGTGCCCCGATCTTGTCAGAGAGCCTGACTCGTAGCATCGCCTTCGTCACGGAAATCGAGAAGCGACTTGCCACTCGGAGGTTGCCATTTCCGGATGGAGAGGCGCTCTTCCATGACGACCTGCCAGCGGTCTGGGACATGAACTTCTGCCTCGTCGAGGGGCATTCGGCACTCGGCGCGAACGCGCTCGCGGACGAAGCGGAGCGACTCCACCGCGCTGCGCGACACCAGCACCGGCAGATCAAGATTCACGACCAGTCGACCGGCCAGAGGCTCGGGCCCGAGTTCGAGGCGCTCGGCTGGGATCGTGAGAGCGAAGTATTGATGGCGCTCACTCGCTCTCCCGACCGCGAGATCGACACGAGCTCAGTTGAGGAAGTGGAGGAGATCGAGCTCCAGCCGGTGCGTGCGAGAGTGATACGCGCAGAGGGTTGGGCCGACTCCGATGAGGCGGCGATCTCAGACCTGCTTGCAGCCCAGTTCCTCATGGACGACGTCACGGCGATGAGGCGATTCGCAGCGCGCGTCGACGGCGAGATCGGCTCCTACTGCGAGCTGTACTCGGACGGTGCAACATTCCAGATCGAGCAAGTGATGACGTTGCCGGAGTATCGGAATCGTGGGCTTGCTCGCGCCGTCGTGACCAAAGCGATCGAGGAAGCCCTCCGACTTCGCGGCGATCTGATCTTCCTCACAGCCGACGTCGACGACTGGCCGAAAGAGCTCTACCGCAAGATGGGTTTCGACGAGATCGGCAATCTCTACGCGTTCAGAGTGACGCCCAGAACCGTGCTTCAGAATCTTCTTGACGTCACCGGAGCCAGTCGCGTCACCCTCCGACAGGAGCGGCGTGGCGAAGTGATGTTTCCCGTCACGCACGAGGTCCTCGCTGAGGGAATCGACTCGATCCGCGATGGCGCCGGAATTGATCTCCGAAACCAGCCCGTCGTGACGCAAATGCTCGAGACCCGCGCACCGGTGGTTCAAGACGATGCGGCCACAGCCTTCGACGATCCTGAGTTCCACCGGATGCGAGAGGCCTACGGTGGGCTGGCGAGCCAGATCGTCACCCCGATCTTCGAGGACGACCGACTCGTCGCCGTGATATCCCTCCATCAGACAGGCTCTCCCAGAACGTGGACAGCTGCCGAAAAGAGGCTCGCCTCGGAGACCGCCGACCGAATGATGGAGCTCGTACGTGCATAACCGTTGGCATCCCGACATCGAACCGGCGTTCACCGTCCGCCCCCGCGAGGACTTGACGCTCGAGTGCGAGGACGGGCTTGCGGGACAGGTCACGCCCGCGTCGGTTGCCGCCGATCTCCTCGATTTCGACCTCGGAATTCCGCATCCGCTCACAGGGCCAGTCTTCGTGGAAACTGCCAGTCCGGGCGATCTCCTGGAAGTTGAGATCGTCGACATCGAGCCGGATTCCTTCGGCTCGACACCGCTCATTCCGGGCTTCGGCTTCCTGGCCGATCTGTTTCCGGATCCGTACATCATCAAGTGGAATATCGATGGCGACATCGCTCGATCCAAGGAGCTGCCGGGAGTTGCCATCCCCGCCGCGCCGTTCCCCGGAACGCTGGGCGTCGCTCCGTCCCACGACCTCATGGCTCGGATTCGCGCGAGAGAAGAGGGGCTCAGGCTGCGCGGAGGCGCGGTCGCAGGCCAGGAAGAGGAGCGCGCGGTACCGCAGGCGGTTGCCGACGGTCTCCGCACGATTCCCCCGAGGGAAACCGGCGGAAATGTCGATACGCGTCAGCTTGTTGTCGGAAGTCGACTCGTGCTTCCGGTTCACGTCGAGGGTGCACTCTTCTCAGTCGGAGATCTCCACTTTGCCCAAGGTGATGGAGAGGTGTCCGGGACTGGACTCGAGGTCGCCGGTTCGATCACCGTTCGATTCGATGTGCAGAAGCAACCGAGCTGGCGTCCGCGCTTTCCCGTTTTCGAAACTCCACCGGAGACACCGCGGCGTTGGTTTGCGACGATGGGGATGCCCATAACCGACGATGGCCTCAACGAGTCGATGGATCTGACGCTCGCCGGAAGAAACGCCCTGATCGAAATGGTCAACTACCTGGAAGCGACGTACGGCTTTGAGCGGCCGGCCGCCTACGGACTGACGGGCGTCGCTGTCGACCTACGGATCTCGGAGGTCGTCGACGTGCCGAATCCCATCGTCTCAGCGTTCGTTCCACTGGATATCTTCGCAACATGATCGCGAGGCGGGAGGAGATAGTGCGAGCCCGGCGACGTCGGGAGGCGTTGGACTCACTTGGACTCGAGAAGAAGCGCCAGCTCGCCCTTAGCGAGCGGTACGAGAACGCTCTTCGCGACCTCGAGGCCTGGCGAGCCGACCAAAGCGCTTTCGCTCAAATGCCAGAGGACGACGTCGAGACGCTCCGCTCGATCGGTTTTGCGAAGAGGGCGCCGCCCGAGGAAGTTCGAGCACGGTTGGAGGCTCAGGTCTCCGAAGTCGAAGCAGAACTCGAGGAGTGCCTTCGGCGTCAGCGCGCCTTTGAGCGATACGTCGACGTCCAGAGCCAGGACGGGGAAACGCCACGCGTGCCTGTTTTCGCAGCGCGCCACGTGCTTGCTGCCGCAACCCCGGACGTCGCCATGGAGGCCGTTCGCAGGGCATTCACGAAGTACGTTCAGGGAGCCTGGCAGATGCCGCCGAAGGTCTACGTCCTCGCACCGCCGGACGGCGACTTCCGAGCGATGCCTGCCTCCGGGGACGGCTACGCGCTTCTCAAGTGGATCACATCGTTCCCACGAAATCCGGCGCGTGGCCTCCCGACCGTCACGGGCATCGTGCTTCTCTCAGAGACCGAGACCGGGCGTCTGCTCGCCGCGCTCGATGCATCAGCGCTCACTGCACTTCGCACGGGCGCGGCGGCGGTACTCGGCGCCGAACTGCTCGCCCGGAGGAGAGCCCGTCGAGCCGCGATCGTCGGATGCGGAGTCAACGGTCAAGCGGTGGCACGCGCATTTCTCGCGGAGAACTACGAGACTCTGCTTTGGGATACGCGGACGGAGACCGTCGCGGCGGCAACCAGAAGCCTCGGAGAGCGCGCCCGTCCGGCGGCCTCGTTGGAGGAAGCACTGGCGCCCGACGTCGTCGCGACGGTAACGCCGGGAAAGGAGCTCGTCTTCACAGAGGGTTCACTTCGCGAGGGTCAGCACGTCAGTTTGATGGGAGCGGATGGACCCGGCAAAGCAGAGATCGCGGTCGAAGAGCTTCTCCGGAGTCGAATCGTGTGTGACGAGTGGGAGCAGGCAAGCCACAACGGAGATATCGCCCGCGCCGTCGACGACGGGAAACTGGCCCGCGACGACGTAGCCGAGCTCGGTCGAGTCATGCTGGGCGAAGAACAAGGACGCACGTCCGACAAAGAGATCACAGTCTTCGACTCGACCGGGCTCGCCGTACAGGACCTCGCTGTTGCGATCGCGATCTTCGAGCGGTACCTGTCCGATCCCTCGGACGAGGTCTTCGCAGGCGTGGAGACCTTCGAAATCGGCTGACGTCCGTCGGAACGAGTCGCGCCCGGCTGAAGCGCCGGACGCGACTCGCCGCCTCTAGCTCTTCATCGGAACGGCATACGCGGGCATTGGTGCACCCGTCGCGCCGCGTAGCTTGAGCGGAAAGCCGAGGAACGCGAACTCGTACTGTTTCTCGGCCGCGATCTCCTGCATGTCGACGATCTCCATAATCTGTGCGCCCGCGGTCGCGAACATGTACGCGTGCACCGGGAGGAACACACCGGGTTCCTCCGACGGGAGAACCTCGAGCCCGATCGTGTCGCCCGCGATGCACATCGCGCCCGCCTCCTCACAGAGGTACTTGGCGGCGGGAAGTCCGATCCCGGGCGGGTTGTTGAGGTAGCCGTCGAAGTCGGGCCAGACGCTCATCCGACCCATTCGCACACAGACGACGTCACCCCTCCGAAGTTCGACACCCTGTTCCTTTGCAGCATTTTTGAGATCGTCCGGTGTGACTGCGTAGCTGTCCTCGAGACAGTCGACGCCCTGGAGGCCAGCAATGTCGAGCAGCACGCCGCGCGCGATCACCGGCGGGTACTTGTCGAGACCGCCTTTGTTCCAAATCCGAGAACCGAGATCTTGATCTGCGGTCCAGCCGTTCCAGAACTTCCCGTAGAAACCGAGATGGTTCAGGGTGTCGATGTGCGTACCGCAGTGGGTGTACATGTGGATCGAATCACCGCAGTAGCTGTACTTCTCGTGCACTTCGCTCCCGACGCCTGAGAGGTTGTCGCTGATCGAGCCCTGCGGAGTGTGCGTCATCCAGATCTCGTACTTCGGATCGCCGGCAGCGACCCATGAGGGCATCCCGATGAAGTATTCGACGTTCAGGTCGAACACATGGCTACCGTCCAGATGCTCGAGAATCGCCTTGTTCGTTTCCGGCGTGATCCAGTTCAGCCGACCGATCTCGTCATCGGGACCCCAGGGGCTCTTTGAGACTTTGACACCCCCCTGGTCGAGCAGCGGCTCGTACGTGAGCGCCTCTTTCGCTTTTGCCATCCCGTCCTCCTTCGTTCAGCTTGTCTCCGCTGGCTGGTGCTCTCGCGCCACGACGCCGTACAGCTCGGGCCGTCTATGGCTGAATAGATGCATCTCGTACTCACCCGGCTTCGGAATGATCTCCTTCACGCGCGCCTCGGCAGGGTCGATCTCGGCGACCAGGAGCACCTCGCTCGTCTCGTCCGCCTCGACGATGCGTGTGCCGAGTGGATCGAGGATCTGACTCCAACCGCAGAACTCGGCTGAGCGCTCGATCCCGACACGGTTGGACGTCAGGAGAAAAACGCGATTCTCGAGTGCCCTGGCTCGGGTGATGAATTCGGCGTTCGTTCTCGCGGCGAGCGGCCAGTTCGTGGGGTGCGCGATGATCTCGGCACCGGCGAGTGCCAGAGCGCGAGTCACCTCGGGGAAGCGCAGGTCGTAGCAAATCTCAATCCCGACTCTCCCGACCGGCGTTTCGAAGGGCTCGAGTGGGCCCTCGCCCGGAGTCACGAACCGGTCGACCCCCAGGAACGGCAGGTGCGTCTTGTCGTAGTGCCCGAGCAGGCCGTCCGGTCCAACGAGGAGAGCTCGATTTCTGAGCTCGTCACCGTCACGCGCGAGGACACCGCAGACAACCACGATGTCCGATTCTCGGCACGCGGCCTCCAGAGCCTCCGTCGCCGGCCCGGGGATCTCTTGGGCATGCGCGAAGGCCTCGTCGTAGGCGTCGTAGACATAACCCGTGACCGCGCACTCCGGAAGTACGAGCAGTTTGCAGCCTGTTGCGGCAGCTTCGCCGACGCGCGCGAGGCACGCCTGGAGATTTCGCTCGATCGCGCCGAGTTTCGGCTCGATCTGAGCAACCCCCACGAGCATGGCAGGATGAGTCTAACGCGTCAGTCAGCGCGGCGTTTCTACGAGCCTAGAGCCTGCGTCGGCGCGGAGGCTCCGGGCACGGACGATCCTCTGGATGGTCCTTCCCGCAGTCTGGACAAAGACTCGCCTGCTTCCCCATGAGTCCACCGTATCCGCGTCACGTGAGTGGCCCATGTGCCGAATTTGACGGTTCACTCAGAACTTTGTGACAAATACGACTTCGGCCGACGACCGGCACGACTTTGCTCAAGCCTTTCGGGTGAAGAGCTTCGCTGAGACCTTTTTTGCGAAGAAGGCTGTCGCGGAGCCCCGTCGCGGGAAACGCGGACGCCAGCTAACGAGCGTCACCGGTTAAGGGCTCTGAAGTCTGCGTTTCTCGCGAAATTAGCAGTCGCGAATAACGACGCAGGCTCGAGCGATCGGAACAGCGAAGTTGAGGTTCTGTCCGCCTCCGGCGAGCAGCACACCCACGATGCGGCCCTGTTCATCGAGCGCGGGCCCCCCGGAGTTCCCCGGGTTCGCCGCCGCGTCGGTTTGGATCTCGCGCTTCGTGACCCGACTGACGATGCCGGTGGTCACCGTGCCGTCGAGTCCGTACGGGGAGCCCACCAGGAGCAACTTGTCGCCGGGCCTCGGTTCGATGTCCTGCCGCGGATCCTGCCAGAGTGGTTCAGCATCCTTGATCGCTCCAGAAATCCGAATCACCGCGAGGTCATTTCGAGTATCGGTGCGAACGATTTCACCGCTCCAAGAGCCATCTCGTCGGTCGAGGGTGATGAACGCGCTCGGCGAATCCTCGACAACGTGGTTGGCCGTTATGACATAGGTCGCGTCGCCCTCGGTCCACGCGACCCAGCCGGTTCCGAAGGACGTCCGCGTCTGGACCGTGAAGACACTCTTCAGCACCCGGTCAGCGAGCGGCGCAAGTCCGCCCGCTGCAGTCTCGGCTGCGGTCTCTGCCGTCTCCTCCGCGGCGTTGAGCCGTGCCTCCACCGCCTTCAAGGTCGCCTCGAACTCGGTCTGGTTCGCTTCGAGTTCGGCGACCTGCGCCTCGAGCGCTGCCACAGAGGCGATGAGTTCGAGGTCGGTAGCGCTCGAATCGTCAGATGAGAGAAACGCCGCGGCCGAGAGGAGGAACGCGCCGATGACCAGCACGGCGAGGACTCCAAAGCCACCCCAAAGGAGTCCGCGTCGCGGGCCGTCCTCGTATGCGTCCTCGTACTGCAGAGCAACGCCAGTAACGAGATCACATCCGCACTGCCCGCATGACCCGGAGCCGCGATCGACGAGACCGTCGCAGGACGGACAGATGGCTGAATCGAGGGTGGCTGTGGTCATCGGTTGGGGGGATTCCCCGGTTTGGGGTCTTCCTCACGATGTAGGCCGGAAACGCGCAGCAGTCAACCCCTGCGACGAGGTGCGCAGGGTTCGGAGAGCCGGTGCCTTGCTCTAGAGGGCTATGCCCAGCCGATCGAGCATCGCATCCGCGTCGGCTTCTATTTCGACCGGCGCAAGACGCTCGTTGATCGGATCCGGCGTCTTGAGACCGTCGCCGCTGATCATGAGAACCACGCGATCGGACTCGGACACCTCTCCCTGGCGAATCGCCTCGCGCAGTGCCCCGAGGGTGACGCCCGCTGCGGTCTCCCCGAAGATCCCGGTCGTCTCGGCCAGTAGCGCCATGTTTTGGCCGATCTCTTCCTCCGCGGTGATGTGAATCGCGCCGCCTGAGTCGCGAGCTGTCGCGACGGCCACATCGCCGTCGGCGGGGTTTCCGATTGCCAGCGATCGAGCGACAGAGTCTGGCCGGACCGGACTGACCTTGCGGTTCTCTCGGAACGCGGCCGCCACCGGTGAGCAACCCTCGGCCTGCGCGCCGATCTGACGCGGTGGCGTAGCATCGACAAGCCCTAGCCGGGCGAGCTGTCGAAAACCCTCTCCCACCTTCGAGAAGAGCGCCCCCGACGCGATCGGGACGACAACCACATCGGGGAACTCCCAGCCCAGTTGTTCCGCGATCTCGAACGCCACTGTCTTCGATCCTTCGGCGTAGTACGAGCGAAGGCCGACGTTCACGAAGCCCCAGGAGGGGAGCTCGAACGAAAGCTCGACGGAAAGTCGGCTGCAGTCGTCGTAGGTACCCCGAACGGCGTAGATCGTTGCACCGTAGACGGCGGTTGCGACCAGCTTCTCGGGCTCGAGATCGTATGGACAGAACACAGCACCCTCGAGGCCCTCTGCAGCCGCCCGGGCGGCGACCGCGTTGGCCAGATTCCCCGTGGACGAGCACGCAATGGTGTCGCAGCCGATCTCGAGCGCTTTCGCCGCGGCCACCGCTGCGACTCGATCCTTGAAGGAGTGGGTCGGATTCGCGGTATCAAGCTTGAGGAAGACCTCTTCAAGGCCGAGCGCGCTCGCGAGGCGTGGCGCGGCGAGGAGTGGCGTCATTCCAGGCGCAAGTCGAGGTTCGGCGGGAGCTTCTACGGGAAGCAGTGCTGCGTACCGCCAAATCGACGGCGGGCCGCTCTCGAAGAGTTCGCGCGTAACCGAGCGGCTGAGCTCGTCCCAGTCGTAGATCGGATCAAGCGGGCCGAAGCAGCGGGTACACGTCCCGATCGGCTCGAGCGCGTAGTCCGTCTCACAGATTCGACAGCGGAGGGATTTGGCGGGCAATGACTTCTCCTTCGTCTCGCTCTCATCCTCCGGGCCTTCGGCCCGGCCGGGAGTGGCACCTTGCGCTGTCTCGCGTAGGTTGCCGAGGCTTCATCGGGCCGGTTCCCTCAGCCTCTCTTGATGCGAGCGGGACGCTGCCCGCTGCTCGATCCAAGTATAAACACGGAATCCGAAGCGCTCTAGGAGCCGACTTCCCCCGTGGGCTCGAGGAGGACGTGCTCGGGCGGGCGTTCTAGACCGGCCGACGCCATGAGCTCGCGGGTCTTCGGGTCGGCGAGGAAGCGTTCGTAATCCTTACTAGCGGATTTCCACGAGCCCGCTCCAAAGCCGACTAACAGAGGCCGCCCGTAGGCGGCCCCGGTCACGCCGAGATAATTGGAACCCCCAGTTTCCAGGGGTTCCGTCGTCTTGCGTTATAAACATGTCATGACCTTGCGCTCTACCGTTCAAGAGGAGGCCCGGGAGGCGAACCGAGCTCTCCGCGCGCTCTCGGACGCCCGCGTTGCCGAGGCACTTCGGGCGACGGCCGCGTTGGCGCGCGAGCAATCCGCCGCAATCATGAGGGCAAACGAAGGCGACGTCGCTGCAGCAATGGGCCGCCTCGACGAAGGAATGATCGACCGGCTCCGGCTCGACGACGAGCGCCTCGACTCGCTCGCCGCACAGGCAGACGCGATGGCGGCTCTTCCTCCGCTCGAGCGTGAAATTGGCGAGCGGCGCCTCGAGAACGGTCTCTTGGTGCAGGAGTACCGGGTTCCGATTGGCACCGTCGGAGCGAACTTTGAGGCGCGCCCGAACGTCGCCCTCGACGTTGCCGGCCAACTCCTCAAGAGCCTGAACACCGGCATCCTGCGCACCGGCGGCGCGGCCCTTTCGACCGTCACAGTTCTCGTGGACACGGTGGTGCGGCCCGCGCTCGAGCGAGCCGGGCTTCCGCCGGCCGCGGTTGGATTGGTTCGCTCTGCCGACCGCGAGGGGGCGCGGATCCTCGTGTCCCTTCCGGACGAGATCCCGCTGGTGATCCTCCGCGGAAGCGGCGAGACGACGGCGAACCTCGCGCGATTGGCAGCAGAGAACGGCGTAAGAGCGCTCGCTCACGCGGAAGGAGGCGGTGTCCTGTACGTGGGCGCCGGCGCGTCGCGCGAGAAGCTGCTCGCGATCGTCGAGACGAGTCTCGATCGCCTGGGCGTCTGCAATCGGCTCAACCTTGCCCTGGTCGATCCCGGCGCGGTCGGCTTGCTGCCGGAGCTTCTCGCCGTGTTCGAGAAGACAGGCCTCGAAGTCCGAGGAACCGAGCGCGTCCAGTCCCACGAGAACACACTCCCGCTCGACGAACGCATCGGGTACGAATGGGCCAACGACGAAGAACGCGTCGCCACCGTTACGGTGGATGTTGTTGCCGACCTCGACGACGCCGTTCGGATCGCGAACGAGGAAACGTCTGGTCTCGCCGCAACGGTGGTAACCGACGATACTGACGAGGCCGAACGGTTTCTCGATGGCTATCGAGGCACGACCGGGCTATGGAACGCGTCCACCCGGTTTACCGACGGCTTCGAGCTAACGGGCGCACCGGAGACGGGCATCAACGTGGATTGGACGCCCGGGCCTCGAGGCCCCGTCACCTATCGAGACCTGAGTCTCCGTCAGTACCGAATCATCGGCGACGGAACGCAGAAACGATGAGCATCGAATCAGACGAGTGACGGTCGTCGTCAAGTTCGGCACGAGCCTCGTCGCCGGCAAGGGCGGTCGTGTGCGTCGAAACGTCCTTCGCACCCGAGCGAAGGAGATCGCGGAGATCGTCCGCAGGGGCGAGTCCGTCGTTGTCGTCTCGTCCGGAGCGATCGCTCTTGGTCTCCATCAGTTGGGTCTCGAGAAGCGACCCAACTCGATCCCCCGCCTGCAGGCAGCGTCGGCGCTCGGGCAAGCGCGACTCCAGGCTGCCTGGGATACGGCCCTGACGCCTCAGGGGCTCCACGCGGCACAGGTCCTGCTTACCGCGAGCGACATCGCAGATCGTGGTGCCTACGTCAACGCGCGAAATGCACTGACGGCGCTGTTCGCGGTTCCGGCGGTTCCGATCGTCAACGAGAATGACGCGACGGCCACCGACGAGATCACCTTCGGTGACAACGATGCGCTCGCGGCTCAAGTCGCTGTGCTTGTGCGCGCGAGCCTGCTCGTCCTGCTAACCGAGGTGGAGGGCGTCTACACCCATGCCCCCGGGACACCCGGCGCAGAGCTCGTGTCGGAAGGCACGGCCCTCGAGGACGCGGACCTCGGTGACCCAGCACCCCTCGGAAAGGGTGGGATGCGGAGCAAGGTCCTTGCCGCGGAGATGGGTGCCGCCGGCGGAATTCCGACGGTCATCGCGAGCGGGATCGGCGATAGCGTCCTCGGACCGCTCCTCGCTGGCGAGGAGCGCGGGACCCGATTCGCGCCGGCCGAGAGAGCACTTTCCGCATACAAGCTCTGGCTTCGCTTTGGGAAGCCGGTCGCTGGAACTCTCCGGGTCGACAGCGGTGCCCGACGCGCGCTCGTCGAGGACGGCCGGAGCCTACTCGCCGTCGGCGTACTGTCATGCGAGGGTCATTTCCGGGCAGGAGAAGCGATCGAGATCGCCGAGGAGAACGGCGAGGCGTTCGCCAAAGGCATCGCCGATGCGAGCGCGGACGAGATCACCCACAAACCGCGCGGCCTCGAGGCTGTTCACCGCGATCGCCTCGTCCTCTACTAACTCTCGCGCCTCTGGCCAGTGCCGACCCAGAGGCCCGAGAGGAGTCTAGTGCTTCCCTGAGAGCGTTCAGCGACTCATCTACTAGCGCGCGTAATGGCGCCCTCACTCGCAGACGAGACCAAGGCTGCGTACTTGGCGTACACGCCCTCGGTGTACCGGGGCTCCGGCGGGCTCCATGCCTCGAGACGGGCGGCGATCTCATCGTCCGACAGTTCGACCCGTAACTCACGATTCTCGACGTCGATGGTGATCGTGTCGCCCTCCTGAACGACGGCGAGCGGGCCTCCCCGGACGGCCTCCGGCGCGATGTGGCCGACCATCAGACCGTGCGTCGCACCGGAGAAACGGCCGTCGGTAATCAGGGCGATCGACTCGCCCATGCCCTCTCCAACCAACGCCGAGGTCACCTGCAGCATCTCGCGCATTCCTGGTCCACCGGCGGGCCCTTCGTAGCGGATCACGACGACATCGCCTGGGTTGATCTTCTTGCCCATCACCGCCTCGAAGCAGGCCTCCTCTCCGTCGAAGACGCGCGCTGGGCCCCGATGCTCGTAGGACTCCCTGCCCGTCAGCTTCACGACGCATCCTTCAGGCGCGAGATTCCCGCGCAGGATTGCAAGCCCGCCCCTTTGCTTCAGAGGTTTCTCGGCGGTGAGGATCACGTCTTGACCAGGCGCCTCCTCTGCCGCTTCGGCGATATCGCCCAGAGACCGCCCGTCGACGTTCGGCGCGTCGCCGTGAATGAGATCTTTCTTTAGGAGTTCTCGCGCGACGAGCCCCACTCCACCGGCCGCGTAGACATCCGTTGCGACGTAACGTCCGCTCGGCTTGAGATCGGCCAGCACCGGGGTCCGCGCGGCGATCTTGTCGAAGTCATCGATCTCGAACGGGATCCCGAACTCCCGCGCAATCGCGAGCAGATGGAGCACTCCGTTTGTCGAACCGCCGGTAGCTACCACCGAGGCGGCAGCGTTTTCGATCGCCTCGCGGGTGACGATCTGAGAAGGTCGAACGTCACGGTGAACGAGATCCATCACAATGCCACCTGCTTCGGCAGCGGCTTGTTCCTTGCTCGGGTTCAAGGCCGGAATACCGTTGAGACCTCCGGGGCTCAGGCCGAGGAACTCGAGTACCGTGGACATCGTGTTGGCGGTGAACTGGCCGCCACAGGCGCCGGCACCAGGACACGCGACGTCCTCGAGAGCGTGTAATTGCTGAGCATCGATTTTTCCGACCGCGTGGGCGCCGATTCCCTCGTAGACGTCCTGAATCGTGACGTCCTTGCCGCGGAACGTCCCCGGCGCGATCGAGCCCGTGTACAGGACGACGCTTGGAATATCGAGGCGTGCCAAAGCCATGACGGCCGCTGGGTTTGTCTTGTCGCAGGCGACAAGGCAGACGAGTGCATCGAGTAGATGACCGCGGGCAACGAGTTCGATCGAGTCCGCAATCACCTCGCGCGAAACGAGTGAGGCGCGCATTCCCTCCGTCCCCATCGAGACACCGTCGGATACCGCGATCGTGTTGAACTCCATGGGCGTTCCGCCGGCGTTCCGAACCCCACGCTTGACATGGGGGACAAGGTTGCGCTGGTTGAGGTTGCACGGCATCGTCTCGATCCACGTCGTTGCGATGCCGATGAGCGGCTTGGCCAGGTCGGCGTCGTCGAAGCCGACGGCCTTCAACATCGAGCGTGCGCCGGCACGGCCAACGCCGTCGGTGACGGCCGCACTCTTTCGCTTTCCAGAATCGGACGGCTGGTCGTACGGGTTTTCAGTCATGAGACGATCCTAACCCCCTGGCGGACATCGAGGACGGGGCGACGTCACGCGTCGGACTCAGCAACTTCGTCTCCCGAGCGAATCCGCCAGCGCCCCGATTCGATTCCGAGCGGAAACATGGTCACCTCTCTCCCGCCCATAGACTCACCGGTCGCGACGACCGAGATGTCGAACGCTCCACCACGACGTTCACTCGGCTCGGCGTATAGGCGACCACGGCCACCGTGGCGTCATCGAACTCGACGTGGCTGAGCGCCTGCGTCTCGATCTGAGCCTCGTCGTCAATCCATGGGAAGATCGCCAGGATCGGCGCTCGCAAGCAGCACGCTCACGGTCCCGCCCCTGTTGCGGCGATCGAGAGCCGGATGACCTCTTCGTCCGGGAACCGGCGCTCGAGCTCGCTGGTGACCACCGGAGCGGCTTCGTTCCATGCCCAGACGATCACCGTAGGCCCCGAGCCCGAGAGGGTGACTCCGACCGCGCCCGGCGGAAGCTCCTGTTCGACCGCCTCGAGAAGCGGCGCCTTCGCAGCGCGGTAGCGTTGGTGAAGCCGGTCGTGAAACGCGTCGGCGAGTAGTTCGGTCGAGCCGGAGGCGATCCCGGCCCCCAGGAGCGCCGCCCGGCCAACGTTGAAGGTCGCGTCCTCGTGCGAGACGCGGGCAGGAAGCGCGGCGCGAGCGGCGTCGGTCTCAACGCGAACGCCGGGAACCACGGCAACGGGAACGAGCGGCAGATCGCCGGCGAGACGCGCGATTCGCTGAGCACCACCCGACTTCCAGGTCAAGCAGGCGCCGCCTGCGAAAACGGCGGCCAGGTTATCCGGGTGACTCTCGAGCTCTAGTGCAAGCTCCAGGAGCTGCTCTGGCTCGAGGAGCCGGCCCGTCGTCTGCGCGCCGGCGACGAGCCCGACGGCGATCGTCGCAGCGCTGGAGCCGAGACCGCGAGCGACCGGAATTCGATTCGTAAACTCGAATCGCTTCCCACCGGTCGGGCTGAGGAGGGCGAACGCTTTAAGGCCGAGATGCGTCTCATCGCGCGGAAGTTCTTCCTCTCCTTCGCCGACAATCGCGACCTCAGTCGCACCGTCCTGTTCAGCTTCAGTTACGAGCAATTCGTTCCACAGGTCGAGGGCAACAGCCGCACAGTCGAAGCCCGGGCCGAGGTTGGCCGTGGTCGCCGGCGCACGTACGCGCGCCGGAAGAGTCACGCGACCGCCCTTGCAATCTCGTCGGGATCCGGCGCCACCGCCACCGGTGGCTCGGTTAGGCGCGTGGCTGTGTCGGGGTCTTTGAGTCCGTGGCCTGTTATCACGCAGACGATCCGTGAGCCGGGGGAGATCTCGGAGACCCCGAGCGCTGCCGGCCCAGCGGCCGATGACGGCTCACAGAAGAGCCCCTCGACCCGGGCGAGAGTCCGCCACTCTGCGAGAATCGCGTCGTCCGAGACGGTGACGATCGTCCCTTCGCTCAGGCGGACCGCTTCCTCGACCCGAGCCGCGTGCACGGGCGCAGTGATGCGTATTGCCGAGGCAACAGTCTCGGCTCGGTCTTGCGCCTCGGCGGCGAGCAGCCGCGGCACGCCCGAGTCGGCCTCGGCAAATCCCTTCGCGTAGGCGACGCTGTTGCCACCACCTCCATATGGGAGGGCGAGGATGTCGGGCGCGGTGCCTAACTCTTCGACGATCTCGAGCGCCGCAGTCTTCTGGCCCTCGAGCCGATACGGATTGAGCGAGTTCACGAGCGCGAACTCTCCGGTCTCCGCAAGCTCGATAGCAGCAGAGATCGCTTCGTCGAAGCTTCCTTGTACCTCGAGCACGCGAGCCCCTGCGGCGCGCGCTTGCGCAAGCTTCCCGAGTGCAACGGCCCCCTGTGGCTGCAGAATCACCGCCGTCACTCCGCCCCGGGCCGCGTAGGCCGCCGCCGAGGCGGCCGTATTCCCAGTGGAAGCACAGATGATCGCGCGTGCTCCATCCTGAACGGCCTTCGAGACGGCGACCGTCATACCGCGGTCCTTGAAGCTTCCGGTCGGATTGACCCCCTCGAATTTGAGCCAGACCTCGGCGTCGAGAAGTTCCGAGTACCGGTCCGCCCGAATCAGCGGCGTCGCTCCCTCTCCCATCGAGACGATGGGAGTCGACGGATCCACGGGGAGCCGGTCGCGAAACCGCTCGATCAGAGAGTCGGTTGCCATCAGTCCTGCTCTCGCCAAATCCCGGCGCTGCATCTGAGCCGGTCCTGACTCACGACCAGCCGAGTTCGGTCACGCCGCGATCAGAAATGACGCGCATCGCGGACGGCTTGGTGCGCGACTCCGTGAGGCTCTCAATTCCGGCGAGAGCTTCCATGACATCGCCGGAGGGTGACTCGTGGGTCACCACCTGGAGAATCGCTGCGCCGCCGCGTTGATGCTGAACCAGCCTGGACACTGAGACGCCATGCTCGGCGAGTTGCTCGGCGATGTGCGCGAGTACACCTGCTCGATCCTCGACCTCAACCTCGATGTAGAACGGAGACCGGAGCTCCCCGGCAGGAAGGCTTTCGAGCTCGCGCCAGCAGGCGTCGTTTTGCAGGAATCCGGTTCCCGTCATCCCAATGACGCTGACCATGTCGGCAACTACTGCTGAGGCCGTTTCGAGGCCCCCGGCGCCGGGGCCTTCGAGAACGATCTCCCGGATCGCATCCCCCTGGAGCATTACCGCGTTGAACGCGCCTTCGACGGCCGCTAGCGGATGGTGCCGGTCGACCAGCACGGGATGAACCCGCACGTCGACCATTCCGTCGACGAGCGTGGCTGCTCCGACGAGTCGGATCGCCATCTCCATCTCACGGGCCGCCGCAATCTGCGCGGGCGTCACGGTCTCGATCCCTTCGTACTCGACATCTTCGAGTCCGACGCGCGAGCCGAACGCCATGGTCGCAAGAATTGCCATCTTTGCTGCAGCATCCGCGCCAGATACGTCCTCAGTCGGATCGGGCTCGGCGAATCCCCGTTCCTGTGCATCTGCGAGTGCCTCTTCATAACTCGCTCCCGATTCCATCTCGGTCAGGATGTAGTTCGTCGTTCCGTTCACGATCCCCAGGACGCGGTAGACGTTGGAGACGACAAGCGCCTCACGGAGAACCTTGATGACCGGAATAGCGGCACACACGCTCGCCTCAAACCTGAGCTGCACACCGGCGGCGCTCGCCGCGGCGAAGAGTTCCGGGCCGCGTTGAGCAATGAGCTGCTTGTTTGCCGAGACAACGGGCTTGCCCTGGCGAAGGAGCTCCAATAGGTAGTCGCCCGTGGGTTCGATCCCTCCCATCACCTCGGCGACGACCTCGATCGACGGATCGTCACGGATCTCGCGGAAGTCGTTGGTCAGGACGCCCTCAGGAGGGCTCTCGGAACGCTCCCGGCCAGGATCCCTGACCAGCGCCTTGACGACCCGGAGCCGATGGCCGGTCGCCCGCTCGATGTCATCCGCACTCTGACGAAGAAGGCGATCCACCGAGGAACCGACGGTTCCGTATCCGAGGAGTGCCACAGGGACGTCGATCACTCGTAGCTCGCTAACTGGGGTCTTCGCGGTGCATCAGCGCGCGCAACTCCGAGCCGACCTTCTCAATCCGCTCCTCGGAGGCCTCGTTCCGAAGCTCGTTCAGATGTGGCTCGCCCGAATCCATCTCGGCAATCCACTCCTGCGCAAAGACCCCTTCACGGATGTCAGAGAGGAGCTTTCGCATGTTCTCTCGCACGTGATCGTCGATGACGACCTTTCCGCGGCTCAGGTCTCCGTACTCGGCCGTGTCGGAAATCGAGTAGCGCATGTACGTGAGACCGCCTTCCCACATCAGATCGACGATGAGCTTCAACTCGTGGAGGCATTCGTAGTAGGCGATCTCTGGCTGGTAGCCGGCTTCGACGAGCGTCTCGAAGCCCAGGCGAACGAGTTCGCTCACGCCTCCGCAAAGAACGGCTTGCTCGCCGAACAGATCCGTCTCAGTCTCCTCAGCGAACGTCGTCTCGATCACGCCGGCGCGGGTGGCACCGAGGCCGGCGGCGTAGGCGAGGGCGATGTCCTTGGCCTTACCGCTCGCATCCTGCGCGACCGCAACCAGCGCCGGGGTTCCGTACCCCTCGGTGTAGAGCCGGCGCACGATATGGCCCGGGCCTTTCGGAGCCACCATGATGACGTCGTGTCCCGGCGCCGGATCGATGCGACCGAAGTGGACGTTGAAGCCGTGTGCAAACAGGATCGCGGCGTCCGGATGGAGATTCGGCTCGATCTGCTCTTTCCAGACAGCCGGCTGCACCTGATCGGGCAGGAGGATCGCAACGAGCTGGGCACCCTCGACGGCGTCGGGAATCCGACGGACCGTGACGCCGGCTTCCGTGGCCGTGGCTTCTGAGGAACTCCCTGCGCGCAGTCCGACCTCAACAGCCACACCCGAGTCACGCAGGTTCAAAGCGTGAGCATGTCCCTGGCTTCCATAGCCGATGACGGCCACCTTGCCGGAGAGCAAGTCGAGATTTCCTTCGCGATAGATCGTCGCCATCATCGTCCTTTCGTCATGCCGTTTACGGGCGCGGAGCGATTCTACGGCGGACGCCTCGCCGACGAGCCCTCTGCCGATCGCCCCGAGCGGTGGTCAGCGAAGAACCTGTTGAGGCCGACGCGCGTTCGGCTTCCCGACTGACGCACGACTCAAGCCGACGCGCCCGGTCCTGACGAGTTCCTTGACCCCATGCGGTCGTACGAGCTCTTCGAACGAGTCGATGTCCTCCGGAGTCCCGACGACCTCAAAGACCATTGCGTCCGGGCCGAGATCTGCGACCCGCGCGTGGAAGACATCCGCCAGGGCCATGAGTTCGCTGCGGCGGTCCGGCGGCGCAGTGACTTTGATCATCGCAAGCTCACGCTCGACGGACTCCCCGGGTTCGAGCTCGGTCACGCGGAGGACGTTGACAAGCTTGTGCATCTGCTTCTCGATCTGCTCCAGAGGTCGCTGCTCGCAGTCCACCCGCAAAGTGATGCGTGAGACCTCGGGTCGCTCGGTTGGCCCGACGGCGAGACTCTCGATGTTGAATCCGCGCCGCGCGAACATGCTCGATACGCGCATGAGCGCCCCGGGCTTGTTCTCGACGTGAACCGAAAGCGTGTACTTCACCTTGCGTTCTCTCTTTCCGTGCCTAGAGCGTCCGGACCGGCTCGGTCTGCTCGTCTGAGTACTCGATGAGGTCGAGCGCCGCGGCGCCGGCTGGAATCATCGGATAGCACTGCTCCCTCGGATCGACACGGCAATCGACCACCGCGGTCCGACCGCACGTCAGCGCTTCGGCCAGAGCTTCCTGGAGCTCGGCCTCCGTCGCCGCGGTGAAGCCCGCAGCCCCGTAAGCCTCGGCGAGCTGCGCGTAATCAGGCACCTGATGGGAGAGATGGACTTCGGACAGCCGGTCGTCGAAGAACAGGTTCTGCCACTGCTGCACCATCCCGAGGTACGCGTTGTTGATCAGCACGACCACGATGGGAAGGTTCTCGAGCGTCGCGGTCGCAAGCTCTTGGCACGTCATTTGGAAGCAACCGTCGCCGTCGACGCAGACGACTGTCGCGTCTGGCCGTGCGGCCTTCGCACCGATCGCGGCCGGGACGCCGTACCCCATGGTTCCGAGGCCCCCGGAGGTGATGAACGCCCGAGGACTGTTGCAGAGGAGGTACTGCATGGCCCACATCTGGTGCTGTCCCACGCCAGTCGTCCAGATGACGTCGTCGCGCTCAGCGGTCAGCGCCTGGAGCGACTCGAGGACGTACTGAGGTTTGAGGTAGTCGCCGCCGCTCCCATACCGGAGAGGGAACTCATCGCGCCACTCGGCCAGCTGGTCGAGCCAGGGATCTGTCTTCGGCACGTAGCCGTCGGCCTGGAGTTTCTTGAGCTCCAGAGTGATGTCCGCAAGCACCTGCTTGAGGGGACCCACGACCGGAATGTCGGCCTTGCGCAACTTGCCGATCTCGGCCGAGTCGATGTCGAGGTGGATCACGGATGCACCGGGCGCGAACGCCGACAGCTTCCCGGTCACGCGATCGTCGAAGCGGGCGCCGCACGCCACGAGCAAATCGGACTTGTTCATGGCCCAGTTAGACCACTTCGGTCCGTGCATCCCGGGCCAGCCGAAGAACTGCTCATGAGACTCGGGAAACGAACTCTTCCCCATAAGCGTCGTAATCACGGGCAACCTGGCAAACTCCGCGAGTTCGAGGAGTTCCGGGCAGGCACCACCGTTCAAGGTGCCTCCACCGACGTACAGCACCGGTTTCTCGGTGGCCGCGATGCGTTGTGCCGCCTGCTTGATCTGCCGCGGGTGCCCGCGCTTCGGCGGCTTCCAGCCCGGTAGGTTCACGTGATCCGGATACTCGAATTCGAGCTCCGCCTCCTGAAGATCACGAGGAATGTCGACCAGCACCGGACCACATCGGCCGGTGCGAGCGATGTGGAACGCGGCCTTGATCACCTGAGGAATCTCGTTCACGTCTTGCACGAGCCACGAGTGCTTGACGATCGGGATCGTGATCCCGACGATGTCGCATTCCTGGAACGCGTCTGTTCCGATCAAGGGGCTCCGAACCTGTCCGGTAATACAGACGAGAGGTGTGGAATCCATCCAGGCGTCGGCGATCGGCGTGACCAGATTCGTCGCGCCCGGTCCCGATGTGGCAATGGCAACGCCAACTCGCCCCGAAGCGCGCGCGTAGCCCTCGGCCATGTGTCCCGCGCCTTGCTCATGTCGCGCGAGCACATGCCGCACCGTGGTGCCGCGGGCAAAAGAGTCGTAGAGCGGCAGGATTGCCCCGCCCGGAATCCCGAAGGCGACGTCGACACCTTCGGCCTCAAGCGAACGAAGGACTGCGTCTGCGCCAAGCATCTTCGGCATTGCTACCTCACCTCTGTGTAAGTCTCCGTGTCGGTCCGTGCCCCCGGAATTCCCTCGAGCAGAACCTCCATGAAATCGCGTGTCGTCGAAGCGGGTCCTGTCTCGACCATATCGGGCGTTCGGGCTCCGGCCATGAGGGTCCCGAAGAAGGCCCGCTCCAGCGTCCGTGCAGCCGCGCGCTCACCCAAACCCTCGGCGAGCATGAGGGCGGTCGCCAGCAGCATCCCGCTCGGATTCGCGACTCCCTGACCAGCGATATCCGGGGCCGAGCCATGCGTGGGACCGAACACGCCTGGTCCGTCGTCGCCGAGCCGTCCGGACGCAACCACCCTCGGGCCGTCATGCACGAACGCGGCCATGTTCGAAAGCGCCTCGGCGAAGAGGTGCTCCGCAGCAACGACGTCGACCGTGGCGGGTCCCAACGCGAGAATCGGAAGCGCCGACTCGGCGGGCAACTGGTCAACCGTAACGCTTGGAAATCGGGTCGACACCTCGCCGAGGACGACGCGCCACTCATCACTGCTGCCCACGGAACACACACGGGATTCCCGGGCGCGGGCGATCTCGAACGAGTGTTCGATTGCCGTAACGACCGCCTCGTTCTGGAGTGGGCTGACCATCACGACGTCGCCTTCAGGCTCGGCAAGAACGCGTTGAATACGCCACGACAGAGCGAGTTCCGAGAGAACGTCGTCCAGCGCAGGATCCTTCGTCGCAGCCACCAGCACCGCGTCCGCCGAATGGCAGGCCTCCCGCGTATTGGCTGGGAGCGAGCGACCGTAACGCCGCACCGCGTCACCCCCAAACGGCACGTGCCGCTCCTCAATCTGGAAGCCGTGGAGTCGTGAGACTTCGGCGAGAGTCTTGCTCGCCTCCGCCATGATTTCAGGGCCGATCCCGTCACCGGCGAGGCATGCGACCACGTACCGCCTCATTGCCGTACTCCGTGGGGACTCGCTCGCCGAACGTCCGCTCGAAGCTCGTACACGCTACGGCGACGCGGGCTCGACGGCAGGACTGCGCGGCGGTCTCGCGAACCAGCTACCTCCACTTTTGTGCTCTCTGTGACATTCATTCCATCCAACTCCGTCCGTGCCGAACGGGACATCTCGGGCGACCCCCGTCTCATCTCGTGCGCCTGCGAGCGCGTTCTCTCACCGATCCCCCTAGCGGGGGATAGCAAGGATTGGGTTGTCGAGGCCGCGCACAAGTCCCCCGAAGGGGACAATCCGAACGAAGATGGCCCGACGACCCATAACCAGGACAGTGTGGGCATACCGTCCGACCGTGTCAAGACCCTGCGCGTTCAAACACAACGTTTCTGCGCAGTGAAGATCTGGTCAAACACCTTGACTTCCAGGGAATTCGGGCATACTGTCGCGAGTTCTCATGGCGCGCGAGACGTTCGCAACCATCCCAACTTCGTCGGTCGCGCGCGGGCGCTCGAACTAACAGCGCCGTACTCAACCCACTTCGGCCGGGACGTGACAAAAGCCCCTACAAGAGATCGACGGAAACAGTGACCGAGAAAGTCCTCCACGACAGAACGAGCGAGCGCGACGCGTGCGGTATCGGTTTCGTCGCCGATGCTGGCGGCGGCGCAAGCCGCGAGATCCTCGATGCGGTGCTCGAAGGACTGTGCAACGTGACCCATCGCGGAGCGTTCGCGGCCGACAAGAAGACGGGCGACGGGGCGGGGGTTATTCTCCCGCTGTCCCCCTTTCTCGTGCCGAAAGGGCACGGTTTGGCAATGGTCTTCTCACGCGAGGAGGGCGCTCGCCAGATCGTTGAAGAAGCCTGCGCTGCCGAAGGGATCGCCCTTGCCGAATGGCGGGATGTGCCCGTCAATCACGGGGCGCTCGGACCCGAGGCACGCCGACGGGCGCCAGCGATCGACCAGGCAGTGCTCGCACCGCCGAAGGATGTCAAGGACGATCAGGAGCTCGAGTGGCGCGCATACGTGGCACGTAGACGTGCAGAGCGAGCCAGCGGCAACGGCCACGAGCTCTATCTTCCGTCACTGTCGTTCCGTACCGTGACGTACAAGGCGCTGTGCGCCGCGGATCAGCTGGCGGCCTTCTACCCCGACCTCGAAGATCCTGATCACAGGATTTCGTTCGGCGTGTTCCACCAGCGGTTTTCCACCAACACAACTCCGTCGTGGGAGCGCGCACAGCCGTTTCGTCTGCTCTGCCACAACGGCGAGATCAACGCCATCGAGGGCAACGTCAACTGGATGCGCGCGCGCGAAGGTCGTCTCGGCTCTGACCTCGATGAACTCCTCCGACCCGTCATCGACGAGCACGCTTCAGACTCGGGGATGCTCGACAACATGCTGGAGTTGCTTGTTCGGGGTGGTCGAGATGTCCGCCACGGCATCACCATGCTGATCCCGCCTGCGTGGGAAGGGAATGAAGAGCTCAACCCGGCAGTCCGCCAGTTCTATCGGTATCACGCCGGGTTGATTGAGCCGTGGGACGGCCCCGCCGCTGTTATCTACACCGACGGCCGCGTCGCTGGCGCGACGCTCGACCGAAATGGGCTCCGTCCACTCCGGTACGGAATCTGCGAGGACGGACTGGTCTATTGCTGCAGCGAAGCGGGGGCCGTTTCCGTCGACGGACGAGGGACCGTCACACGCGGGAAGCTCTCTTCAGGCGAGACGATCGCTGTCGATCCCGATGCCGGCGTCGAATTGGACGGTCGGATCAAGGAACGGCTTGCGCTGAAACGGCCGTATGGCCGCTGGCTCCGAGATGGCCTGGTACCCGGCTCAACCGGGACCCCCGTGGATCCCCCAACGAAGGATCTCACCTCCAAACAGGTGATGTACGGAGTCACGCGCGAGGAGATCATGCAGATCTTGCGACCGATTGCCTCGCACGCGCACGAACCCACGTATTCGATGGGTGACGACACGGCCCTCGGCCCGCTCGCAAACCGGGCCAGACCACTTTTCAGTTACTTCAAGCAGCGGTTCGCTCAGGTCACGAACCCAGCGATCGACCACCTGCGAGAGCGCTTCGTCTTTTCGCTGCGAACCTTGCTCGGCGACCGCTCCCCAATCCTCTCCGAGGGACCAGAGGTCGCCCATGGCATCGAACTCGAGAGCTTCTTCCTGTTTCCAAACGCTCTGAACGAGCTTGGCTTCATCCGACTTAACGCGACGTTCACTGAAAAAGAAGGACTGACAGCCGCATGTGACCGCCTGGCACGCGAGGCGGAGCGCGCAATCCGCGGTGGCGGCGGCATCCTCCTCATCTCCGACACGGCGGTCAGTCCCCGAAGGGCGCCGATCCCCATCCTCCTCGCGACCGGAGTCGTCCATCATCGGCTTGTCGAGACGGGACTGCGGACGCTCGCAACGCTGATCGTCGATAGCAACGAGCCTCGAGAGACACACCACTTCGCGTGTCTGCTCGGCTATGGAGCGGAGGCTATTTGTCCCCGGCTCGCGCTTCAGACGCTCGCAGCGATGGCGGAAGCGGACAAGATCGGCGGCGATCATCCGTCACCGGCCGAAGCGCAGGTTCGGTTCCGAACAGCGATCGAAGACGGCGTCCTGAAGATCATGTCGAAGATGGGAATCGCTGACGTTGCGAGCTACTGCGGCGCTCAGACATTCGAGGCCGTCGGCCTGTCGCAGGACGTCATTGACCGCGCATTCCGCGGGACTCCGTGCCCGGTCGAGGGAATCGGATTTGCGGAACTCGAAGAAGACATCCTCGCCCGACACCGCGACAGCCTCGCCGAGTCTCCGAAACTTGAGAATCCGGGCTACGTCAAGTTCAGGAAGGGCGGCGAGGAGCACGCGACAAGTCCAGAGGTCGTCGATGCGATGCACGAGGTCGCCGCGGCCCACGCACTCCGCGGTGCGGTCACGAACGGTGCTCACTCGGACTTGTACGCGAAGTTCGCTGAGCTGGTGAACGGTCGACCGCCGATGGAGCCTCGAGATCTTCTCGAACTCGTCGCCGCGGCTGCCCCGATCCCGCTGCGCGAGGTTGAGCCAATCGAGGCCATCACACCGCGGTTCTCAGGCGGTGCAATGTCTCATGGAGCGCTTTCCGCCGAGGCTCACGAGCTCATCGCGGTCGCCCTGAACCGGGTCGGGGGGAAGGCGAACTCCGGCGAGGGCGGAGAGGATCCGGCTCGCTACCGAACCGAGAAGAATTGTCGTATCAAGCAGATCGCTTCTGGACGCTTTGGCGTAACGCCGGAGTACGCTGCGTACGCCGACGAGCTGCAGATCAAGATCGCGCAGGGCTCGAAGCCTGGCGAGGGTGGTCAGCTACCTGGACACAAGGTATCCGAGGAGATAGCCCGGCTCCGACACACGCAGCCCGGAGTCGCGTTGATCTCGCCGCCCCCGCACCATGACATCTATTCAATCGAGGATCTCGCTCAGCTCATCTTCGACCTGAAGCAAGTCAACCCTGCCGCCGACATCTCGGTGAAACTCGTCGCCGAGGCCGGGGTTGGACTCGTAGCCTCCGGCTGCGTGAAAGCGTTGGCCGATGTCGTACATGTGGCAGGCTGCGACGGCGGTACCGGAGCAAGCCCTCTCTCGTCTATCAAGAACGCCGGTGCACCCTGGGAGATCGGTCTTGCCGAAACGCAGCAGGCGCTCATGGAAAATGGCCTCCGCGGTCGCGTGAGACTGCGCGTCGACGGTGGCTTCAAAACCGGCCGCGACGTCATCATGGCTGCTCTTCTCGGCGCCGACGAGGTGAGCTTTGGTACCTCACTTCTGCTCGCGGAAGGCTGTCTGATGGTTCGCACGTGTCACATGGACACATGTCCGGTGGGAATCGCGACTCAGAAGCCCGAGCTCAGGGAGAAGTTCGAGGCAACCCCGGAGAGCGTCGAGGCGTATCTGCGCTTCGTCGCCGAGGAGATTCGTGGCTATCTGGCCCTGCTCGGACTTCGCAGCCTGGACGAGGCCGTCGGACGTGTCGATCTGCTCCGGCGCCGACAGACGGGGGATCCTCGGTCAGATCTCCTTGATCTCTCGCCGTTGCTACGTCGAGTCGACGATGGACCCCCACGCCACGTCGGACATGAACCACTCCTACCGACCGGTCACGAGTTGGGCGACCGGCTCGCCACCGACGCTCGGCGCGCTCTCGAGACGGGCGACGATGTTCGGCTCGAGTACCCCATTAGCAACCGAGATCGCACGGTTGGCGCGTTGCTCTCCGGACGAATCGGGAAGGACTTCGGCGCAAACGGTCCGCCCGGGACGGTGCACGCGAGCTTCACGGGCGTCGCAGGCCAGAGCTTCGGCGCGTTCCTCGCCGACGGCGTCGAGCTCACCCTCCACGGCGAGGCGAACGACTACGTCGGCAAGAGTATGAACGGTGGTCGGATCGTCGTCGTTCCGCCGGACAACGACGCGGGTGAGCCGGTTCTCATCGGTAACACGTGCCTGTACGGAGCGACGGGCGGCGAGCTGTTCTGCGCGGGAAGCGCCGGCGAGCGGTTCGCTATCCGCATGTCCGGGGCGACTGCGGTCGTCGAAGGGACGGGGGGCCATCCCTGTGAGTACATGACAGCCGGTACCGTCGTCGTCCTCGGAGAGACTGGGACGAACCTCGGCGCCGGCATGTCAGGCGGTGAGGCCTTCGTCTTCGATCCTCACGGAGTGCTGCCGCTCCGCGTCAATGAGCAGCTCGTCAAGGCTCAGCGGCTCCGGGGCTCCGAGGCGACTCGCCTGCGAGAGCTCATCGAGCGGCACCACCAATACACGGGGTCGCGTCGCGCGGCCGAGATCCTCGCCGAGTGGGATGAGACCGCAGACACGTTCTGGCGCGTCGCGCCAAAGGACGAGGTCGCGCGTATCTCGAGCGAGGACGAAGGAACGGTCGCGAGCAAGACCTAGAGATTCTCGGCTCGTGCCGAGAATCTCTAGGGAAGAAGCGCCAGTGCTCGCTTCGGCTCGCACCGTCTCCGGTGATCAACCTTTCCCCGAGGCAGAAAGGCCGCACCCTACAGCGCGGTCCGGAGCATTGGGTTCAGTGTGACGAGTTCTTGGCCCTATTCGCGTGCCGCTGCCAGCACCGCATCGACGTCCACGTCGCGATAGACGGGCCGGTACGCGGCCAGGCGGCGTTCCGCGTGCCGCACCTGTCGTTCAGCCCCTCGCTCGTCACCTCTCCGCCGCTTCACTCCGGCCGCGGCTGCGTGGCGAAGACCCCGCACGAACCCGAGGTCGTCGTTCTCAGCAACGAGGGCTGCGTAACCGAATGCACGGTAGGCCGCGACGAAGTCACCGTTATTGAAGGAACGCGTACCTCGTGCAAGCGCTGCACGAAGCCGCTGGTCTCTCGGAACCCAGTCGAGATAACTCCTGCTCGACATCCCTCGCGCCCCTGCGCGCCCGCGAGCCTACCCGCCGGCTACGAGCTTGAAGATCGTTCCGCCGCGCGAGACCAGGTAGAGCTCGCCTCGTCCATCCTCGCCGAAGGACGTCAGCTGCCCGACCCGGAAGGGCTCAGTCCTCAAGGTGGTCGCCTTTCCATTCTTGATCCGGAAGCTCCAGATCGTCCCGGTGCAGAAGTCGCCGTAGAAGTAGCGACCACGCACGGCCGGGAGATCCTTCCCCCGGTACGCGAAACCGCCGGTGACCGAGCACCCTTGAGAGTGCGGATAGACGACAACAGGGTTGACACGTTTCCCGAGCGCGTTTAGACGTTTCGACTCGAACTGGGCGTTCCCCTCGAAAACGTCCCATCCGTAGTTTTCGAGCCCGGGGCTTGATTTCGGAGTGAAGTTGATCTCCTCGAAGGCATTCTGTCCTACGTCAGCGATGTACAGATGCCCCTTCTCCCGATCGAACGAGAATCGCCACGGGTTCCTGAGCCCGTAGGCGACGGTCTTCCACTTCGCTTTCGGGTTGTCCACGTTGCGCTTCAGCAGCGTGCCGAGACGGGTTCGTGGATTCTGGCCGTGATTCCCGGGATCCCCGCCGCCGCCGCCATCACCCATGCCGACGTAGAGGAAGCCGTCGGGGCCGAAGGCAACTTGGCCGCCGTTGTGGTTCGACGCAAACTGAGGGACACGCAGCCGTTGGCGCCTCGTCTTGAGCAGAACACGCCTGCCTTTAGATCGGTATTCGACAACCCTCGTGTTTCCCCGGGTGTCCGTGTAGTTGACGTAGAGTTTCCGATTCTGTCCGTACTTCGGATGGAAGGCAACCGAGAGGAGCCCCTGCTCGTTCCCGCCACTCCCGACGATGTTGCGAATATCGAGAAACGGCGTGTTCCGACGTTTCCCGTTCTCGATCATCCAGATTACGCCTGCTTGTTCGACAACGTAGAGTCGCTTCTTCTCGGCGGTCGGCGCGCCGAGATGGACGGGTGAGCTAAAGCCCGAAGCTACCTGCCTCAGCCTCAGCTTGACCTTGTCCGGCGCCGACGGTACAGCAAGAGCGTGCGTCGCACCCCCCAGCGCGACCAGCAGAACGACGACCGAAACGACGGCGAACCTCGAGCGCACGCTTCCAGGTTACGGAATCTCGCCGACGGCGTCGCAGATAACTCACAGACTCAGCTCGACTGCGTCAGACGCCTGTGCCGACGGGCCCTCGATAGGATCATTGCCGGCATGGAGAACAGCGACCGTGTCGTCCTGACAACGTGTCCTCGCGACTGTTACGACGCATGCGGGATGCAGGTTCGAACGCGCGCCGGGTCGATCGTCCACGTCCGCGGCGATCCGGACCACTCAGTCGCCCGCGGTCAGCTGTGCCGGAAGTGCTCGATCGGGTACAACGGAGTGTGGCTCGACCCGAACGTGCGCTTGACGCATCCGCTTCGGCGAACCGGGCCCAAAGGCACCGGCGCTTTCGAGAGGATCACCTGGCCTGAAGCCGAGCAGGAGATTGCAGGACGCTTAGACGAGATCATCAATACCTCAGGTCCAGCGGCGGTGCTGAACACCCACTACTCGGGAACTCTGTCGCTGATCGCGTGCAAGTTCCCGATGCGGTTCTTCAACCGGCTCGGCGCAACCGAGGTATCGCCCGACACGATCTGTAACGACGCTGGCCATGCAGGCCTCGGCTACGTCTTCGGAACGTCGACGGTCGGCTTCGATCCACGGACTGCACGGGACGCCGCTTGCATCATCGTCTGGGGCGCAAACCCGTCAGCCTCAGCTCCACACGCCCACGACCATTGGCTTCCAGAGGCACCCGGAAAGGTCATCGTGGTCGATCCGATCCGCACGCCAACGGCCGAGATCGCTGACCTCCATCTCCAGCCGTTTCCGGGCAGCGATGCCGCGCTTGCATTTTCCCTGCTCCACGCCATTCGCAGCGATGGCCTGGTGGACCGATCGTTCATAGAAGCCCACACCGTCGGCTGGCCCGAGGTTGAAGCTCTGCTTGATGACTGTACGCCTGAGTGGGGTGAGGAAAAGACGGGCGTCCCGGCTACGGACATCGTGGAGACCGCTCGGCTATACGGCAGCGCACCCTCGCTCCTCTGGCTCGGACAGGGCCTCCAGCGTCAGCGTACTGGCGGAAATGTCATCCGAGCATGCTCGCTGCTTCCCGCCGCTACCGGAAACCTCGGGCGACCCGGATCAGGGTTCCTCTACTTGAACGGCAGTGGCTCGCGTGGGGTTGACAGCGCCTACCTCGAGGGCTCGCATCTTCTCGAAGATGCACCGCCCAGCGTCAGCCAGATGGATCTTGCGCCCCGTCTCGAGGACTCGACCCAATCGCGCGCTCTCTTCGCATGGAACATCAATATCGCTGCGTCGAATCCAGAGCAGCGACGCCTGCGCAGAGCCCTCGAACGCGAAGATCTCTTCAGCGTCGCGATCGATATCTTCCCGACCGACACGACGGACCTCGCCGACATCGTCCTTCCGGCTGCGAGTTTCCTCGAGTTCGACGACCTCGTTAGCTCCTACTTCCACCTCACGCTTGGAGCGCAGGTGAAGGCAGTCGAACCGCCGGGCGAAGCGCTACCAAATCAAGAGATCTTCCGCCGGCTCGCCCGTGCAATGGGGTTCGCCGAGCCAGAACTCTTCGAGGAGGACGAGGTCATGATCACGAGAGTCCTCGATTCGGGCAACACGGGCGAGACATTCGCCTCCCTTGCTTCAAAAGGCACGGTCGCGATCTCGCGCGAACCGGTGATTCAGTTCCCAGATCTTCGCTTCCCGACACCAAGCGGCAAGATCGAGCTCGCATCGGACGCGGCTGAGCAGGATGGTCATCCGCGCACCGCGCAGCCGCGCGTCGACGAGCGTCCGGCCGGAACACGGCTTCGACTTCTGTCGCCCGCGTCCCCGTGGCTGCTGAACGATAGTTTCGCGAATGACCCGAAGGTGGCGAAGCGAATCGGCAGCCCGTCGGTGACAATTCATCCCGCCGAGGCCGAGGCACGCGGGCTCGCCGAGAGCGACCAGGTCGTTCTCGAGAACGAGACCGGGCGTCTGGCGCTCCGCCTCGCGATTTCGGACTCGATCCCGCGCGGCGTCGCCCTCGCAGAGAAGGGGCGGTGGCCCAAGCGAGAAGACGCGGGGGCCAACGTGAACGCGCTCAACGGGGGCGAGAAATCCGACATGGGTGAGAGCACGGCTGTGCACGGAGTCGAGGTTCTCCTTCGTCGCGGCGGCTCGGACGGTCAGACACAGGTCGGTTAGACTCGGGCCCGCATGCCGTTCGCGGACGCAGACGGGTACCGGCTCT
>CAYTCZ010000032.1:13069-33633 GCA_964436315.1 uncultured Gaiellales bacterium | reverse complement strand
GGCGATCGGCGCAAGGGGCCAACCGCCGACATTTGGATTGACCGCTGCCGCGAGCAGATCGCCGAGTGCTCCGATCGGCGCTGGCGAGCCGAGGATGTAGCCCATGAATCGGGGGGTGGCCGTTGAGTGACGAATGGTCGAACAGTCGCGGCGCACCGCTGTTGACGCGGATTTTCAACCGGTCTTGATATCACTTGCGGGCCAGTGGAGGAGATCCCCCTCGTTCCGCGAGAGGTGCTGTTCGGCAATCCCGAGCGGACCTCACCGGGCATCTCGCCAGACGGCTCACGCCTGTCGTGGATCGCGCCTGACGACGGCGTTCTGAATATCTGGCTCGGAACGGTTGGCTCGGACGAATCCGAATGCGTGACTCGCGACCGAGACAGGGGAGTCCGGACGTACTTCTGGGCCCACGACAACCGCCACCTCCTCTACATCCAAGATGAGGGGGGCGACGAGAACTGGCGGCTTCACGCCGTCGACGTCGAGACCCGTGAGGATCGTGATCTCACGCCGTTCGACGGGGTTCAGGCGAGAATCGAGGCCGTCGACAAACGGTTCCCGAACGAGGTTCTGGTTGGTCTGAACAAGGACAACCCTGAACTGCACGACGTGTATCGCCTCGACCTTGCCTCGGGAGGGCTCGAGAAGATCGTCGACAACCCGGGGTTCGTCGGCTTCGTCGCCGATGCTGAGTTGCAGGTGAGGGCTGGCGTTGAGGCGTGCGAGGACGGCGGGCTCGTACTTCACGTCCGTGACGGCGCCAACTCTGACTGGCAGCCCCTTCTCGAGGCGAGCCAGGAGGACGCACTGACAACGACGCCGGTTGGTTTCAGCGAGGACGGCAAGAGTCTGTTCGCGGTCAGCTCGGTTGATGCCAACGCGGGCCGGCTCGTTCGGCTGGACATCGCGAATGGCCAGGCATCGGTGATCGCCGAAGATCCGGCCTTCGACGTCGTCTCGGTTCGGACGCATCCGGACAAACACACTCCACAGTTAGCGGTCTTCCTGAAAGACCGCGCCGAGTACAGGGTGCTCGATCCAGACATCGAGGCCGACGTCGAGCGCGTGCGTTCCCTAGACGAGGGGGATTTTGCTCTCTCGGGCCACGACGACCGTGATCAATTATGGCTCGTTGCCTTTACCAAGGACGACGGACCCTATCCCCACTACATCTACGATCGAAGCACGGGAGACGCGACGTTCCTCTTCGAGCACCAGCCCGCGTTATCCAACTACACGCTCGCTCCGATGGAGCCGTTCAGCTTCGAGGCTCGAGACGGCCTTTCGATTCACGGGTACGCGACGTTCCCGCGCGGAGTCGGGCACAACGCGCTGCCCGCCGTACTCAATGTTCACGGCGGGCCGTGGGCTCGCGACTCGTGGGGTTTCGACCCATCCGCCCAGTGGTTCGCGAATCGCGGCTATCTCTGCGTCCAGGTCAACTACAGAGGATCGACCGGCTACGGCAAGCACTTCGTGAACGCCGGCGACCGTGAATGGGGAGCCAAGATGCACGACGACCTCATCGACGCGGTCGACGAGGTCGTCGGTCGGGGCTGGGCCGACCCCGATCGCATCGCGATCTTCGGCGGTTCGTACGGCGGATATGCAGCCCTGGTTGGCGCGACATTCACGCCTGACATCTTTCGCTGTGCGGTCGACATCGTCGGGCCGTCGAACTTGAACACTCTGATCGAGTCGATTCCCCCGTATTGGAAGCCGCTACTCGCACAGTTTCGGGAACGCGTCGGCAACCCCGAGACGGAACGCGAGTTTCTCTGGGAGCGTTCGCCGCTCTCGAGAGTCGAAAACATCAGCATTCCGATCCTTATTGCGCAGGGCGCCAACGACCCACGTGTCAAGCAGTCGGAGTCTGAGCAGATCGTCGCGGCGATGCGAGAGAAGGGCATCGAGCACCAATACATGCTGTTTGAAGACGAAGGCCACGGCTTTGCCAAGCCCGAGAACCGCCTTCGCTTCTATGCGGCCGCCGAGCGCTTCCTCGCAACCCATCTCGGCGGACGATTCGAGCCCGAATAACTCGGCCCGTTCGAGTACTTCCCCGGTGACGCAGGTCTGGCGGCACGCCTCGGCCGTTACGGGGTGAAGGTGTAGCGCGTGCGGAGGTCGCGCCGGGTAGCGACTCTTGGTCGGTGGTCGGACTCGTCTTCAGCGAGGGTCGTAGGAGAATTCGCGATCAACTCGACCACGGAATCGATGGTGACGAGTGACTCCCGGTTTGGCTGGGCATTGGTTGGCTGCGTCGACGTTCCAGACCATCTCCGGCGACGGAACCGTCGGGCGAGAGGTGCCAGCGTCAGCTTGACCTCCTCGGTGCGGGTGAAGTACACGAGTGTGAGTGCCACCGCGACGTACGGTGCTACGACTGCGCCGACGACGAGCGGCGCTATGACCGCAGCTACCACATCGTGAAGCGGCGCGGTCAGAAACGAAACGATCGCGAAAGAGCCGGCAGCAAGGAGGGCGATGACGGCCGAGGTGCCGAGCATGCCGAGAACGTTCTTCGCTGGCAGCGACGCGCTGCGCCGAAAAGCGGCGGCGGCTCCTCCAGCCTCGAGCGCGATTGCCGGCGCAGCAAGGCCGAGGTAGGCGATCAGCACGATGGCCGGCACGACGCGCAGGAGGAAACCGACTCCTACCGCTACCCCGATCCCCGCGACGACCGCGATTAGTGCGAGACCACGCACACGAACGAGAAGCCCCGCGGAGCGCGGGCCCAGCTCGATCGTTTGCTCGAGCGGGTCTCCCTCGGCGAGTTGGCGGGCACACGTGGCTGTGAGGAGTGACGTTGTGGCGACCAGGATCGCGTAGACGATGCCTCTGGCCCACGAAGCGTCTGCGAGCGAAGCGAGACCTGCGATGAGGGCCGGAACGACATAGAGGACCGCCGACGCCGGAATCCAGCCGCGAGCCTGGCGTGTGTAGACGCGCCAGGCGCCGCTGAAGAGTTCCCCGAACCAGACATCTTGTCCGCGACCTCGCCGATCTACTCCACCCGTCGGTCTCCCGACGATTTGGAAGAACCATTCTGGTGTCCCGTTTGCCCCCACGTGATGTGCCTCTGGATCACCGTTCTTCGAAGCGGCGCCGTCTCCTCCATACGCGTTCGTTCGCGCGCTAAGTTTCGAGCTGCCCTGTAATCCGCCCACCAATCACCGCTCGACCGGGAGGCGGCGCGCAGACGGGAGTCGTGGCCGGTGCCGGTCCCAAGGGAGGAGTTGACAGATGAACCGACAGTCCGCCGAACGGATTCTTAGAGGAGACGGCTTCACCATCTGTGAATGCGACGATTTCGAGCACGCAGGAGACAAGTGGTGTCTCGCCCGAAAGTCTCTTGGCATCAAGTCGTTCGGGATGAACGTCATCCACCTCGCGCCCGGAGAAGACATTCCCGAGCACGACGAGCTCGATCGAGACCAGGAGGAGGTTTTCATCGTCCTTTCCGGGCGTGCGACGCTGGTGATCGACGGCGAGACGCACCCCCTCCGCGCAGGCGCATTCGCCAGACTCGACCCGAAGCCAATGAGATACGTTCGGAACGATTCCGAGGATGCTTGCTCGGTCCTCATCGTCTCGGCACCGACGACGAGTGGCTACGAGCCGATGGAATGGGCCTAGCGTCACAGCCAGAACCCGCGGATTTCGAGCTCGCTGAGGTTGCTGGCTACTCCGACTGGTGGAAGGCTGCGCCGTCCGAGCTTACCGAAGAGTTCGGAATCCGCTCGATGGAGATTCGGGGCGCGATCTGCTGTGCCGTCGGCGCGATGTCTGGCTCGCGGCTCGTCAACCACGTGATCGGGCTCGGACGGGTCGCGTCGCCGTCAAGCAAGGAGCTCGACTCGATCGCTGAGTTCTACGCCGACGTGGGTGTCCAATACGCCGTCGCCGTCAGTGACGCGGCCGAGAGGGATGACCTTGCTTCTCGGCTGCTCGAAAGAGGTTTCGCGGAAGACTACGCCTGGGTGAAGTTTCGCCGCGGCGTCGAGCCTGCGCGTGGTATCGAGACCGACCTTCGTGTCGAGGAGGTCAGCTCCGATCACGCACATGCGTTCGGCGAGATCGTTGTTTCTGGATTCGATTTGCCGAGAGCGCTCGCTGCTTGGTTCGCCGCGATCGTCGGGCGCCGAGGCTGGCGCTGCTACCTCGCCTTCGCCGACGGTGTACCGGCGGCAACGGGTGCTCTGTTTGTCCACGGACGCATGGCCTGGGTCAGCTTCGCGGCGACCGTTCCTGAGTTCAGGCGACGTGGCGCACAGAGCGCTCTTCTCGAACGGAGGATCGCCGATGCCGTCTCCGCGGGCTGCGAGTCGCTCGTCACCGAGACAGGAGAGATCGTCGACGGGAAGCCGAGCAACTCCTATCGAAACATCCTGCGCGCTGGCTTCGAAGTCGCCTATCGACGGCGGAACCTCCTTTCGCCAACTTAGAGCCTATCCCGGTAGGTGCAGCACCCCCGGCTGGCGGCTGAGACGCGGCGCATCTCGCCGCGATCGCCCTCGCACATATCTCTGTCGATATGCGCTTCGGTCGATCCCGCCGAGCTGCTTGGTCTCATCCGTCCCCGACGACACCGCACCTACCGGGATAGGCTCTTAGAGCTCCCTACCTGGTAGCGGCCGTGGGGAACTCAGGCGGCGGGAGGTCCTTGAAGAGCTCGTCGGCGCGCCCGTAGCGCACAGCTCGTGCCGCGGTTGCCTCGTCGACTCCGCGCTCGATCAACTGCTGGCGCTGCTCGCTCTCTTCCGCCCAGCGGAGGAACAGCCAGCAGAAGGCTCCTAAGGTGATGAGTCCGCCGTACCCGAGCATTACGATTCCGCCGAGATTCACGTCCTGAACGGGCCCGACGCCCCACAGCTCGTCCGCGTCGTCGTAGACCGAGTAGAGGGCCGAGCCCGACCAGATGAAGACGTTGGCGAGAAGCGCCTCAGCGAGCCGTACCACGCCGATGTAGAGGAGCTTCCAGCCGGTGCTGAACCATTCAGGCCCGGGAAGTGGCTCGAGGATCGCCGCCCACATGATCGCGCCGAAGAAGAAGAACGAGATGTGTTCGAGCGCATGGACGGCGCTGTACTCGACCGCCGCTTCGTACAGCGGCGGGATGTGCCAGAGGTAGAGATTGATGGTCCAGAGAGGAAGGGCGACGAACGGATGCGCGAGGATCCGCAACTGGCCGAGGACGGGGAGGGCGAGCAGGGGACGGAGGATCGGTCCGGTCAGTCCAGCGACGATGAGCAGCGGCGCGAGATCGCCGAGCAGGACGTGCTGGAGCATGTGCACCGAGAAGAGCTCGGCTTCGCCGATGTGGTCGATCGGCGTAACGACGGCGATCAGAACGACCAGCAAGCCGGAATAGAAAAGGAACGGACGCCACCACGCGACCGGCCGATCACGTGAACTCAGGGTGTGGACACGCTTCGCGTATGCACCGGCGACGACCGCAATCGGAATGAGCTCGAAGGGATCGAACGTCCAGACGTAGGCGTTCAACCCGCTTGCCTCCACCGGCCGCCGACTCCACTCTCGTCGCGGCGCTTGCGCTTCTCACGCCGGTTGTGAAAGAGGTACAGAACGACGACCAGCAGAACAGGCGCGGCGTAGATCAGGCCGGAGGTCCAGTCTGGATGGTGGGCGAGCGGGATCACGCGTTCGCCTGGGAGAGGAGCCAGAGAGCGAGACTTGTGAAGCCAACCATCACTGCGAGCATCCAATATTGTGATTGCACGGCGACGCTCGTGCCTCTGTACAGGATCAGGGCGCGGTCATGAGCGAGCATCAGCGCGACCACGTGACCGAGAACGACGAACGCCACCTGGAGATACCAGGTCTCGGCCGCCGCGATCAGGCCGAAGTCGATCCCCCAACTGGCTGTCCCGAAGAGATTCCATCCCTCGCCCAGTGGATCGGACGCGAGGGCTGCGATTGCCTGTCCCTGGAACAGAAGCAACGTGATGTAGTGGGCACCGAGATAGGCGAGGGCGATTGGAATCAGCGTGTGGACGAACCGCCGGTCGAGGTTCGGTAGTGCGCCCCCGATCTTTCGGACTCCGGCGATTCCGAGCTCATAGAATGCCGCGATGATCAGGATCGTGAGCATGAGTCCGGCTCCTGTGGCCAGTTCGCTCGCGGTGCTCGAGTCGAGTCCAAGGCTGCTGAAGAAGCCCCAGAACTCGGGCAGGCCATCTCCCCATACTGACCCCTCCTGAAAACCGTCGAAGGTGACCCCTCCGATCATCACCGCCAGGAGAGCCACCGAGCCGGGCAGACCCTCGAAGTCGCTGACGCCCGACAGCGGTCGGCGAAACCCCACCTCTTTGCCTCGGGTCTCTACTGGCGAGAGCAGCGAGAAGAGCCAGTAGTAGACAGAGAAGGCTTCACCGCGGTCGATCCACCGCTCGACTCCGAAGATGAGCATCGCGAGGAACGCGAACGCGGAATAGACGAGTGTGGCGACGGCCAGGTTGCGCGGAAGCGAGCCGCCTGACGCCGCCAGCTCCAGCCAGGTGAATGCGAGCAGCCCCGCGGCCGCCGGCCAGTAGCCGAGCCAGTTCGGATAGGGCTGAGGCTCCGGCAATTCGCCGGCCGTTTGCCGCGCGACCCACCCGACCGCGCGTCCGATTGCGCGCCACGGGTTGAAGGCGCGGAAGACGTTTCCGAACAACACACTGGCTGGGAGAAGCCCAAGCCAGAAGATGACGTAGATGAACGTCGGCGCGAAGTTCTCGACGACATTCTGCGTACCGGCAAGACCGGTCCAGAGGGCGACGCCGAGCAGGGAGACACCAAACGCGCCAGCTGCAATGTCAACTGGCTTGCTCGTGAGGATCCGACTCATCCAGGGCGGGAGCGGGAACCAGCCCTTCTTGTCGAGCTTCGGCTCTGGCCAGAGCGCAGCAAGAGCCACGAAGGAGACGATGAGCACGACCGCGGCGGCCCAACCGAAAAGCCAGGTCGGGATCGGCAGGTCCGCTCGGCCGCCGAGGCCGTGCGCACGGGCTGCCTCGGGGACGATGAGTGCCCCCGTGGTGAGCCCTAGTGCTATCGCGGTCCTTTTGCTCACGGCTCGACGACGACTCGCGCGACGATCACGTGACCTGCGTCGTGGGCCTCGACCCCAAAGACACCCTCGAAATCCGCTGTGAACCGGAATCGAGCAGGATTACCGGGACCGGTAGTTCTCGTGATGTCGTAGCCGTGGAGGTGAATTTCGTCGGGGAGATCGGATAGAACGTTGAACCTCACCTGATCGCCCTTGCTCACGTTGACTTCTTGGATGCCTCCAACAGGCGCGCGGTTTTCGATCCGGATTCGCTGAACGGGCATTGCCTCCGGCTCGACTGGAGTGGGCTCGGGCGGTGGCGATGCGGGCGTCGGCGAAGCCTCGGCGGGCTGTGGTGAGCGTGTCTCTGCCGGCGCGGGGGCAGATGGCTCCGGCTCGGGCGGCGCGGTTGTCGGCTCTGTTTCGGGCTGGAGGTTCGTTTCCGTCACTACTGGGTCGGTGGCAGCGCCGGCTTGCTGCTCGTCCTCGTCTCCTCCGGGTCGTGCAAGAACGAAAGCAATCGCGGCGATCGCGACCGCGCCGACGATGAGCGCGATTCGCCATCCGCGTGTCAATTTCACTCCGGTACCTCCTCGTGTTGTCCGTGAGCGAGGGAGGCCAGACGGGCTTCTCGCTCTGAACCGTTCGTCCTGCTAGCGCAGGAAAGGAGGAGGCCCGCGTTTTGCTCGGTTCAGCGCAACGACAGGAACTGCCTGCCGCGACGTGTCCTGTGGCTGAATCGAGTCCGAGTAGGCATCGTGCCATCGCCTGCTGGGAGACGGCGCAAGTCGCCCGCCCAGTGTCTCGGCCGCGCCGAGAAGTGCTCGAACGAGAAGAAGGATTGCTGCCGCGAAGGGAAGTTGAAGGACGAGGCCGACGACGAACGTCGGATTCGTGATCAGGTCAAGCGGAAAGACCCCCGTGTGCTGAAGCCGCTCGAGATGCTCGAGTACGAGGAAGCCGAGTACTGGAAAGAGCGCGAACCACGCCGGCGCCCGGAGGGCTGGACCCCGACGGGCAGCTGAGAGTACGGCGCCGAGGAGTGCGAAGAGGGCAACCGTGAGGGACAAGCCGACGAATAGCGTCGACTCGGCGAGGTAGCCGTGACCGGTTTCTGTGAGCAGTTCTGAGCGCTCGCCTGCATCGGGGGTGACGAGCCGGTAGGCGAGCCCGTGGGCAGTAAGGAGACCGACGCCCATGAGGGCGAGCGAGAGCAGCCAGGCGAGCCGAAGTCTCTCCATGGCTCAAATGATGCCGGGACCGCGCACGAAACTACGCCGGTTCGTGGCGACCACTAGAGAGTGCGTGCCGCCTCGTCCCGTGCCTCGCGGCACCCCTCCGTATAGCGGGCTGGCACGAGATTGCAGAGCGCGTCGGCGTTCGCCGTGCCGTGGTCGTGGTAGACGGCGTTCTTTGCTGCACCGGCGTAGCACTGATCCTGCAGATCGGGGCGCCCGAGCGAGCAGAGCTCGACGACCTTCGTCGCTTCGCGATGGGAGTTGCCGCTGATGTCTCGTCCCATGCTCCGGTAACAGGTCTCGACGTAGTCGGCGTCGATCCCCTCGCAGATTCGGAAGCCTTCGGCGTAGTCGTAGTCGATCTGACGCAGGATGTAGGAGGTCTGGCCGAGGTAGCACGAGCGTTTGTACCTGTCGTCAACTGCATTACACGGGTACACGGGATCGTCTTCTCTCAGGTTGACGGACTGGTGCATCCTCCCGTCGACGATGATGTTCTGCATGAAGACGCCGGAGTAGCAGGAGTTCTGCTCCCAGCTCCCCTCGAGTGCATCGCAGATCGGGAGGGCGTCAAAGACGTTGTTGTCTTCGTGCCAGGCGACGCCGTGGCCGACGCCGTGGACGCAGTTGTAGTAGTCGAAGTTGTACGGGTCGTTGGGATCCAGCTGGCAGATTTGGTTCATTTCCGCGATCAACGCTTCGTCACTGAAGCCGATCATGTACTTCTCGAAGACGCCGTGGAAGTAACCTGACCAGCACGTCCCGTCACCGTGCTCGTTTGCCGCGCCGACGCTTCCGTACACGATGAGGGCGGCGCGTCCGATTGAGTGCGTGAACTGATGACACTGCGACTGCACGTAGGCGTCCTCGTCCTTCAGCGTGTCGAGTCGAGCGAGCGACGCCTCGGCTCCGTCCTCCTCGAGGATCTCGACGAGGTACTCCTCGAAGCACTCGTAGTCGCGTTGTAGATCTCCGCCGCAGGGATGCGAGGCGGCCTCGGCATCTGACTCGCCGTTGGTGGCGAATACGAAAACGGCCGCGAGCGCGAGGCCAAGCGCAGCCGCCAGACCAAGCGCAAGTTTGATCCGGAGGGAACCCCTTCCTGCGAGTTCGCCAAGAGAACGCCGGGCGGATCGCATCGGGCTGAGGGTAGCGCAGCCGTCAGCGCGCGGCTAGCGAGAACCGGCTAGTGCCGAAGCGGCCATTTGTGCCGCTTCGGGGATCGAAAGTCTCGCGAGGCCGTGCAGCGGCCTCCGTCCAATTCGCTGATTGAGCCGATTCATCGATCAATCAGCTAACGCCCGAGATCCTCGTACTCGTCGTTCGGCACCCAGCCGAGTGCGTTGGCAAGGCGATTCGTGAGGTTGAACATGGCGGCCGTCTCAGTCATGTCGAAGATGTCTTCGTCGGTCCAGCCCGCCGTTCGCAACGCGTCGAGATCTCCCTCGGTGCACTCGTCGTGACTATGTGTGACCTTGACTGCCCAGTCGAGCATCGCTCGCTCACGGGGCTCGAGCTCGGCCTCTCGGTAGTCGTCTGCGATCTGGTCGGCGAGCTTCGGATCTTTGGTGAGCAGCCGCAACGCGGCGCTGTGAGAGGTGATTCAGTAGTGGCAGTCGTTCGCGGTCGACACGACCACGGCGATCATCTCTCGCTGCGCCTTGGTCAGGCCCGACTCCCCGCGCAGCAGCTCGTCGTAGTGTCCCCACCAGCCGAGAGCGTGAGCGGGCCGAAGCGCGTAGATGCGAAGCACGTTCGGAACGAACCCGATCTTCTCCAGGGGGAATTCCCAGAGCTCCTTGACCTCGTCCGGGATCTCGTCGTCCGAGGGAACCCGGAGCCACGAAAGACCCCTATGCTCGTTGCTGGGAGCCTCGCTCATCGGGCCGAGAACGCTCCTGTTTCGACAAGAGATGTCGTCATGCCGGGTGAAGCTTCATCCACGATCGACGTTTGCGCAAGCTGAATCGGCTCCTCAGCGATCAGGCGAAACGTGGTTCCCAGCGGAACCAGCGAATCGCGGCCACCAGACCGCAGATGCCCCAGCCGACCAGACCGCCGATCGATCCCGCGTATTCCGCCGTGGACGCATCGTCGAGGAACGCGGCGCGAATCAGCTCGAGAAGCATCGTCAAAGGCAGGATTTGAGAGATTGCTTCGAGGAAGTCAGGAAGGGTGTTCGTCGAGAAGAACACGCCGGAAATGAAGGCCATCGGGAGGAAGATCGCATTGACCACAGCCGATGCGCCTTCGTCGCTCCGAATCGCCGCTGTGATCGCAAGACCGAGCGCGGCAAACGACGCCGTTCCGAGAATCACCGAGCCGATGAGGATGCCGAATGAGGACGGCCAGTCCGCGTCGACAACGTAGCGGCCGAGCAGGAGAAGTCCTCCCAACTGAATACCGAGAACCACAAAGACCGAACCGATCACGGCGGCGAGGTAGGCGGACGTAGGCATCGGAGTGCCACGCACTCGTTTCAGGACTCCTGACTCGCGTCGAATAACCATCGAGATCGCGAGGCCGGCGAATGCGGTCGCCGCAATTCCGTAGCCGATCATCCCGGCGAGCAGGTACGTCGCGGCGCTCACCCCGTCGATGTCGTTGTCGCCGTATACCGAGCCGAGGAGGACGATGAAGATGAGGGGCAGGGCAAACGTGAAGAACGCGGCTTCACGGTTGCGCCAGAAGATCCGTTGTTGGGCGCGGAGTTCGTGCCCGAGGAGCGAAGCACTCATGACCGTCACGCTCTCTCCTGCGAGAACTCGCTCTCGGACGTGACTTCGTGGTACAGGTCTTCGAGCGTCCGCCGGCGAACTTCGATTTCCTCGAGCTCGACCCCGTCGGCGAGCGCCTGAGACGTGAGCTCGTGGAGTGTTCTGGTCGGATCATCGGTATCGATTACGACCTCCTCGCCGTCACGGACGTACCGAATTTCGACGGTGGCTCCGGCGAGCAGATCACGGGGCGCACCGATCGCGGCAATATGGCCGGCGCGGAGAAAGGCAATCCGATCGGCCAGGGCCTGTGCCTCTTCCATGTAGTGGGTCGTGAGCAGGATCGTCTTGCCAAGGGCCCGCAGGCCCCGAATCGTCTCCCATGCCCTGAGCCGAGCGCCCGGATCGAAGCCGGTCGTCGGCTCGTCCATGAAGATGAGGTCAGGGTCGCCAACGAGCGCGAGGCCGAGATCGAGCCGACGCTTCTGCCCGCCTGACAGTAGGCGCACTCGACTGTCCCGTTTTTCCTCGAGTTCAACGAGGCTGACGACCTCGTCTGGGTCGCGCGAACTTGGGAAGTAGCCGGCGAAGAGCTCGAGCGTTTCGAGGACGGTCAGATTGGGATAGACGGCGGACGACTGGAGAACGATGCCGATGCGCGACTTCATGTCGTGGCCCCGATCCTCGGGATCCTGTCCGAGCACGCTGACGGTGCCGCCGTCGCGCGTCCGATAGCCCTCGAGGATCTCGACTGTGGTGGTCTTGCCGGCGCCGTTTGGCCCCAGGAGCGCGAAGACCTCGCCGGCCTCGACGTCGAAATGAAGGCCGTGGAGGACTTCTCGCGAGCCGTATGACTTCCGCAGCGCTTGGACCCGAATCGCACTCATTGCTCGTCGGGTGGCCCATCGAGGGGTATCGCGATGCTCCCGGCCGGCGGGAATCCCGGCTCCGGCTCGCCGGTCAACGCCGCCGCGATCCGCGAACAGTCGGGCTGGTGGGCCACCGCGATCACCGTGTTGCCATGGTCACGGACAACGCTTGTGACGCCCCCGGCATCCGCGCCGGGTGCCAGTCGCTCGTCCGTTTGGGGCAGGAGGTCAAGCTCGCGGCCGAGTAGTTCCCCGGTCTCGCGGGCGCGCAGGAGTGGGCTGGTCAGGAGTGCATCGGCTTCGAACCCCGAGTCGCGCAGCTGGGCTCCCAGCGAGCGCGCCTGCTCCCGGCCGGTGGAGGTCAGAGGCCTGAGCTCGTCCGGGCTCCCAGCTGCTGCCTCCGCGTGGCGCACCAGCAAGAGCTTCATTTAGTGGGGATTTACCGGAGCGGCCACTAGCTCCAGAATACCCCCGGGATGGCATCGCGACTGCCGGATGCCCTCGGATGACGGTACCGGTCAGGTCCCACCCCATAGACCGGGCTCGACAGGACCATCGGAAAGAGCGTAGGCCGTCCAGAGGCCGAGAATGAGTAACGAGGACCATGAGGGGGCCGCGTCGCTGGCCGTCTCAGGCCCACCGACGCATGCAAGCGCTTGTCACGGGAAACATGGGGTATGTGGGGCCGCAAGTGGTCGCGCGCTTGCGCGCGACCCGGCCGGGCATTCGGCTTTCCGGGCTCGATGCCGGTTACTTCGCCCATTGCCGCGCCCCCGGTCTTCCCGACCTCGAAGGCCGAGTCGACAACCAGCACTTCGCCGACGTGCGGAGTCTCGAGCCCGGTTTCTTTCGCGGGATCGATTCGATCGTTCACCTCGCCGCCATCTCCAACGACCCAATCGGCAACGCGTTCACAGAGGCGACGTGGGAGATCAACCACCGCGCTTCGATCGAGCTGGCGCGCCAGGCCAGAGACGAGGGAGTCCGATCGTTCGTCTTCGCCTCGAGCTGCAGTGTGTACGGAACTGGCTCGGACGTGCACCGTTCGGAGCAGTCGCCGGTCGATCCGCTGACGGCGTACGCGCAGTCGAAGCTCGCGGCCGAAGCTGACCTACTTGAGTTGGCTGACGACGACTTCGCCGTGACCTGTCTTCGGTTTGCGACTGCCTGTGGCTTCAGCGATCGGATCCGTCTCGATCTCGTCCTCAACGATTTCGTGGCGTCCGCTCTCGTGAACGGCTCAATCCTGATCTTGAGTGATGGGACGCCATGGCGCCCGCTCATCCACGTCAGGGACATGGCGCGGGCGATTGACTGGGCGCTCGATCGGTCGGCGACCGTGGGTGGGCCGCACCTCGTCCTCAACGTCGGGACCAGCTCGTGGAACTATCAGGTCCGGGAACTCGCCGAGGCGGTCGCAGAGGCGGTTCCTGGTGCGGAGATCGTCTTTGCCGCGGACGGTGGGCCGGATCCTCGCTCCTACCGCGTCGGCTTTGACCTGTTCAAGTCGCTCGCGCCGGAGTCTCAGCCCAAGGTCGGACTCGAAGAAGCAATCGACGACCTCTTAGGCGGTCTTGCTGACGCCGGGTTTGGCGATCCGAATTTTCACAGCTCGCGGCTTATTCGTCTCGTTGCCCTCGAGGAATTGCGTCGGGAGGGACGACTGACCGCCGAGCTCCGATGGGCGCTTCCGACTCGGAGTCTGGTCGGCACGTGATCTTCAGAGAAACAGCGCTGCCCGGCTCCTACATCATCGAGTCAGAGCCTCATCACGACAGCCGCGGATACTTCGCGCGCGCGTACTGCGCCCGTGAGCTCGAGGCGACCGGAATCGAGTTCGAGATTGCTCAGGCCAGCGTGGCTTTCAACGAGGCGAAGGGAACGCTACGTGGACTCCACTATCAGCTTCCACCGTTCGCAGAAGCGAAGATCGTTCGCTGCATCGCCGGATCGATCTACGACGTCATCGTCGATCTGAGACCAGACTCACCGGGCTATCTCGAGTGGATCGGTGTTGAGCTCTCCGCCGCAAATGGACGCTCGCTCTACGTTCCGGAGGGTTTCGCGCATGGCTACCTCACTCTCGACGCTGCCACCGAAGTCTTTTACCTGATGAACCAGTTCTACGTCGCGAAGGCCGCCCGCGGGATCCGGTGGGACGACGCTCGGCTCGGCATCGACTGGCCAGGCGACGTTGCCGTTATCTCGAGCAAAGACCAATCCTGGCCTGACCTTGTGCCATGGCCGAGCGAGCGGAAGCTCGTCCTGGTGTCGGGCGACGGCCGCGACGGTGGCGTCTCGGCGTGAGCGACCAAGGCCCACCACTCGTCTACGTCAACGTTCTGCACTGGAACGGATTCGAAGACACCGAGCGCTGTCTTGAATCACTGAAACACCTCGACTACGAGAACCATCGAGTCCTCGTTGTCGACAACGGATCGACCGACGGCTCGGGCGAGCGCCTGCGTGATCGCCATCCGGATCTCGAGATCCTGAGGATCGAGACGAATGCGGGCGTCGCGCACGGAAACAACGCGGGCCTGCGACGCGCTCTAAAGGCGGGCGCAAAGTACGTCTGGCTGCTTGACAACGACACCGCGGTGGAGCCGCGCGCGCTCCGCGCGCTCGTCGAGGCCGGGGAGGCCGACCCTCGACTCGGAGCGTTCGTTTCACGAGAGCTCGGTATGGACACAAAGGAAGATTGGAACGCCGCGTTTGTGATCGAGGATGGGCGGAGACGACCTGTTCGGTGTCACGGATGCTCCGGCAACGGATCGTGGCACCGCGCCGACGTCATCCGCGGCGCGAGTTTCATGGTCAGAGGGCAGACGCTTGCCGAGGTCGGACTCTTCGACGAGGCGTACTACCACTACTTCGACGAGGAGGATCTCGCCGAACGAGTTCGTCGCGCCGGCTGGGAGTTAGGCCTCGTGTGCACCGCCAGCGTTCTCCATAAGGGAGGATCAACTCTCGGCTATGAGACTCCTCAGGCCGCCTACTACCTGGTCCGAAACCGGCTGCTCTTTCGCCGCAAACTCCACGGCGAACACCCGCTCTTGGTCGTCGCAAAGAATCCCGCGATGCTTCGTCGCGCGATCAGCTTCAAGGGCATTCTTCGGATGGACCTGAGGCCAACAAGGGCCGGTGTGCTCGGGCTGCTCGACGCGATCCGAAATCGGTGGGGGCCGCGCGAACTCGGCCCAGCGTTCAGAGAGCCGTTCTTCCATTAGCTCGGGCGTCCCGCGTGGATAGAGTGGCGCGGGATGGCCCGCCACCGCTACGTCTTCGTCGACGTCTTCACAGACACGCCGTTGTCCGGGAACCAACTCGCCGTTTTCACCGACGCGCGGGATATCCCAGAGGAGCTGCTGCAGCCGATTGCAACGGAGATCGGATTCAGCGAGACGGTCTACGTCTATCCGGCCGGCGCCGAGGCCGAGGCTCGGGTTCGGATCTTCACCCCGGCCAGCGAGCTTCGCTTCGCCGGCCACCCCATTCTCGGGACTGCGTTCGTGCTCGGTGGGCCGCTGCAGCTCCCGGTCGTCCGCCTCGAAACCCTCGCCGGGGTCATCCCAGTCGAGCTCGAACGCGAGGAGAACAAGATCGTCTTCGGCCGGATGTGGCAGCCCGTTCCGTCGGTCTCGGAGTTCGCCGGTGCCGACCATCTCCTTCAAGCAGTCGGAGCCGAGCGTTCCCGGCTTCCCGTTGAGCTGTACGACAACGGGATGCTTCACCTCTACGTTGCCCTCGAGAGCGCAGAAGCGGTCGCGAGTCTCGAGCCCGACTTTGCCGCTCTCGAGGAGCTGACCGCCGAGCACGGCATTGCTATCGCGGGGACCAGCTGCTTTGCCGGCTCCGGTCGAGAGTGGAAGACGCGCATGTTCGCTCCGGGGGCCGGAGTCCGGGAAGATCCGGCCACCGGTTCTGCGGCCGGCCCGCTCGCTCTTCACCTTGCGAGGTACCAGGAGATCAAATTCGGGGACGAGATCGAGATCAGCCAGGGTGAAGAGATCGGGAGGCCCAGCACCCTCCACGCGCGTGCGACCGGATCGGCCGAGCACGTCGAGACCGTCGAAGTCGGTGGGGCAGCCGTGATTGTGGCGCGAGGCGAGTTTGGACTTTAGCTCGGCGGGTTCGCTGAACGCGAGGCCGGCTGCTTGAGCTTGAGTACCAGCGGTTTACGTGTCTTTCGGCTATTTCCCGCCAGATCGCGACCGTTCACGATCGCGACGACCCGAACCTTCTTCATCTTCCGGACGACCCTGTAGCGCTTGGGGTGGAGCCGGATCTTGACGACGGTGTTCTGGCCGCCCGGAATCGAGTACTTCTTCGCCGCAAGCGTCAGCTTCCGGGCCTTCTTGGCCGCCACGAACCGAGCGGGAACCTTGTTCAGCGTGACGAGCTTGACCTTGCCTGAGCAGCCGAGAGTCTCATGCTTCGGGCACCGGAGGAGCACCTCGATGTTCCGTCCCTTTCCCACGGTCAGGCTCTTGCCGCGGACGCGAACGCGTGGAGCGAGGGTGTCCTCGAGAGGCGTGGCAATAACCGTGTCGTCCGACGATTCGCCTGGGGGCGGTGGCGGCTCAGGGGACGGTGGCGGCCCAGGGGGAGGCGGAGGTCCGGGTGGAGGCGGAGGCGGAGGCGGACCTCCGCCGGGGAACAACACTTCATGCACCTTGGTGGGGTTGCCACCGAAGGGAGAGGCACCGCCGGCTGCGATGTAGATCGCATTGCCGAGCTGGGCTCCCTGAATCCCGTGTCGGGCGGTGGGCATCGAGGCGAGGGTGCGCCAACTGTTGGTCTGGGTGTTGTAGGCCTCGACGGTCGAATGGGCAACGGTGGTCGTCTCGCCGCCGATGACGAGGATCTCGGAGCCGACCACCGCCGCGGCGAAACCCCCGCGGGCGGTGGGAAGCGGGGCAAGCCCGCCCGTCCAGCTATTGGTGGCGAAGTCGTAGACGTCGTTGGCGGTGGTGGTGGCACCGACGTCGGTATCCCGCCCCCCGATCGCGTAGAAGCGGCCGTTTACGACCGCGGCCTGGAAGTGATCGCGTACGGTCGGCATGTTCGGGAGGGCAGACCAGCTGTTCGTGGCCGGGTCGTAGACGTCGAACCAGTTGACCGCCTCGCCGTCGTGGAGCCCGCCCGCGTAGTAGATCTTGCCGTTGTAGGTTGCGACCCCACCCGCTCCCCGGCCCCGCCCGGCCGGCATCGGCGCGCCCTGGCTGAAGCTGTCCGTGGCCGGGTCGTAGATGTAGACGGTGTTCACGTGCGGGCTCGGCCAGCCGGCCAGACCGCCGATGTAGTAGATGCGTCCGTCCAGGGCTACGCCCTGGATATGGTCGAGGTCGACCGGGAGCGAGGCGACGAAACTCCAGGAGTTCGTGGCGGGGTCGTAGACCTCGTGCGCCGCCCCTCCCCCGGCCAGGTAGAGCTTGCCCCCTGAGGCGACGTAGGAGACCTCCTGGCGGTTCAGCGCGCTCGAGGCCCTCGTCTCCCAGGAACCGGCGCCGCTCCCCGCGTGGGGAGAGTCGTTCCCACTCAGGAGGAAGGTGAGCACCGCCGCGGTGCCCGCCAGCACACACAGGGCTGCGAGTGAACGGGCCCGGCGCACGCTCTTCTAGCCCCTCGCGCTGCTCGCCCGCGTCGCCCGTTTCTTCAGCTTCAACACGAGTGGTTTCGTCGTCTTTCGCTTGTTTCCGGCAACGTCCCGGCCATTGACGATAGCGAGGACGCGCACTTTCTTCAGCTTCCGGACAACCTTGTAGCGCTTGGGGTGGAGCCGGATCTTGACGACGGTGTTCTGGCCGCCCGGAATCGAGTACTTCTTCGCCGCAAGCGTCAGCTTCCGGGCCTTCTTGGCCGCCACGAACCGAGCGGGAACCTTGTTCAGCGTGACGAGCTTGACCTTGCCTGAGCAGCCGAGAGTCTCATGCTTCGGGCAGCGAAGGAGGATTCTGATATTTCGTCCCCGTCCGACCGCGAGGCTCTTGTTGCGGACTCGCACTCGCGGAGCGAGCGTATCCGCCAGCGGTGCAGTGATGATCGAGCCGTCCCTGGGTTCTGCGGAGGGCGAACCGCCAGAGGATGGGTCGCCTCCGCTCACCTCGAGCAGATCCCAGGTCGCAGAGAAGGGCGGCCCGGGCCCGGCGGAGGTGGAGATGATCCCGACCGCGAGGGTGGAGGCAGAGAGCCAGTTCCCGGGCAGAGAGACGGGGCCTCCGAGGTTGACTCTCGGGCCCCCGTCGACCGTGTACCAGGGCTGGACGGTTCCTGAGGCCGGATCGACCTCGAGGTAGAGGTCGATGGCCGAGGGCCCCGGCAGGGAGACGGTGTCGGTTAGCTGGTTACTGGTGGCGCCCGCCACTTCCTTCAGGAAGTGGACGCCGCCGGTACCCCCGTTGGCCGAGACGACGAGCTTCACGTAGTTGTCCTGATCGCCGCTGCCGAGAAAGAGGCCCATCGACTGGTTGTCCTGGGGCGAGATGCCGGCGAAGGGGGCGAGGATGCGGGTATGGGCGCTGTAGGCGTTGTTGGGTCGGCGGAAGCCGAGCTGGAAGCCGTACTGCTGGGTATTGGTCGAAGCGAGGGCATCACCGGCGGGGACGGCATCGACGGTGGTCACGCCTGCCGCCCCGCCGGCGGTCATGTTGGTGGGGTCGAAGAGGCTCTCGTAGTTGCTCGTGCCGTTGGTCATGAGCCCGGTAAAGCCGAGGTTCAAGAGCCCGCCGGGGGAAGGGGCGTCGTTCTCCCAGGAATAGTGGAAGGGGACGGTGCGGGAGATGCCGTTTCCCGGGTCGATCGCGAACGGATCGGCGGTATCGGGGATGCCGTCGTTGTCGTCGTCGGGATCGTTCAGGTTCGAGAGCTTGTCCCCGTCCCAGTCGGGAGGGACGTCGGCGGCCGAGCAGGGGTTGGTGGCGTTGTCGATCTCATCGGCATTGGAAAAGCCATCCCCGTCCTCGTCCAGGGCGGGATCGTCGTCGCCCGTGCAGTCGGGGGGCGGGCCGCCGCCGCCGTCGTAATCCGCGGGCTCGTAGATGGTGATGATCCCGCCACCACCGTGGTTTCCCACCCAGATCGTGCCCGGGAAGGGGCCACTATCGGGCTGGGCGATCACATCGAGCGGGGTCGAGCCGACCGAGGAAAAGAGCGCCTCTTTCAGGGTCAGGGCGGTGCCGGCCCCGTTCGTCTTCAGCCGGTAGATGGTGTTGTCGAAGCTGGCGGTGAGAAGATCGCCCTGCAGCGCCCCGGCGAAGTTGGAGGCGGTGTACTCGGCCAGGCCGTTGGTCGAGGAGGAAAAGGTGGTGAGCGCCCCGCGGGAGCCGATCGGGAGGTAGTCACACTCGATCCCGTTCTCTGCCGGCACGGGGGACTGGGGGTTGGAGGGGTTGAAGGTATTGGCGCTGTTTCCCCGCGTGGGGTTGGGGTGGCCGCCGTAGTAGCCGGCCGCGGAGACGAAGTGGAGCGTATCCTGGTCGGTCGTCCCCGGTTCGTTCACGCCGTTGGTGCAGTTGCCGCCCGGGCCCTCTGCGATCGGCACGTCGCCCCAGCCGGCGTTCGAGCCGTTGTCGATCGTATACAGCCGTCCCAAGGAGGTGAGGACGAGGTCGTAGGGGTTGCGAAAGCCGGGGGCATAGACCTGCACCGGCCCGCCGGGGACGATGAGCGCCTGGTTTTTGCCGTTGTTTCCCCCGAAGGGATCGTTGGGATCGGGATTGCCGGGGCGATCCTCGTCGTCCAGGGTGGGCAGGTCGTAGGTCGAGTTGCCGATCGCCCCCAGGTCGATCTGCAGGATCGCGGCCGAGAGGGCGTACTCGGGCAGGAAGACGAAGTTGTTCGAGGGGGCGCCCTGGTTGGTGTGGCCCCCCTGGTTCAGGTAGAGCGTGTTGCCGGAGAGCGCCATCCCGTTCGAGGAGTGGTTTTCCTCCGAGCGGGGGAGGCCACGGACGAGGTCGAGCTTCTGCCAGGTGCTGCCATTCCAGGTCAGCCGGGAGAGCACGCCGGAGTTGGTATCGAGGTTGGTATTGGTACTGCCTCCCCCGCCGCCGATGCGGGGATCGGAGGAGGAGACGTAGATGACCGGGTTGGCGGCAGAGCCCGTGACCAGGATGCCGGTCACCTGGCGGGTATTGACGCCGCCGTTGAGCGAGCCGTCGTCGTTGTGGTTGGGAATCGACTGGATGAGAGAGATCGTCTCCGTGCCGGTCACCGAGTAGTTGTTGGCGCTGTTACGAGCGACCGAGTAGACCTTGATCTGGCCGTTTTGGGAGGCGACGTAGAGGCGCCCGTCGGGGCCGAACTGGAGCGAGGTGACCGAGCCCGAGCTCTCCCCCGAGAGGGTCGATTTGCCGAAGCTCACCTGGGCCTGGGCGACGGAGGCGAAGAGGAGGGCGAGCAGGGTGGCGGCGAGGAGGGGGAGGAGGCGGGAGGGACGTCGCTTCGAGGATTGCGGCAATGCCACGCAGGCGCGACCTCGTCGGTCGCCACTGACCCCTCGTGGTGTCTCGTTCCCTATCCGCAACGGCTTCGTGCCGGACAGACCCCTTGCCCAGCCGGCGCGTACAACCTCCCATGGTACGCCGTCCGCCCATATACCGAAAAGGCTAGGTCCGCGGATAGATCGGGCTAGCCCCTCGCTTCCCTGGACGGCTGCCGCTCTCGCCGGGCGAAGCCCGGC
>CAYTCZ010000032.1:0-12969 GCA_964436315.1 uncultured Gaiellales bacterium | reverse complement strand
GCGGCGCGAGAGGCGCGCGGGGCGGTCGGGCTAAATTCCGAACGAGCCCCAGTCGACATCATGGATCTGCGGTAGTTCGACGCCGAGCGCGCGCCAGAACCGTCCGCCGTCGCCCGAGATGTAGAGGCGGTTACGTGCACCGTAGAGGACGCGATCGGGATTCTCGCCGAGCGCGACCGATACTCCGGGTGGAAGCCCAGCGCCACGTTCTTGCCAGGTCACTCCCCCATCGTATGAGAAGACGAGTGGCGGCTTGCGATCGAGGAGCACCGCGATCGTCGACCCGCTCGCGGCGACATCCAAGACTTTCCCTGCGGCCCAGGACGGCGCCAGGTCAAGCGGATGTGAGCGCTCGACGACGCTCCCCTCCTGGATCGCCGCAATGGCGTCGTCGTCGGCGCTCCGGCCGATTTCGATGAGATAGAGGGCGTCCTCGCAGCCGGCGAGCGCGATCAGCGGTCTTGCCATGCCTCGAGGAGTTCGCCGGTTCGTCTGTTCGCAGTTCTCGCGGCTTCGACGGGGACGGCGCCGTCAGAACGAGCGAGAAGATATGCCGTGATGAAAGCGTCGCCTGCACCGGTCGGATCTCGAACGTCCAACTCATTGGTGCCGACGAACTCTCTGCGCCTACCTGCGTACACGCTGGCGCCACCTGCCCCGTGGGTCACGATCACTTCCGGGACCGGAAGGCGCTCGGGCGCGATGCCGAGGCTTGCGGCCTCGGCCTCCGACAGCTTGAGGATGTCCACGTGTCGAAGCATGCTCTCATCGAATGCGCTGTCGCGAACGACCTCACCCGTTCTCCCGGGTCGAACGAGGCCCTGACCATCGAAACAGAGCAGGCGATTGGCGCTGAGTGCTGAGAGAGTCGCAGGGGGAAAGTCAGCTCTCGAGAGTGCTCCCGCATGCACCCAGTCGACTCCCCCGAGCGCCTCCGAGATCCACTCGGCCACATCGGCTGGAGTCCACGCCTCTCCGAGCGCGTCGATGGTGGCAACGCGACGATCCTGCACGTAGCGGAGGTGGAACGAGGTGGTCTCGGTCGCGTCTCGCCAGATCACCGGAACTCCGAGCTCGTGCAGCGGTCGAGCCAAGGCCGCGTCGGCCGAGTTGTACTTGGTGATGACGACGCCTGGCCGCCCGATCGCTGCGAGGGCGCGGCCACAGTAATAGGGGGCACCACCAACCCGCGGCTCTTCGCCGTCCACGACGTCGCGCGTGAGGAGTCCAACGATTCCCAGCATCACGGGCTCTCTCTGGCCGATTCTCGCCTACTTGGCGGGAGGATCACCAGCGAGGTGCTGGAGGCGGCTGACCTCTCACCAGGCCGACGACGGAAAGAGCAACCGTGACGGCGCTCGAGCCCACGACTGCGGCGATGAATGCGTTCAACGGCGCGATCCCGCCAGGCAGTGTCAGCAGCCGAAAACCGTCGGCGATGCCGTCGCCGTCGATCCAGCCCGCTGCGATGACAGCCACGAGACCTGCGACGCAGCCGGCGAGCGCGGCCGTTGGCGTTACACGTCGCCACAGTCCGAGGAAGACCGGCACCGCAATCGTTGCCGCAAGTAGGTCGGCGACGAGGAACAGTCGCAGGACACTGATCTCCTGTACCGCAAGAACCGCAGCCGGGACGGTGAGGAGAATCGTGACGACCCGCGCGCCAGAGAGCCGCATCCGTTCGCCGGCGATGTCGACGGCGATTGTCGCAGTCAGGCCGTTCTGGAGTGTGTCGACGCTGGAAGCAACGAGGCTGACGGCGAGTACGACAACCAGCGCGAGAACGGGACTCGGGAGTCCGTCCATGAGACTGAAGAGTGCAGCTGATGGGTTCTCAAGGTCGGCTCCTCCTGCAGCGATCATCCCCCCGAGCCCCATCAGGAAGAGAACCGGGATCACGAGGAGCGCGCCGCCGAGCGCACCACGGGAAACAGCCTGGTTGTCTTTCGCCGACCAGACCCGTTGCCAGAAGCCCTGGTGGAAGAGGTTGGCAGCCGTGATGGCGATGACCAGGACGATGAAGATCTCGGCGCCGACTCGCGTTGCCGATGTCAGGCCGGCAACTTCTGCCTGGTCGATCGGTGCCGAGACTTCGGCGGCGACCGCGATCACGACGACGACGACCAACGCCATGATGAGCGAGGCTTGCCAGCGGTCGGTGGCCAGCGATGCGGGCAGACCACCGTAGGCCGTGTACACGGCAGTGACGACGGCAGTCGCGACGATTGGAACGACGGGATCGACACCCGAGATGAGTGCTACCGCGCCGCCAATCGCCGTTAGCTCCGCGGTCAGAAAGACGAACATGTAGAGGACGGAGACGCCCCCGACGTAGACGTGCGCGAGGCGCCCGTAGCGACGCTTGACGAACTGCAGCGCCGTCGTTCCGTGCGGCAGGCGCCTCCGGAGTGCCGGGCCGAGAAACGCGAAAACGGCGATCGCGGTTGCCTGGCCGACGGCGTAGCCGACAACGCCGAGGATGCCTGCGAACGTCCCCACCTCGGCCGGAGAAAAGAGAATCCATGCCCCGAGCACAGAGGCGAAGAACGCAAGCGCGAGGGTGCCGGCGCCCTGGGTTCCACGAGCGGTCAGGTAGCGGTCTCGCTCCAGGTAGCCGAAGTTCCGAGCGGCGCGGATGCCGATCCACGCGAAAGCGAGCAGCGCGGCGACTGTGAGGATTGCGCCAGCGGTGGAGCTCAGCACGGCTCGCTCGCGGGAGCTTCGCTGCTTCGCTTCTTCGGGCTCAAACGTCTCCCTTCGCTGGAATTACCCAGATCAGGTTCGACGGGTTCGGGCCGCTGCCCATCTCAGCCGCGGAATGCGGCACCCCGGTCGCCGGTACTCTACGCTCTTCCTGACGCCGCGGCCAGTGTCCGTATCAGCCCGGCCGCGCGGCGTACGGAGTCGTGCGAGAAGAAGTAGGGCCTCGCGTTTGCGATCTTGAATACCGGTCGATCGAGCGCGTCCGACCCCGCGGCGGTGTTGACGAGATAGCGAAGGGGAATCTCGTGACAGATGACGAGGAGTGGAGACTCCTCCGAGCCGAGCAGGGCCTGATAAGCATTGGCGTACCGCCGAGCCGCGTCGTTCAGACTCTCGCCTCCGGGAAACGGATCATCGCGACTGTGGGATCGCTTCCAAACCCGATAGTCGTCGATCGTGCGACCCTCGAGTTCTCCGACGTCGATGTCATCAAGCCGCGGCTCCTCGATCAAAGGAACGTCGCGTCCGGCCAGCGCGATTTCGGCTGTTTCCCGCGTGCGCGCGAAGCGGGTATGGATGCCGGCCGCGAGCGGCAGTTGGGCCAGCTGTTCGCCGAGAAGCTGTGCCTCTTCGGCCCCGCGCTCGCTCAGGTGCACGGGAATCTTGGGATCTCCGTTTACGCGGCGTTGCTCGTTCAGCTCCGACTCGCCATGCCGCGCGACGACCAGCAATCGCATTTCCTGTCTAGACGACAAACCTCTCAGCCTTCGGTGCGTTCAGCTGAAAGCGTTCCAGTGAGAAGGGAGATAGATCCATGGTTGGTGTGTTGCGGACGACGAGTTCGGCAAGGTATTCGCCGACGACGGGACTCTGCTGGAACCCGTGGCCCGAGAAGCCTGTTGCGTAGAGAAACCTGCTCGCCTCGGCGGACTCACCGACGATCGCGTTGTGATCCGGACTGACCGCGTAATAGCCCCACCACGAGGACTGGACCGGAGCGTTCGCAAGAACCGGGACACGTGGGGTTGCGACGGCGGCGAGCTCTTCCAGACTCTGCTCACGTCCGCCGAAGGCGAGTCCTGGACCCTCGCGATGAAAGTAAAAGCCGGTCTCGAAGTCGATCGTCAGAGGGCAGAGGTCGGGGAACGGATCGGCCAGGGGTGTGTAGTGCATCCAGTGCGCCTCCTGTGCGATCGGGAGCTCGACTCCGGCCGTCGCTGCGAGCGCCTTGGACCAGAGGCCGGCCGCACACACGACGGTGTGCGTCGCAACTTTCCCCCGCTCGGTGACGACGGCCTCCACAGTCGTACCGCGAAGGGCCACCTCCTTGACGGCCGTTCCCTGCACGATCGTCGCTCCCTGCCGGGCGGCCGCCGTCGTGAAGCCCAGCACTACGGACTCGGGTGTCACGTGCCCGTCTTTCGGACAGAACGTCGCACCAATCAGACCGTCGCTTTCGAGCGGCGGGACGAGCGCGGTGGCCTCCTCCACCGTCAGTTCGCGTGACGGGACGCCCAACGAGGCTTGAAGCTCGAGGGCTTCTCGAAACAGAGCAAGGTCTTTCTTCGAACTGAGGAGGAAGAGATAGCCGGCTTGAACCAGGCCGATGTCTGTCTCAAAGCGCTCCGAGAATGACTCGAAGACCGGGAGTGCCCGGAGGGCGATCCGGATGTTGAGTTCGTCGGCGAACTGCAGGCGAAAGCCACCTGCTGATTTCCCAGTCGACCCGGAGCTCAGTGTCTCGCGCTCGATGAGGACGACGTCGTGCAGGCCGAGTTCGGTTAGGTAGAAGGTGGTCGCGGCTCCAACTGCACCGCCCCCCACGACCACGACCTCAGCCGAAGCTGGAAGGTCGCGGCTCACTCGGCGCTACGTTCGTCGGCCGCGAGCCCGAAGGGGCTTCCCTCGGAATCTCGACAGATCGCCCAGCGATTTCCTGGGTGGATTACCGAGCCGCCTAACTCCTGCACGCGGGTTATCGCGGCCGCGAGGTCCGGGACGGCGAAATACGGAAGGGAGACGCGATCTCCGGGCCCGGGGCCGCGGGGGTGGAGGCCGAGCTCAGTCTGGCCGCCGCGCGTCTGCCAGCCCTGCCCTTCGTCCGCCGACCGGACTGCGAGCTCAACGCCCAAAAGCCCTTCCCAGAACGTGCGCGCGCGGGCCGGGTCGTCGGCGGGGAACTCCACCAACCGGAGGCCGGGATCGTTCATTCCTAGCACGTTAGCGGGTTTCCCCGACTGCGCTGGTCGCGCGCCGGGAGCCTACGAACGAGCTGCGGCGGCGAGCGCCGCGAGTTCTTCCGCACCTGAGCCGAGACTCGCGGCGCCGCACACGAGCTTGCGCGCGTAGAAAGCCTCGGCGAACCGCGTTCTGGAGCGAGCCTCCATGCCGCGGATGCGAAGGGTCGCGAAGAAGAGGTCCTCCGTAAACCAGTGCTTGTTGGCCTGTGAGCCGAAGTGCTCGAGCAGGTGGTCAACCTTCCGCCGGCAGGTTTCTTCCGAGAGCTCGACGAAGAAATTCGGCGTTCCGAAGTCTCCGTCGTACTTGGGTACTTCGTACTCGAGGATCAGGTGATCGCGGAATGTGTTCCAGGTGAGCTCGGACACAGTCCGATGATCCTGATGGCGGTCTCGGCCGTAGTGCGTGAAGATCAGATCGGGATCCGGCCCCTTCTTGACCTGCTCGAAGAACTCCTTGATCGCTCCGATTTCGTGTGGGAAGAAGCCGTCTCGAAACTCGCAGAGCTCGACGGCGACGTCGGCGCCGTCGAGAAGCGACTCGGCACTCGCGCGGGCCTCGGCGGCGCGGTGCGCATCGGCGCTGAGAACGATCCACCGGACCTCCAGGGAGGGGTGCCGTTTCGCGAGCGCGAGCAACGTGCCGCCGCAGCCGATCTCCAGATCATCGGCATGCGAGCCAATGGCGACGACGCGTAAGGGTCTGTCTGATTGGCGATGGAAGAGGAGCTTCAGCACACCGGTGTTGGCTGCCCATTTGGACTCCGCTCGAGGTCCCAGACTCTCCACGGCGCACTCCCAGCTTGAGCGAGCGCCTCGAGCGTTTGCTTGTCCTTGAACGTGTCCATGGGGGCCCAGAAGCCGTCCCATGGATATGCGAGGAGTTGCTCATTCGCGATGAGCCTCTGGAACGGCTCGTCGACGAGCTCTTCTCCCTCCTCGATGTAGTCGAAGAGCTCGCGCCGAAAGACGAAGTACCCTCCGTTGATTCTGATTCCGGAGTCGACGCTCGTCTCGATGGCTTCGACGAGTTGGTGGCCGTCTCTGAGCGTGACGACGTGGAAGCTGTACGTCGGCCTTACGAGCAAGAACGTCGCGATCTTCCGTTCGTCTTGCACCGTCTCGATGATTTGCGGGAGCGGCGCGTCCGTCAGTACGTCTCCGTAGTTCGCAAGGAAGACGTCGTCATCGCCGAGATACGACCGCACGGCAAGGAGTCGCTCCGCGATCGTTGCGTCTTCGCCCGTGTCGACGCACGTGATTCGGAGGTTCTCCATATCCTCGGGGAGGAGCTCGTCGGCGCGGGCGTTCTCCCCAACTGAGCCGTTCTGACGGGCGCGAATACCGAGCTTCTCGCCGCCGTCAAGGAAGTACTCGCGGATAGCCTCTCCGCGATAGCCGAGGCAGAGAACGAACTCGCGGTGCCCGAAGTGAGCGTAGTACCGCATGATGTGCCAGAGGACCGGCCTTTCCGCCAGGGGGACGAGTGGCTTCGGCAAGCTCCACGATGCTTCGCGCATTCGAAGTCCCTGCCCGCCGCAAAACAGAACGACCTTCACGGGCGAAGCCCCTCGAGCTCGGCTTTCGTGGGGAGCGGCCGGACGGTCATGGGGACACGACCTCGACGCTTGGTATCGGGACGACGAGCTCGGCTCCCCAGCTGCGCGCGTAGTTCAACTGAGTCGCAAGCTCAGTCCGGAGATTCCATGGCAGCAGCAGGATGTAGTCAGGCTTGGTCTCTGCGAGCCGGCTCGGATGATAGATCGGAATCCTGGTCCCGGGCAAGAAGCGGCCCTGTTTGTACGGGTTCCGATCGACGGTGTAGGGGAGTAGGTCGGACCGGATCCCGCAGAAATTGAGAAGCGTGTTGCCCTTCCCGGGCGCTCCGTATCCCGCCACCGATCGTCCCTGTCGACGCGCTTGAATGAGGAAGTCGACGAGTGCGTGCTTCACGTCTTCGACCCGCCGCTGGAAGCCGGCGTAGCCGATCGGATTGTCGAGACCGGCTGCGCTCTCTGATTCGAGGACCGCCGAGACGCTGGCACGGTCGGCGAAGACCGTGTTCCCTGCTCGGCAGGCGAAGACACGGAGCGAGCCGCCGTGAGTCGAGTGGCGCTCGACGTCAAAGATGCGGAGGCCGTGCCGCGCGAAGATCGTCCGCAGCGTCGTCAGGCTGAAGTACGAGAAGTGCTCGTGGTAGATCGTGTCGAACTGGTTGTCTTCGATCAGCCGGCCAAGATGAGGAAACTCGGCGGTCAAGACGCCGTCGTCGGCGAGGAGGATCTCGAGACCTCGCACGAAGTCGTTCAAATCGGGAACTTGTGCGAGAACGTTGTTTGCGATGAGGAGATCCGCTCGCCGCGACAGCGCGAGCTCACGCGCAAGCTCCTCACCGAAGAACTCGGTGACTGTCGGAATTCCGTCGGCGATCGCTGTGCCTGCGACGTTCCGTGCGGGCTCGACGCCGAGCACTGGGATATCCATCGCGTCGAAGTGCCGCAGCAGGTAGCCGTCGTTACTCGCTATCTCGATGACATGCCTCTCCGCCGAGAGTTGAAGCCTTTCGCTGATCTCGGTCGCGTACTCCTGCGCGTGCCGTACCCAGCTATCCGAGTAGGACGCGAAGTAGGCGTACTCGGTGAAGATCTCGTCGGGCTCCACGAAGGCCGGAAGCTGGACGAGGAAGCACTCCAGACACACGCGAACGTGCAATGGGTAAAAGATTTCGGGGCTCCCCAGGTCGACTTTGGTGACGAAGCTCTCGCAGAGCGGCGACATGCCCAGGTCGACGAACGTCTCGGTCAGAGTCGCACCACAGAACCGGCAGCGTGGGCTCGGCGTCCCGTTCGTCGCGGCGGTCGTCTCGATCGACGGCAGACCGGACTCCGACGAGCTCTCGGCGTCCGCGGGAATCGGAATGATCGGCGTCGGTCTGTCGTTGAGGGCGCGATGCATTGAGCCGCACGTGTTTGGGTCACCCGACTGGTGCCCCCAACTCAGTTTGGAAGTCAAGGTGAGGTTGGCACTCGACTCTCAGGCAGGGTTCAGCTGGTCGAGGGAGGGGCAGCTCGCCGGGCGTGCTTGGCGCACGCAACCAGGACTGCCTCGGGGGGCTAAACGGGCTCGAGGACTCCCGCTTCGACGAGCAACTCGGTCGCCGTGTGAAGAGCCTCATAGGGCTGTCCGGAGCGTTCGGCGATGTCGAGGATGCTGTGCCGACCGTCGGAGAGGTTCAGGGTCCAAAGGAGCGCTCGCTGGTCGATTCCACGGTCGGCTGCCGCAGTGCTCAGGCCGCGCCTACCCAGTTGTGGCTCTCCCTGCTGCGTCCGACTGCGAAAAATCGAGTCCGTCTCGAGGATATGTGCGATCGAGAGACAGAGCTCCCAGGACTCGCCGAGCATCTCAGGCTTGACGAAGTCGAGATTGTCTGCCGACGTGTGATACTCGGGGAACGTTCCCGGCGGACTGCGCGTCAGGACACCAACCGGCAGATCGAATCCGGGTGAGCAGAACTGACGCTCGTCGCCGCCCCACGGCTCGAATGCCCTGATCGCATGTTCCTTGCCGGAGGAGCCGAGCGCCGTCGCCGCAACTCGATCGATGAGAGACGCACCCGATCGAGAGCGCTTGTACTTGAAGCCGGCTGTGTCGCCGAGACATGTGAGAACGAGACCGGCCTTGACCTTCGGCAGTCGGGCCTCATTCCGCCACAGCCAGACGAGTGGACCAAGCGTCCCCGGGCTGAAGATGAACCGATACGTGTAGCGAAGTGAACGCTCGCCAAGGTGTCTGGCAAGAGCGGTCGCGACTCCGATCCCTGACAGATTGTCATTGGCCAGGGCGGGGTGGCAGATGTTCGTCGTGATGAGTACTTCGTCGCTCGACGCACCGGGCAGGACGCACTCGGCGTAGGTGACAAAACCATCCTCGAGCGTCGAGTCGATCAGCACCTCGTACTGACCCTCGGCAAGACCCAAGAGCTGATCGTGGGGAAGGCAGAAACCCCACCTTTCCTCGTAGTACGAATTGCGAAACGGGATGAGCTCCGGCTGATCAGGAAGGGAAAACAGGTGCTCGCGAAGGTCGCTCAGCTCGAGCTGTTCATGAACCGCCGTGCTGTAACCGAGAACGTGCAGACTCGAGTCGTCGACATCCACAATCCGGCGGCCGTTCGGGTCGCGGATCCACGCGTCGCGGACATTCCACTCCTTGGGGAGGATCCAATCGAAGACCGCGGTGCCACTCGGTACCTCTGTCCGCAGTAGCGGGATGTGCTGCTCGATCACATCGAGCGTCTGACGCACACCATCGCCGGTGAGGCTGCGCCTGAGTGGAAACAGATCCTCGATGAGCGTGTAGATCTCCGCTCCCACCCGCGACACCTCATCTGCCGTCCACGAGAGGACCTCCCTGGGAGGGCGGCCGTCGGCGCGCTCAATCCGCCGCTCAGATCGTGCGAGCGATCCCATCTCTACGCCTTGCGGCGGAACACTGGTTTCACGGCCGGCCCCTCGAGGTACGCCTCTACGCCGTCGTGGAGTGCACGCCGGTAGACCTCGAGTGCTTCACCAATCGCGGCGGCTGTGCGCTCGATCTCCTCACTGCCGTGGGAGAAGCTGACGACGAGAGAGGGAGCGATGAGACCTCTGCGGATCGTCTCCTGGAGGAACAGCGTTCGGAAGGCCTGTGACGGAGTTCCCGTCTCGTCATGAGTTGCATAGACGAGGTTGGCTGGATGCCCATGCACGGAAAAGTGCTTCTCGAGTCCGAGGTCGGAGATGTGGTACGAGACTTCCTCCTGTAGCTGCTCACCCCGGCGCCGGAGCACCTCCACGACTCCCCGTTCGCGGTAGACGTCCATCGTCGCCTTGGCGGCTGCGAGCGAATGGGTCTCGGCCCCGTGCGTCGTCGAGAGCAGAAACACCCGATCACGATCGTGATCGAGACCACCCGGGCTCATCACCTCTCGCGATCCGACCAAGGCCGAGACCGCGAAGCCATTCGCCATTGCCTTGCCGAACGCCGAGAGGTCGGGTTCCACGCCGTAGAGCGTCTGAGCGCCGCCGAGGCTCCAGCGGAACCCCGTGATCATCTCGTCGAGGATGAACAGGGCTCCGTTGGCTCGACAGAGCCGCTGGACCTCGTGCAGGAAATCGCCCTGCGGAGGGACCTCCCGTTCGGGCTCGAGGATTACGCAAGCGATCCGGTCTGGGTAGACGCGAAACAGTTCCTCGAGGCTCTGTACCTCGTTGTAGCGGAACTCGACGGACGTCTCCTGCATGTCATGCGGGATGCCAGCTGACATCGGGGTCGTCCCAATGAACCAGTCGTCGTACGAGAAGAATGGGTGGTCGCCGCACAGCGCGATCATGTCGCGCCCCGTGTGCGCCCTCGCGAGTCGGACGGCAGCGGTCGTTGCGGTCGACCCGTCCTTGCAGAACTTGACCATCTCTGCACCGGAGACGAGGCTGAGGAGCGTCTCGGCCGTTTGGACTTCGAGCGAAGACGGGCGGGTGAAGTTCGTTCCGTGAGCCAACTGCCGCTCGACAGCTGCGACGACCTCGGGGAAAGCGTGGCCGAGGGTGACCGCACGAAGACCCATGCCGTACTCGATGTATTCGTTTCCATCTCGATCCCAGACCCGGCAGCCGCTTCCACGGTCGAGAAAAGGAGGCGCGCATAGCGGATACTGGTCGTCGCCCTTCGCATAGGTGTGCGCGCCGCCCGGGATGAGCGAGTGTGCCTTTCGCTGCAGCGCACGCGTCTCGGGCGAGATCGATCCGGTTCCCGTCGACGCGCCGGGCACGCGAGTCTGAGCGGCCATGGCCATCTACCTGACCGTAGGAGCCGCTCAGTGTCCGTGAATCTTGCTCAACGGTGAATCGCCACTGACCTTTGGTGGGTATTGACGCCGCTCCGGTTGTCCGGGCGGCGGATCCGCGGGACGTTCGCTCGATTTTCCATCGAGAGCCCCACCGAAGGTCCAGGCTGCGGTCGAACCAACGAGCCTAGGCCTCGGGATTCAGCTACGCCAACGAGACGCAGAGCCAGATCACAGCGCCGAGGGCTGCCCAAAGACCGAGTCCGAGCGGCACCCCAAGGCAGAGCGCTCGAAAACAACCGAAGTCGGCCTGGCCTCTGCTCGGTTGGTCTGCTCGATCGGGGCTGATCATGACTCGTCCAGTCCCGGTACGAACGAGGCGATTCTGACGCACCCCTCGTCTGAAATCAACCCGGCAGCATCAACCCGGCAGCCGAGACGGAAGCTCGTCGGTCTTGACGCGAGAAACCTCACGCCGTGTCGTCGAGCAGGTGCCGACCGACGCAGCCGAGAGCCGCGACGAAGGCCGGGTCGGAGACCGTCTGCGGCGAACGGCCTCAACCCTCGGTCACAGGGCTCTCCGAAAGGTCGGCCACAGAGACCCGGCCTTGGAAAGGAACACTAAACGATCGAAATGGAGCCGTCGATTGCACGGCCCCGGGCCGACCCTCGGATGGTCCTATTCGGCGTGGTCTTCGGCCTTAACCTTCGCTTAACGCGCCGCAACGGAGGGTTAAGACCGTCGTTGTATAACGGGTCTGGGCATGCTCTTCCGCCAGGGGGCTCTTCTCATTCTTGCTGGACTCGTCGGTGCCGGCGCTGCCGTTGGCATCAACTCGGCGATCGACGATGACGGCGGGACCACCACGGTGATCCGCGAGGTGCAGAGCCAGGCGGTTCCGGCGCCCGCGTCGTTCGACAGCGAGGGTGACGCAGGCACGATCCAAGAGATCTACCGAAGCGCGTCGCCCGGGGTCGTGCAGGTTGAGGCACTCGTCGTCTCCGATGACTTCTTCCTTGGGCCGCAGCTGCTTCCGAGTGAGGGCTCGGGATTCGTCTTCGACGAGGCAGGCCACGTCATCACCAACTACCACGTGGTTCAGGGCGCGGAGGAGGTCGAAGTCAACTTCACCGGGGCCGATCGAATGAGTGCGGAGATTGTCGGCGTTGATCCGTCCACGGATCTGGCGCTGCTCGAGATCGACGCGTCGGCCCAGGCGCTCACGCCCCTTCCACTTGGCAACTCTGAAATGGTCCGGGTCGGAGACGCGGTTGTCGCGATCGGAAATCCATTCGGTCTCGAGCGCACCGTCACGGCCGGCATCGTTAGCGCCCTTCAACGCGAGATCCGGGCTCCCAACGGCTTCCTGATTGACAAGGTGATTCAGACGGACGCGCCCATCAACAAGGGAAACTCCGGTGGGCCGTTGCTGAACGCCTCGGGCGAAGTCATCGGCGTCAACTCACAGATAGCCACCGATGGGCTGACGGAGGGGAACCTCGGTATCGGCTTTGCCGTTCCGATCAACACCGTCAGGGGCGTGATCTCTCAGATCCTCGAACACGGCCGAGTCGAGCACGCCTACCTCGGCGTGGTGTTGCAGACGATCGACGAGCCGCTCCTCGAGAATTTCAATCTTCCGGCGCAGGTGGGCGTGCTCGTCGCCGACGCCGTCGCGGACGGACCGGCCGCCAAAGCGGGCGTAAAAGGCGGCGACGAGCGGATAGTTCTGGACGGGGTCACCTATCGGGTCGGTGGCGACGTGATCGTGGCGATCGACGGTGTTGCCATGACCACCTCAGAGGATGTCGTCGACGTCGTGCGATCCGGACAACCGGGCGACACCGTAGTCCTAGAAGTTAGGCGATTCAAGAAGAACAAATCCGTGAGCGAGACAATCGAAGTTGAGCTAGGGCGTCGAGCAACTGATGAGACGGAGTAACGCCAACCGATTGCGGCCCCGGCCAGGGGCCTGCAACTCCGCCCGAACTGCTATCGCCAGCGCGGTTGGGCGGAACAGTGCTCCCGTTCGTAGGGGACTTTACGAACCGGGACACTAGGGTCGGGGGCCCGATTGCATGCCCGGGCCTTCGACCATCCTTCCCCAGCCGAGGCTCGCCGAGAAGGCGAGCCTCGGCTTTGAGGGGGACTCTTAGAACTCGTTTCATAATGACTCCTCGTCGCCGGGGTGCGATGTACGCCGTGAG
>CAYTCZ010000031.1:32256-34175 GCA_964436315.1 uncultured Gaiellales bacterium | reverse complement strand
AACGATCGGAGTCCTGCTCGCCGAGCGGCCCTCTTCCGTGTATGCCCGGCGACGCTGGCCCATCCCTTCGGTGGTCGCCGTGCGTCTGCGCGCTCAGGGGCCACGCTCGCGGAATTTCTGGGCGATCTCTGGGCCCCGGGGCGCCTGTCATACTGAGATCAGCCGATCGAGCCGCGGCGTAGACGCAGGGACTTGTAGTCGTCCCGTCAGTCGCCCGCTCCCTCCTCGTTGGGCACGTCGTCGAGGCAGGGAGGCGTGATCGCCAAGCAAGTACCAGTCAGGAGTGAGCTACGGCGCAGAGAGCCGCCTATCGGCGGAAATCGAGACGAGTTCGGCAGCGACAAATCATCGCCCGCTTTGCCGGGAGCCAGGGCGCGGTACGCACCGAGCCGATGTGCCTTCTGCCCTGTCTGCGGACAGGCTCAGATGGACAAGCTCGCCATCAAGGTTCGCGGTCCGGAGGGTGCGCTTTGCGTCGGGCGATGCACCGTGGCCTGGCACGTTCTGATTGCGTTGCGGCTATGCGAGTCTAAAAGCGAGCACGTTGCCGCCCGCCGGCGAGCGGAGTGGGAAGCGCAGAAGCCGGAGAGGCCGACTCTGTCAGAGCTCCTTCTGCGGCGATGGCGGGCCGGCGACTGGACCGTGGCACCGGAAGACCTGATCAAGAAGCTCTAGCCGGCGCCCGCTCGACTCTCGCTGACGTCCGGTGGGCCTCAGGCGCCATCGTAGGCAGGCGGTCATGTGGGACGAACCAGCGGAGCATCGAGGGAACCGGCTTCAAGTCTCTCTCCGAAGGTAACACGGTCGAGTTCGAGACCGAGCAGGGCGAAAAAGGCCCGCACGCCACAAGCGTCGTCGTAAGCTCCTAGAACTCGAAGGCTGTCCGACCGGGGTCCCGCTCCGACCCTTTGGGAAGGCGGGGCCCCGGTCGGTCTCAGTCCGCCAGTACGATGGGCTCGCCGGATCGCCGGTGTCTGCTATGACCGCCGCCATCGTTTCTGTCATCGTCGTGCTCGTCGTCTTGCTCGTGCTGGCGGTCGCGTCGATCAGGATCACTCAGGAATATGAGCGGGGCGTCATCTTCCGGCTCGGTCGACTTCGCTCGCCGCCCAAAGGACCGGGCCTTTTCCTCATCATCCCGATCATCGACCAGATGGTGCGCACCGATCTGCGCACCGTCACTCTCAACGTTCCCCCACAAGAGGTGATCACGAAGGACAACGTCCCGGTGACGGTGAATGCGGTCGTCTACTTCCGCATCGTCAATCCCGAACCGGCGATCGTCCAAGTCGAGAACTTCCAGGTCGCGACTTCTCAGATCTCTCAGACGACGCTGCGGAACGTGCTTGGACAGCACGTCCTCGACGAGCTCCTCGGAGAGCGGGAGAAGCTCAACGCTCTTCTCCAGAAGATCATCGACGAAGCGACGTCGCCCTGGGGCGTCAAGGTCTCGATCGTCGAGGTGAAAGATGTCGAGATTCCGTCACGGATGCAGCGGGCGATGGCCCGTCAGGCTGAGGCGGAGCGCGAGCGGCGCGGCAAGGTAATCGCCGCCGAAGGTGAGTTCCAGGCCTCCGAGCGGCTGAAGGACGCTGCCGATGTCATGAGCGCGAACCCAACCGCTCTGCAGCTTCGGTTTCTCCAGACCGTCTTGGAGATGAGTTCTGAGCGTTCGCGTACGCTGATCGTGCCGTTCCCGGTCGAACTCGTCCGCGGTCTTATGGACCGAGACCGAGAAGACGACCCGATCAAGAGCCAGCGCGACTCCAGTCACGGCCCCTCATAGCTGGTGCCTTCAGGGGGAACGGGCTGTGAGAGCGTGCCCGGTAACGGGAAAGGACGGGGCTCTGGTTCGGTCTGCTTGGGCTCCGGCTCCGGCTCCGGCTTCGCGAAGACACTGTCCTCCGACTCACCGGCGA
>CAYTCZ010000031.1:0-32156 GCA_964436315.1 uncultured Gaiellales bacterium | reverse complement strand
GGCTCCGGCTCCGGCTCCGGCTTCGCGAAGACACTGTCCTCCGACTCACCGGCGAGCAACCGTTCGAACTGGTCCTTGTCGATCGTCTCATGCTCGATCAGGAGCCTCGAGATCGAGTGCAGTTCGCTGATGTGGTCGCTGAGGACGGAATCGGCCAGCTCGTGGGCCTCCTCGATCATGCGGCGGATCTCGTCGTCGATCTCGCCGGCAATCTCCTCCGAATAGTCGGGCTCGGAACCGATGTGGCGGCCCAGGAAAGGCTGGTCGTGGTCGTGACCGAGCACGCGAGGACCGAGCTTCTCGGACATGCCGTAGCGCATGATCATCTGTTTGGCCGTGCCGGTGACTTTGTCCAGGTCGTTAGCCGCCCCCGTGGTCACCTCCTGGAAGACGATCTTCTCAGCGGCCCGCCCACCGAGGGTCATCGCCATCCCGTCCATGAGGGCTGACTTGGTCTGGAGGAAGCGATCTTCAGCCGGGAGCGAGATCGTGTAACCGAGCGCCTGGCCGCGGGAGATGATCGAGATCTTGTGCACGGGATCGCAGTTTTTGAGGTAGTGCCCGACCAGGGCATGGCCCATCTCGTGGTAGGCGGTCACCTTGCGCTCGTGCTCGGAGAGGAGACGCGCCTTCTTCTCTGGGCCCGCAATCACGCGCATGATCCCCTCTTCGAGCTCCTCGTCGCCGATCGTCTTTTCGCCGTGGCGGGCGGCGAGCAGTGCCGCCTCGTTGACGAGGTTGGCTAGATCGGCGCCGGTGAATCCCGGCGTCCCGGCCGCGAGCAGGTCGAGATCGATCTCGGTATCGAGCGGCTTCCCCTTCGTGTGTACCTCGAGGATCCTCTTGCGGCCCAGCCGGTCGGGTCTGTCGACCACGATCTGGCGATCGAACCGTCCCGGACGCAACAGGGCGGGGTCGAGGATGTCGGGGCGGTTGGTGGCCGCGATCAGAATGATGAAGTCCTTCATCTCGAAGCCGTCCATCTCGACGAGCAATTGGTTCAGCGTCTGCTCGCGCTCGTCGTGGCCGCCGCCCAGACCGGCGCCGCGGTGTCGGCCGACCGCGTCGATTTCGTCCATGAAAATGATGCAGGGCGCGACTTGTTTTGCCTGCTCAAAGAGATCGCGGACGCGCGATGCGCCGACACCGACGAACATCTCGACGAAATCAGAACCCGAGATCGAAAAGAAGGGGACGCCCGCCTCCCCTGACACAGAGCGCGCCAGCAAGGTCTTGCCCGTTCCCGGTGGGCCGTAGAGGAGCACACCCTTGGGGATACGGGCTCCGAGGGCCTGGAACTTCTTCGGGTTCTCGAGAAACTCCTTGATCTCGTGGAGTTCCTCGACGGCCTCATCGGCGCCAGCGACATCCTTGAACGTCACCTTCGGAGCATCAGGGGAGACAGGTTTCGCTCGGGATTTGCCAAAGCTCATGATCTTGCTTCCGCCACCTTGCATGCGGAGGAACAGGAAGATGACGAGGCCAAAGATGAGAATGAACGGCAGGAAAGAGATCAGGAGGTCCCAGCTGGAGCTACCCGTTCCCTTCGAGTCGAACTCGACGTTCTGTGCCTCGAGTAGGTTCTGAAACTCGATCTGAGCCTGGTCGGACGGGTAACTCACTTTCCAGTTCTCGCCCGACACCGTCGCCTCGATCCCCTGGCTCTTCGGGCTGAAGAGGACCGTCTCGACCGTCGAGGGCTGCGTTTCGACTTGCGTGATCAGTTCGCCGTAGGTGCGCTTCGTCGCTTCGTCCGAGCGGGGCAAGAGCATCCGCTGGGCAACGATGACCAGCACAACAATGACGGCCAATGGAATGAACGCTCTACGGAAGAATCGGCCGATCTCTATTGCTCATCCTCTCGAGTTCAATGGCCGATTGGGCCGCGCGGGCCATCGCGCGCGTTACGGAAACCGGCACCTACGGGCAATGCAAGACTCTCGTCCCCGCGTGTGAACTACCCACAATAGCGCGCCACTCCGCGACATCCGGCCCTCTACACTCCCACACCGTATGGCCTCCGAGCATTTCGACGTGATCGTTGTCGGCTCGGGCTCGAGCGGCGGTGTGCTCGCTTCTCGACTGACCGAGGATCCTGATCGGACGGTCTGTCTGATCGAGGCCGGGCCTGACTTCTCGTGGGAAGAGGAACTGACGCCGTTGTTCGTCGTCAGCGGCGGTCAGAACTGGCTGCCGGCCGGCATTCCAGAGATGGACTGGGGCTACTGGAACGAGACGCTTCCGAACGGTCATCGCGTCCGGCTGGCGCGGGGGAAACTCGTTGGTGGCTCGTCGATGGTGAACGGTTGCGTTGCCGTGCGCGGGGCGCCGTTCGACTACGACCGCTGGGAGAGTTTCGGCAATCCGGGCTGGGGCTGGGAAGACGTGCTCCCGCACTTCATCCGGCTCGAGAACGACCTGGACTTCGGGGACGAAGCGTTTCACGGAAGCGAGGGTCCCATCGCGGTCCGCCGCTTCAAGCCACCTACGTGGGAACCGATCCACCACGCCTTCATCGAAGCCTGCGTCGACCTCGGTCTGGCGCATGAGGAGGACCTGAACGCCCCGCACGCGAGCGTCAACGCGGTCGGGCCGTGGCCGCAGAACCGGCTGAACGACATCCGGCTCGGCACTCTCGTGACCTACATTCGCGCTGCTCGGGACCGGCCCAACTTCGTCCTCCGCGCCGACACCATGGTCGACCGCGTGCTCTTCGACGGAAACCGCGCTACCGGCGTGCGGACAATTGCCGCGGACGGCTCGATCGTCGACGCCCAGGGAGAGCTCGTCGTAATCTCGGCCGGCGCCTACTCGACGCCTCCGATCCTTCAGCGGTCGGGTATCGGCCCGACCGAAGACCTGAAACGCGCCGGCATCAAACCGATCGCAGATCTCCCGGTCGGTGACAACCTGCTCGACCACGGCAATTGCGCATTCGTGATTCGCTCGGAATCCTTCGGCGAGCGACTCGGGCGGCTCTTTGTCACGAACTGTCGGGCGCCTCTGGGTTCTGGTGGGGAGCCCGACTGGCAGGCGTTTCCGATCCCGATGGATGAGATCGAGGGGCTTGGCGGAATTGTCATCTGCCTCAATCGTCAGGACGCGCAGGGAATCGTCCGAATCCGTAGCGACGACCCGTTCGAGGATCCGCTGATCGACCACCGATACAACTCGTGTGCGTCCGACTTCGAGCGGTTCGAAGCTGCCTGGACGTTTTTCCGTGAGGCGATGGAACGGCCCGCCTTCAAGAAGCTCGGAGCGGTGGAAGTTACCGCCGGTCAGGATCCACGCGAGGTCGTTGAGACTGGGATCGGCACGGCACAGCATCCCGTTGGTACCTGTCGCATGGGCTCGCCGGGCGACGAGCGGACCGTAATCGACTCAGCGTTCCGGGTGCACGGCTTTGAAGGTCTCCTGGTAGCTGACTCGAGCATCTTCCCCGACAACGTCATGAACAACACCAATCTGACCTGCTACATGATCGGGGAGTTGGCCGCCGACCAGATCCGCGGAGTACGCCCAGCCCCGGTGGCAGCAGCAGCCGCTGTTGTGGAGGGCCGGCCCGGCGCGTGAGGCGTCGACGTTGAGTGCCACGCGCGACCTGGCGGCGTACGCTGCGCGGACGACGTTCGACGAGTTGCCGCTCGACGTCGTCGAGTTCGCGAAGCTCGCGAACCTGAACATCATCGGATGCTGCCTGGGCGGTTCTGAAACTCGCGTCGGCCGACTTCACGTCGAGCTCGCCAAGGAACTCGGCGGCGGTATGGAAGCAGCCACGATCATCGGGGACGGATCGAGGGTTTCCGTCCCTGCGGCCGCGTACGCGAACGGCAATCTCGGCTTTGCACTCGACTACGAGGACATGCTCCATTTCGTGCTCCATCCCGGCTATGCGACCGTCGCGGCGGCGCTCGCAGTCGGCGAGGAGATTGGGGCGACCGGCCGCGACTACCTTGCGGCGATCGTGCTCGGCTACGAGGTCGCGGGGCGAATTGCGCTGGCAATCCAACCGAGTCCGGATCGCGGAGCCGAGGTCTGGGGTGAGGGGTACCACTCCTTCGCCTCTGTGATTGCCGCGGGGAGTCTGCTCGGACTCGACGACGTCGCGATGGACGTTGCCCTCGGCATTGCCGGGATTTACTCCTGCGTCCCGTCTGTCTACAAGTACTTCGGCCCGGTTGACGAGACGCGACCGATTCGCGAGGTCAAGCAGGGCTGGGGGTGGCAGTGCATGGCCGGCGTGATCGCGGCGATGTCCGCTCACAAAGGCTTCGGGGGAGGCCACGGCATCCTCGATGGGGAACAGGGCTACTGGTCGATGGTGAGCTCGGATCGGTGTGACTTCGACCGTCTGACTCGCGGACTCGGCGAAGAGTGGCTTTCGCTCGAGACCGAGTTCAAGCTCCATCCGTCGATCGGCGCGAACCATCCGGCCTTCTGGGCGACGAAGGGACTGGTCGAAGACCACGATCTCCGTGCCGACGAGGTCGAGGAGCTGACCGTCACCACCCTCTGGGCCGACCTGATCGGCGACGGTGCACCCGTGAGTGCCGTCGACGCCCAGTTCTCACTCCAGTACACGATCGCGACGACGATCTTGCGTGAGCCGCTCGGGGCGGGCCTGTATACAGACGAGAAGCTGACCGATCCGGAGCTCCGACGCCTCCTGGAGCGGATCCGAGTCGTCCACGATCCGGCCGCCGATCGGGCGTTCTTCGACGATCACCGAATCATCCAGACAATCGAGATTGCACTTTCTGACGGGCAGGCAGTGAGTCGCACGATCGAGTTTCCACGCGACCAGCCCCGGTTCGGAGGCCCTGAGGTCGAGGCGAAGTTCGAAGAGCTCGCAGCCGGTGTTCTCTCGGAGGAGCGCCGAACCGAGATTCGCACGACCGTTGCCAGTCTCGACGAACTGGACCACGTGGGTCTTCTGGCCGGGCTCCTGCACTGACCGACGGGGCGTCTGCGGTTAGACTCGGCGGCATGCTCGTTCTGGTGCTCGGCAGTGCGCTTCGAGAGGTCTGCGGAGACCAGGAGCCCCTGGGTCTCAAATTCATCGAGCCGGCGATGACTGCCCCGCAGTACCGGCTCTATTCGTTGGACGACCGCTACGCGGCGCTCGTCCCCGACCACGAGGAGGGAGTCGCTGTGTCAGGCGAGCTCGTCGAGATCGCCGAAGACAGGTGGGAAGAACTCGCCGCAACCGAGCCCGAGGGCATCACCCCGGGGCCGGTGGAGCTTCTCGACGGCCGCTCGGTCACAGCCGCTCTCGGGGATCACGCCTACATGGAAGAGAACGCCACCGAGATCACGATGTACGGGGGATTCCTCGCGTACCTCCGAGCGGTCGGAAAGCTCCCGGCCGCCGGGGCATCAGATTAGACCGCCTCCGGCCTCCAGACCCGGCTATCTAGCAGTTCGCGTTGCCGATCACGATTCAGCCGCGAGAAGGGGTCAGAGCGTCCGTTGACGGATGCACACGGGCTTAAGCCAGGCCGAATGGGTTGCAGCACGCTCTGACCCAATTAAGCGAGCGCCTTCCGGTCGCGGATGTCATTGACGACCTGCCGCACCATTCGGAGCGAGGCCTCGTCGAGGACGTTTCCGAACTCGACTATCTGGGCCTCGCGGTCGAGTTGAGCGCTGAGCTCCGGCATCTCCGAGGGGACGATCACGACATCGACGTCGGTCGCGTTCCCGTTCGGGCCGTTCGAAAGAACCTCGACGTTCGTGAGACCGATCTGATGGAGCGAGTCCCGGATCGAGACGGCTTGTTCTTGCGTCGAATAGAGGATGCCGATCCGATGGTCTTCGGGAATCTGCGCGAGCCGGACGAGCGTCTTGACGTGGGGCGCCACGACGATCGCAACCACCTCGGCGCGCTCGCCGCGAGCGAGCCTGCGGACCTCGCTCAGGTGGAAGAAGGTCGTGAGCGCGAGGTCGGCGTCGAAGACTTCGGCCGGCTCAAACTCGCCGAGCACGAGCGGCGTCACCTTGATCCCTAAACCGCGTGAGAGTTCCGCCGCGAAGTAGTCGGCGCGCTCGGCGTTGCATTCGACGAAGCTCACGCTGATCTCCTCGTGCTCCGTGTGGAGGCCGTAGTGATAGGCGAGAGATGCCACCTCGTCGACGGAGAGCCCGGAACGCAGACAGTCCTCGGTCGCGGTACGCAACAGATCCCGGGCGGCTTCCCGTCCGGCGGCGTTCGCGGCAGCAATCGTGGACTCGATGACGACCATGCCGCCGCGGCGGCGCGATTCGACGAGGCCCTCGTCGCGCAGCTGCGCGTACGCCCGCGCGACGGTGTTTCGGTTGACGCCGAGATTGGCGGCGAGCAGTCGGCTGCTCGGCAGCCGGTCGCCGGTCTCGAGCTGACCGGCTTCGATCATGAAGCGGATTTGATCGACGATCTGCTTGTGGATCGGGACGGCGGATCGCTTGCTGAGGCGGATCGGGATCATTCGGTCGCGCTCTGCCTTCCCATGATCATCACGAAAGGGTGCGCTCCGGAGCGTGCTCACGGACGAACTCGACGACCTGTCCGGTTGGCGTTCCCGGCCCGAAGACCTCTGCCACCCCGATGGCGCGAAGTTTCTCGGCATCGTCGTCCGGGATCGTCCCGCCGACGAGGACCAGAATCTCGCCGACGCCGGACTCGTTGAGAAGCTCCATGACGTCGGCCGTGTATTCCATATGTGCACCCGAGAGGCTCGAGATCCCAAGGACCTGGGCGTCCTCCTGGACGACGGTGCGGACGATCTGTTCTGGCGACTGGTAAATGCCGGTGTAGACGACCTCCATTCCGGCATCGCGGAGGCTGCGGGCGACGACCTTCGCCCCGCGGTCGTGCCCGTCGAGGCCCGGCTTGGCGATGACGACCTTGATCGGGATTTCCGGTGACACTGACTCCTCCTAGACCACCTAATAGACGCTGATTGGCGTGAACTCGCCCCACACCTCGCGGAGCACGCCACAGATCTCTCCGACGGTGCATCGAGCTCGTACCGCCTCTTCGATTGACGGCATGAGATTGGTGCCGGATTCCCGCGCGCCGGTTTCGATTGCACGCAGCGAGTCGCCTGCGCGGCGTTCTTCCCGCTCGGCCTTCACGGCCGAGAGCCTCGCCAGCTGACGGTCGAGTACTCCCTCGTCGAGTTGAAAGAGCTCCACGGGAGAGCCGTTCGAATCCTCGTCGTCCGCGAACGCATTGACGCCGACCATGACGCGGTCGCCCTGTTCCAGGGCGACCTGCTGCTCCCAGGAAGAGTCGGCTATCACTTGGTGGACCCAGCCAGACTTGATCGCCTCGATCAGCCCGCCCAGATCGTCGATGCGCTCGATGAGCGCGCTCGCCTGTTCCTCGATGTCTGCGGTCAGGCGCTCGATGTAGTACGAGCCCGCGAGCGGATCGACGACGTCGGCGACACCGGTCTCGTGGAGGATGATCTGTTGCGTGCGAACAGCGACCTTGATCGCCTCTTCCGACGGGATCGCGTGCGCTTCGTCGAGCGAGTTGGTGTGGAGCGACTGCGTCCCGCCGAGCACGGCGGCCAGCGCCTGGATGGCGGTTCGCGCCACGTTATTCAGTGGTTGCTGTGCGGTGAGCGAGGCTCCGGCGGTCTGGATGTGCGTGCGCATGAGCCAGGAGCGTTGATCTCGACAGCCGAGTCGGTCTCTCGTCAGCCGCGCCCAGAGCTTCCTTGCCGCTCGGAGCTTGGCGATTTCTTCGAGGAAGTCGTTGTTGAGCTGGAAGAAGAAGGAGACGCGCGGCGCGACCGCATCAGGCTCGATGCCGCGGGCCACCGCACGCTCGAGGTACGTCACGCCGGCACTCAGCGTTAGGGCAACCTCTTCGACTGCGGTCGAGCCTGCCTCGCGGATGTGATACCCGCTGACATTGACCGGGTTGAAGCGGGGCATCACCTCGGCTCCCCACTCCATCGTGTCCACGACCAGGTCCACCGACTGCTCAGGCGGATAGATGAACTCGTTCTGTGCGGTGTACTCCTTGAGGATGTCGTTCTGGAGCGTTCCGGTGAGCTTGTCGCCCGGCACACCGCGCTCATCGGCGACCACCTTGTACATCGCCATGATCGGAGCCGCCGCAGCGTTCATCGTGAGCGAGGTCGAGATCTCGTCGAGCGGGATGTCGGCGAACAGCGCGTGAGTGTCGACGACCGTGTCGATCGCGACGCCGATCTTCCCAACCTCGCGGTAGTAGACCGGGTGATCCGAGTCGTGTCCAAGCAGGGTCGGAAGATCGAAGTCCGTCGAGAGGCCCGTCTCGCCGTGTTCGAGGAGGTACTTGTAGCGGCGGTTGGTGTCCTCTGCCTGCCCGAAACCGGCGACCTGACGGATCGTCCACGGTCGGCCCCGGTACATGCTCGCGCGCACCCCGCGCGTAAACGGATACTCGCCTGGCATCCCGACGTCCTCGAGGTAGTCGATGTCGGCCACATCCCTGGGCGTGTACACGTCCTTGATCGGAAGGCCCGAGAGCGTGGTGAACGCCTCGCGGCGGCGCGAAACGCGCTCGTAATCCTGCGGCAGGCGTTCAGTCAGCCACCTCTCTTCGGCAGCCGCCAGCTCGTCCGTCTGCGTCGTTGCTTCAGGCTCCTCTACTTTTGCCATTGCTTGGCTGCCTCCTCGAGGATCGTCTTGACTGCTTCCCTCACATTCTCTGCGGCATCGACATCTCCGTTCTGGGCGCACGATCGCACCCACTCCTCGGCGATCAACGTGGCCTCGGCGAGTTCCTTCTGGCGCCGCCGCTCTTCGAGCGATCCGCTCTCCATGGCGTTCTGCCAGCGACCCTCGAGGACTTCTCGGAGGTCCTCGATGCCGGTGCCCTCGGTCGCGACCGTCTTCATGACTGGCACGTCGTGGCCAAGGGTCAGGCGGAAGTGGCGCATGGTCTCGGCGGCACCGGGACGGTCTGCCTGATTGACCACGACGAGATCTGCGACTTCCAGGAGACCCGCCTTGATCGTCTGAACTGCGTCGCCCAGGCCCGGAACCGTCACGAGGACGACGCTGTCCGCAAGCCCTGCGATCGCCACCTCTGTCTGGCCGGCTCCGACCGTCTCGATCATGAGCACGTCGAAGGAACCGGACGCCTCGCAGAGCCGGGCGACGTTTCTGGCACAGCCGGCCAACGCTCCGTGTGAGCCACGGCTCGCGATGCTTCGCGCGTAGACGCCATCGCGCTGGAGGTACTGCTCCATGCGAACTCGATCGCCTAGCACGGCGCCGCCCGAGATCGGGCTCGAGGGATCGATGGCGACGACGCCGACGCGGGCATCGGTGTCGGCGAACGACTCGATGAGTCGACCGACCAAGGTGCTCTTGCCTGCGCCGGGCGGCCCGGTGACGCCGATGGTGTGGATCGGCTGGTCAGGTGTGGGGATGTCGACGTCCCAGGGCGGGGTGTTCTCGACGAGGGTGATCGCCCGTGCCAGCATGCGCCAGCCGCCTTCCTCGTGATGCTGGGCGAGGATGGGGGAGAGGTCAGTGCGCGTGCTCAAGCTCGATCTCTCCTCTCTCGATCGCCTCGCGCAGCGGTCTCTTCGCCAGTTTGCCGATGCCGGTGACCGGCAGCGAGTCGACGATCGCTGCCGCAGACGGACGCTTGAAGCTCGATACCGAGCTGCGGCAATGAGCGAGGACCTCGGTGGCCGAGACCGTGGCGCCCGCGTAGGGAACGGCGAGGACGGCGGGCGTCTCGCCGAAGCGATCGTCAGGGACGCCGACGACCGAGGCGCTCGCGACAGCAGGATGCCGGCAGGCGACCGCCTCGAGTTCGGCGGGTGAGATGGTGAAGCCCCCGCTCAGAATCACGTCCTTCAGTCGTCCGGTGAGGTGCAGCCGACCCTCGTCGTCGATGCGGCCGAGGTCACCGGTGCGCATGCCGTCGTCGCTCGTGAAGGCCGCCTCTGTTTCGTCGGGATCGCGGAAGTACCCGTCCATCCGGGTGGGAGTGGTGCAGACGATCTCACCCTCTTTGCCCGGGGGGAGCGGCATTCCGTCCTCGTCGCGGATCGTCACCGTCGAGGTTGCGAAAGGGACGCCGACGCAACGTGGCTCCTCGCGCAGCTCTGCGTCGGTGGCGCGCGTGATCGTCAGGGCCTCGTTCATCCCGTAGAACTCGTACGTCTCGACGTCCGGCACCGAAGTCCACCAATGTTCGAGCCGGGCCGGGGGCATGGGCTCCGAGGCGAACATGATCCAGCGCAACTTGTTCAACTCGCCGTGCGGAGCCGCGTCGAGCAGTCGGGCAATCGCCGTCGGAACAGCGTCGAACGTCGTTGCCCGCCCGCAGGCCCGGGCGACCGCCTCGGGATCGAACCGTCGAAGGACGTCGACCGCCCCGCCGCTCATGAGGGTCGGCAGGACCTGCTCGTACACCGAGGCAAACAGTGGCAGCAACGCGAGCGTCACGTCGTCCTGCGAAAACGGAAACGCGTCGATGAGTTGGAGGGCCGCATGCAGCATCGCTCGATGTGATAGGACGACACCTTTGGGCGCTCCGGTGCTCCCGCTTGTCGGAATGAGGGCGGCCGGAGCCGTCGGACGAACCGATGGGAGCATCTCGACGCTCGAGTCGTGCAGCGAGTCGACGTCCGCCGCGCTAAACCTCTCGGCGAGGAGTTCGCGGCTGTCGTCTTCGATGGCGCCGACGACGCAGTACGCGACGTCGGCGAACTCAATTTGTGCCTGAAGTTCGTCGGGTCGAAGAAAGACGTTGACCGGGACGACGGTGTAACCCGCGCGCAAGATCCCGAGATACCCGGCGATGAATTCACCACTGTTTCCGGCCACCAAGGCGATCCGGCTCCGCTCGCTGAGACCGAGGTGCCGCAGTCCACTTGCCACGGCCCCGGCGCGTGTCCACAGCTCGCGGTAGCTCCAGATCTCATCGTCGAAGAGGATGGCCGGTCGGTTCGGCTGGGCGCGCACGACGGCGGCGATCGAAGAGACCAGCGTCTCCTCCGAGGCGACAGACGGAGACGAGCGTCGGGCGGCTGATACGACCATGCGTCCTACGGAACTATGGCACATCAGGCCCGTCACGGACTTGTGGCATAGACACAGCGGCCAGCCGCCGGTGTCTTGGGACTACGTCCCGTGCGTGTGAACCTCGACAGCGGGCAGGCCGGGGTCCGGGACCACCTCGGGATGGAAGAGGTGGGCCAATTGCTCGACGCCGTCTGCGAGACGCGGCGAGGGTCGTGAGTAGTACGCGTTTGCGTCGACCGCGACGACCCGAAACGGCAATTCGGGATGAGCGGTAGAGGCGGCCCGCTCCGCGTCGAAGCCGCACGCCGCGAGGACGACCAATTCTGGCTCGAGCGAGATCACCTCATCCCAGGTCGTGGGGAACGACGGCTTCTCGGCTCGTCCCAGGATGTCCTGGCCGCCCGCCGACTTCGTCAACTCCGGCAGCCAGTGTCCCGACGCGTAGGGCGGGTCGAACCACTCGCTCACGAAGACGCGACGCACAGGGAGTCCGGAGACCGTGCCCTCGACGTCGCGAATACGACCCCGCAATGACCCGGCGAGCGCTTTGCCCTCGTCTGGGACTCCGAGGCGAGCCGCCAGCCGGCAGATGGACTCGGCGATCTCGGCGACCGACCGAGGATCGAGTGAGAACACATCGGCTCGACATGCTGCCAGACGCTCGACTTCGCCGCTCGAAACCGCGCAGACCTCACAGAGGTCTTGCGTGATCACGAGGTCGGGGTCGACGCGATCGAGCAGCTCCTCGTCGACGCCGTACAGCGAGCGGCCGTCCGAGATCGCATCACGGACAACCCGATCGATCTCCATCTCGTCGAGCATGTCCAGCTCGATTCGAGCCGCCGTCACGACGGGGAGGCGCTTGACCTCGGCGGGCCAGTCACATTCGGCCGATACGCCGGCGAGGCGATCGGCGAGCCCGAGCATGGCGACGATCTCGGTTGCGCTCGGGACGAGCGAGCAGATTCTCATTGGAACCGTCACGGGGCGCGCGGCCGTCCAGCGAGGTCGGCCGACAGGTTGCGGATTGCGTTGAGCATGGCCTCGGCCGCCAGCGCGGCGTCCGGCGGATATGCCTCTTCAGCGGGCGCGTGACTGATCCCGTCCTTGCACGGGACGAAGATCATCGCGCTTGGGATTCGCGGGGCCACAAGCTGTGTGTCGTGGCCGGCGCCGGACGGCATGAGACGGAAGGGCTCGCCGGTCGCGGTCATCGCCTCCTCGAGCGCTCCGACGACGCGCTCGTTCATTGGCGTCGACGGCACGAACTGACGCTCGACGTACTGCGCGCTCATGCCGCGTTCCGCCGCTGTCCGCTCGGCGAATGCTGCGATGTCGCGCGCGACGCCGCGGAAGGCGTCTTCGTCGACACCACGGATGTCGAGCGAGAAACTCGCCGAGCCTGGAACGACGTTGATGATTCCGGGCTCGAAACGGATCTCACCGATCGTTCCTACTGTGCCTTTCCCCGCTTTCGTGGCCAACCGCTCGAGCTCGACCAGGCACTCTCCAGCCACGACGCCGGGGTCCAGTCTGAAGTCCATGGGCGTCGCACCCGCGTGATCGGCACGACCGGTGATGACGACGTCGGCATGAACGATTCCGGCGATGGCATTCACGATTCCCAGCCGGTCGCCGGTGTCCTGGAGTACCCGTGCTTGCTCGATGTGAAGTTCGATCCAGCCGGTGAGATCGTCGAGGATCCGGGTGCACTCTTCCCAGCGCTCCGGCTCATGGCCTGCGTCCTTCGCGTGATCCCAGAACGGGCGCCCGTCGTCGAGCGCCAGAATGTTCTGTCGCAAATCCTCCTCGGTCACTTTCTGCATGACGATCCGGCTACCGAGGAGCACCTGTCCGAAGCCTGAACCTTCCTCCTCGAGAAACGAGATCAGCTGGAGCGGCAAGCCGAGGCCGAGTTCTTGGTTCAGGCGACAGACTTCGAGCGCCGTCGCGACGCCCATCGTGCCGTCATAGCGGCCACCGTTTCGGTTCGAATCGCAGTGGGAACCGACGCCGAAGACCGGGTCGCCCGCGGGGCGGTTCCGACCAACCAGCGTGCCGATCGGATCCTCGTAGACGTCGAATCCGATCGCTTTGAGTTCTCGCGTGAAGTAATCGAGCGTGTTGCGATAGACGTCGGTGTAGGCGTACCGGCGAATCGAATCGTTCGACGCCGTGTATTCGGGACCCGCGAGCGTCTCGATATCCCGTTCGATCCGTGCGGCGCTCTTTTTGCGGTCGATCGTCAGGGCCGAGGCGACCACCACTAGGTGAGAGCCGGCTCGCGAACGCTCTCGAGGTAGTCGATCATCTCGTCAGCCGTCGTCACCTCTGCGTACCGACGGTGGACGTCCCGCAGGTTCGATTCGTGCGCGTCGTGGCCCTGGTCTCCGACGCAGTCCTCGGGCACCATCGTGCGAAATCCGTACGAGAAGGCGTCAACCGTCGTCGCGCGAACACACCCCGACGTCGTACAGCCGGTGATGATGACCGTATCGCGTTGGGCGGCGGTGAGCAGCGAGTGAAGCGGCGTGCCGTTGAAGAACGAGGGCCATTTCTTTGGCAGCAAGACGTCGCCTTCGCCCCAGACGCGCTCGTCGACCTGGGCCCAGCGCGAGTCGGGCGTGATCTTCGCGCACGGCGGCAGCTTGATCGTCCACAACCCGATGTCTTGCTCACCTTCCCAGGCGACCACGGTTTGAAACACCGGCACGCCGGTCCGCCGCGCGACCTCGGTGAGTCGCGCCGTGTTCACTGTTGCGCGCTCGATGAGTTCAGCGCCGCCGAATTCGAAGTCAGGATCAGTGAACGCGTACTGAAGGTCGATGACGAGAATCGCCGGGCGCTCACCCGGCTCGATGCTCGTCTGGCCGTACCCGCGACGGACCCAGGGATCGTTGGGGTCGAGTTCGAGTGCCATGACGCTCCTTGTTCGCTGGTCTCGCCGCTACGCGGAGACGGCGACGTCCCCCTTCGCGTAGTTCAGATAGTCCTTCGGCTCCGGCTCCTTGAAGGCCGCCACGCGGCTCGTATTGACGCCGTAATCGACGAGCCCCTCGATCATCTTCACCGCTGAGGCGACTCCGTCGAAGACCGGGACTCCGACGGCCTCTTGAACGGCCTTGTCGAGCGGTCCCATCCCGGCGCAGCCGAGGCAGATCGCCTCCGCCATGTCCTCCTCGATCGCCGCCTGCGACGCCTTGATGATCTCGCGCTCGGCGGCGCTGGGGTCGCGCTCGCAGTCCAGCACCGTCAGCGGCGTCGTCCGGATCGAGGCCAGGCGGGTTTCGAGACCGTGCAAGCGCACGATGTCTTCGACGAGCGGCTTGACCCGCGGGAGGACGGTAACAACCGAGAACTTGTGCGCCACGGGACAGGCCATCAGCATTGAGGCCTCTGCTGTACCGACGACGGGAACCGGCGAGATCTCGCGTGCTGCGTACAGTCCAGGATCTCCGTAGCAGCCGATGACGACTCCGTCGAAGTCGGGCGCGCGTTCCTTGATGGTCTCGAGGGTGGCGAGCGTTGCCACTTGCTCTTCGTAGTTGCCTTCGATCGAGCGCGGTCCCCACTCCGGCTGGATGATCACGATCTCGGTGTCCGCTCGGGCGTATCGGCGCGCCGCCTCACCGATGTCATCCGTCATTCCCTCGGTCGTGTTCGCGTTGACGACGAGAATTCGCATGTTCAGACCTCCACAGGCTTCGAAGCTTCCGCGCGGTGTCGTGCAATCGCCGCGTCAATCGTCACTACCCGCAGTGTACGTCGCGGGCACCGGTCGCGTCACTCCGCGCAACGGGAGGAATGAAGCGCGCCCCGGTTCGACTTCCAGGTACGATGGCGCTCCACCGAACGACCGGATGTCTCCGCCCCCGAATAGTCGTCAGCCGAAGGCCGAGGTGGATGCGGTGATCGTCGGCGCGGGATTCGCCGGCATCTACATGTTGCATCGGCTGCGTGAGCTCGGATTGTCGGCGTGCGTGCTCGAGGCGGCCTCCGGCGTCGGTGGCACCTGGTACTGGAACCGTTACCCCGGTTGCCGGTGCGACGTCGAGAGCGTGCTCTACTCGTACTCGTTCTCGAGCGAGTTACAACAGGCGTGGCGCTGGTCGTCCCGGTACGCGACACAGCCTGAAATCCTGCGCTACCTCGATCACGTGACCGACCGCTTCGACCTACGTCGGGACATGCAGTTCGACACGTGCGTGACTGCGGCGACGTTCGATGGGGAGGCGAACCGTTGGCTCATCGATACGGATGCGGGCGGCCGCTACACAGCGCGATTCTGCATCATGGCGACGGGCTGCATCTCGCATCCGCTGCTTCCGGATCTCGAAGGGCTGGACGCCTTCGAGGGCGACTGGTTCCACACGGCTCGGTGGCCGAACGAGGGAGTCGACTTCTCGGGCAAGCGGGTTGGAATCATCGGCACGGGCTCAACCGGCATCCAACTGGTGCCGGTCGTCGCCGAACAGGCAGCGCAGCTCACTGTCTTTCAGCGAACCCCGAACTTCGCGATCCCGGCCTGGGACGAGCCGCTTTCGGACGAGGTCGAGCAAGAGGTCAAACGGGACTACGACAACCTGCGCAGCCAGGCGCGCGTGACATCGACCTGCTGGCCGTTGGAAGTGAGCGAGCGCTTGGTCGCGAGGGAGCCGCGGGACGAGGTGTTTCGTGAGCTCGAGACCCGCTGGCAAGACGGGGGCTTCGGCTTCCTGTTCGCCTACGGCGACGTGCTCAAAGATCCCGAGGCCAATGAGGTCGTCGCCGACTTCGTCCGCGCGAAGATCCGCGAGCGGGTGGACGATCCAGAGGTTGCCGAGCTCCTGTGTCCCTACGACCACCCGTTCGGGACGAAGCGTCTGTGCGTCGACACCGGCTACTACGAAACGTTCAATCGGGACAACGTGACGCTGGTCAGCGTCCGTGAGGCCCCGATCGAGGCGGTGACCGGAACCGGGCTACGGACGACCGAGGGGGCGTACGACCTCGACGTCGTCGTGTTCGCGACCGGGTTCGACGCGATGACGGGCGCGCTCCTCAACATCGATATCCGGGGGAGAGACGGCGTGTCCCTTCGGGACAAGTGGGCATCCGGCCCGCGCGCCTATCTCGGGATCGCGACGGCTGGCTTTCCGAATCTCTTTACGCTTACCGGGCCCGGCAGCCCTTCCGTCTTGAGCAACATGGTCGTGTCGATCGAGCAGCACGTCGACTGGGTCGGGGACTGCCTCGCGTATCTACTCGAGAACGGTCTTGCTTGCATCGAGCCGGAGTTCGACGCCGAGGACGCGTGGGTCGAGCACGTCAACGAAGCCGCAGACCGCACACTCATGCCGCTCGCCGATTCGTGGTACGTCGGAGCGAACATTCCGGGCAAACCGCGCGTTTTTGCTCCGTACGTTGCCGGCTGTGGTGTCTACCGCGAGGAGTGCGGGGAGGTTGCCGCCAACGGCTACGCGGGCTTCGCCGTCGGCTCGTGATCGCTACCGATTGAAGCGAGATTCGTCTGGGGCCCGGCGCTCCTCGAAAGCCTGCGAGAGTTCTTGGGCCTCCTCCGTTCGGTAGTAGTGGGCGACGAGCAGGTCGAGCGCGAGGCGCGACTGTCCGACCACGCCGGTGTGACGGCTCGAGAACGTCGTTTTCAGTGCTGCGAGAGCCTGAGCTCCCCGCGTCTTGAGGTCGGCGGCGATCTCGCGAGTGCGGGCCCGGAGTTCGTCGTGCGCGACAACTTCGTTGACCAGGCCCCAGGCCAGAGCCTGGTGCGCGTCAACCTTGGGGTTCAGGTACCACATCTCCTTCGCTCGCTTGCGGCCGATCGTCTCTTCCAGGTACCACGTACCGAAGCCGGCATCGAAGCTTCCGACAATCGGTCCGACCTGACGGAAGATCGCGTTCTCCGACGCGATCGAGAGATCGCACACGGTGTGAAGCACGTTGCCTGCTCCGACGGCGAAACCGTTCACCGAAGCAATGACCGGCTTCGGCATCGAGTCGATCAACTCGTAGACGTCGACCACTTGCAACACGGCCGGAGGATCGAGGGTCTCGGCCGGCCCGTGCTCGCCGCCAAGACAGAAGAACCGGTCGCCGGCGCCCGTGATCACGATGACCCGGACGTCGGAGTCAGACCAGAGTCGTCGCAGCGCGTCAGCGAGCTCTTCGACCGACTGGCGCCGAAGCAGATTCCCCTCGCCGGGCCGGTTGATCGTGATCGTGGCGACGCCGTCGGCCGAATCGAGCAAGATGTCCTGGTAGGTCACCTCCATCGTGTTAGCCGGCTGGGTTGCCCGACATCGACGTGCCTCTGAATCACGACAGGTACCGCTTCTCGATCTTCGCGACCATCGAGTACCGAGGATCGACCATGTTGCCGACGCGCATTCGCCCCGCCTGCGTGAGCAGCTGATACGCCTCCCACTTGGAGAAGCCGTACTCGTCGATCAGCCATCCGATGAGTTCCGTCCAGGCGATCCGCGCGGCGTCCTCCATCGGCCGCGTGCTGCCGACGGTCATGATCTCGGTCTCGGACTCGACCCTCGGCCACGCGAGCGTCTTCCCCTTCTCGATCCCGAACCGCAAGCGGACGCGAGCGGTGATCTCGCACGCGACTCCGCACAGCTCTCCGTCTCCTTGAGCGCCGTGCGCGTCGCCCGTGTAGAAGTACGCGCCCTCGACCCAGACCGGGAGTCGAAGCGTGTTGCCCGGGCAGACGTCGGCGACGTCCATGTTCCCGCCGAAGGGCCCAGGAGTGAGAGTCGAGATGGCCTCGACCTCCGGCGCCGTTGCGATCGTGCCGAGGAAGGGCTCGTACGGGATCTTGTTGCCCCGGGCAAGCTCGATTGCGCCGTCGCGGAGGGGATAGATGAACGACATCTCCGGAAGCGGATCGTTCAGGAGCGCCGTTCGGTCGGTGGCCGTCAAGCCGCCGAAGTAGGGAATGAACGCGCTCGCCGCGAAGTCCCTCGTCGGTTCAATCTCGACGATCTCAACGACGAGCGAGTCGCCTTTCTCGGCCCCCTCTACAAAGATCGGGCCGGTCTGCGGGTTGACGTACGGCCACTCGAGGACCTCGGTCGGCAGGTCGGACTCACTCTGCACTCGTGATCCGAACGCGTCGTCGGTAAAGACGTCCACGAGGTCTCCGGGACGGACGGTCGCGATCGGCTCGGCGTATGGGCCGAAGACGAAGGCGTAGTTGTCGGTGCGGATCTCGGTAACGGTCTGCGCGTTCACGCGGGAAGCTCTGCGACCGCACGCACGGGCGAACCGGTCCCGTTCACCCACTTGAGCGGGTAGCCGGTGAACTGGAATTCGCCCTTACCGATCAACTGCTCGAGGTTGACGAGCCATTCATAGTGGAGAAGCCCACGGTCGCGGCACACACGATGGTTGGGGAATCCAGTCGTCCCGGCGACGTCCGTTGACGGTCCCTCGACCCCGTGGACACGCGAGCCCTGGTCGGCGAGCCAGTGCGTCGCCTCTGGGGTGATGCCCGGGTTCATGGTGACGACCTCCCGGTTGGGCCAGTGGCGCGCATGAAAGCCGCTGCAGATCAGCACGATGTGGCCGTCGATCTTGACGCCTGCTTCTTCCTCGGCCTTCTCGAGGTCCGCGATGTCGATCGTGCCAAGGTCGGGGATATGCCGGAGATCAAGGCAGATCGCCTTGCCTGTAAACCAGTCGAGCGAGACCTTGTCGATGGTGTCTCCTTCGGCGTTGAAGTGAATCGGCGCGTCGACGTGGGTTCCGACGTGCTCGAGCATCGAGATGTAGTTGATCGAGTACGTGAAGGGATCATCCGGTGGATCACCGAGACCCGCCGAGAGCGCCTGCTCGTGGTTGACGTAGGGCAGGATGATCGGCGACGGGAAGAACGCGTGCGCGGGCATCCCGTTTTCGATGTCGAGCGACAGGTCGAGCAGGGTCGTCCCGCGTTGGGACTTGACCGGAGCTGCAGCGGCGGTGGTACTCATGTCTCCCTCCTTGTCGTGGCGGTGGCCGTTTCGTGGGCGGATGCCGTCTCGTGGGCGGCCGCCGTCTCGCGGACTCGTCGATCGACGACGCGTCGCGATTTGAACTCTGTGGTTGGAAGGGTGTCGGGCGGATGAACGATCACTTCGGCGGCGACTCCCGTGGCGAGCTTCACACCGTCTCGTACCTCGGCGGCTACGGTCTCGCGTTCTGATTCGATCTCGATCGTCAACACGTCAAGCTCGTCGGGCCGCTCGACCACGATTCGGTACTCGGACCCCACCCCGTGCACCTGGGCAAGGGCGTCCTCGATCGAGTGTGGGTAGACGTTCACTCCACGGACGATCAGCATGTCGTCGATCCGCCCGTAGACGCCGTGCGGCAAGCGCCGGTACGTTCGGCCGCAGGGACAGGGGTCGCTCGTTACGTAGGTCAGGTCTCCCGAAAGGAGCCGAATCATGGGCTGGGAGGTTCGACCGAGGTGCGTATAGACGGGGACTCCCTCGCCGTCGCCGTCGATCGGCTCGAGGGTCTCCGGATCGACGATCTCCGTGTAGACGATGTCGTCCCAGAGGTGCATCCCCGTCCGCTCCGAGCACTCGGCGTTGGTCATCCACGGTGTCATCTCGGCCATCGATCCCGTATCGATGCACGTTGCCGCGAAAGTCTCCTCGATCCGCCTTTTCGTTGCCGGGATGCCCGCTCCAGGCTCGCCAGAGAAGAACATGATTCGAAAGGCGAGCTGCGCCGGATCGAGATCGCGGCCGCGGGCCACTTTCGCGAGGTGAAGCGCGTAGGACGGCGTTCCGTAGAAGACGGTCGGCTCGACCAGCTGGATGAACTCGAGTGCTCGCTCCGTCTGGCCCGGAACGCCGGCGCCGAACGGAAACGCCTTGGCGCCCATCGCCTCCGTACCCGCGAGCGCGGCCCACCCACCGAGGTAGAGGCTGAAGAAGGAGGCAAGGAACACGGAGTCGGTGGGACGAACGCCGAAACTCCACATGATGCGAGCGTGGGCCGCTCCGATCCGCTCCCAATCATCTCTCGAGATCGCGAACATGGTCGAGCGCCCTGTGGTCCCGGACGACCCGTGGATTCGGGCGATCTCGTCAGGTGGGCAACAGACGTTGGATCCGAACGGAGGAAACTCGTCCTGATCGGTTCTGAGATCCTCCTTTCGGATGAGCGGGAAGCGGGCGAGATCGGCCAGCTGCTCGAGGCTGTCGGGCGAGACCCCGGCCGCTGCCCACCGCTTTCGGTAGAACGGCGAGCGGTCCCGCGCGTAGGCGATCTGACCCTTGAGTTTCTCGAGTATCAGTGCCGAACGCTCGACCGGGTCCATGAGCTCCGGACTGAAGGCCTGCTGACCGGACGGGGGCGCGTCGAAGCGTTCGTCGGGCGGCCAGCTCTCAGTCACGGCCGCGCAGGTGTCGGCTTGTCGTTTCGCCGCAAGACACCCGTTTGGCCCGCAAACATGGGCCAACTAGTATAGGTCAGACCAATGTCTTCGAGCAGTGGTATCCCGAGCTTGAAGCCCGTCGAATCGCGACGGACGTTCGAAGAAATTCTCCACCAGCTCGAAACGGCGATCGTCGCCGGAGACCTCTCGGCGGGCGACCGTCTGCCGACCGAACGAGAGCTCGCGACGAGATTCGAGGTATCGCGAACCTCGGTGCGCGAAGCGCTCCGCGTACTCGAGGCGTTGGGCCTCGTGCAAGTTCGAAGGGGCGCCGAGCACGGCGTCACGCTGCTCGAGGAGCCGGGGAACGCATTTACCGACCTTCTGCGGTTCCACGTTGCACTGCGCCACCTGAGTGTCGGAGCGCTGATCGATTTCCGTGTTGTGATCGAGTCGTGGGCCGCCGGGTGCGCGGCACGCCAACCGAACAAGGAGCTCCTGGATGCTCTGAGAGAGCCCGTCGCTCAGATGGAGTCGGGGCAGCCGGGGCCTGACGAGTTTCACACGCTCGACGTCGACTTCCACATGGCGCTGGTCCGAGCTGCCGAGAACGAGTTGGCGACCCTGATTCTCGAGGCGAGTCGCACCTCGATCGATCGCATCATCTTCGAAGCGCTCCGGGAGGAGCCCGATTGGGACCCGCTTCGCGCTCAGCTGACCCAGGAGCATCACGCAATCCTCGATGCCGTCAAGCAGGGAGATCCCGAGCGTTCAGCCCAGCTCGTTGGCGACCACATCCGGAACTTCTGGGACGCCCGGACGAAAAGCGGCCAGACTCGATGACCGAGCCCAGAAGTCTTTGGCCTCCATGACGGGTGGCGAGCTCGTCGCTCGGTCGCTCACGGAGGCCAGGGTCGGCGCCGTGTTCACGCTCGTCGCCGGCCATACGACTCCGATCATCGATGCCTGCATCGATTCCGGTGTTCGGCTCGTGGACGTTCGCCATGAGGAGGCAGCGACACACATGGCGACCGGTTGGGCCCGGCGGACGGGCAACCCCGGCGTTGCCCTCGTGACAGCAGGCCCCGGCGTGACGAACGCCGCGACTGGCGTGGCAAACGCCTGGTCCGCAGGTGTGCCGATCTTCGTTCTGGCCGGCCGAGCCCCGCTCGCCCAGGCAGACAAGGCGCCGCTCCACGAGATGGATCAGATCGGATTCATGAAGCCGATCACGAAGTGGGCGGCGACTGTGCTGGAGACCGGACGGCTCCCGGAATACGTCGGCCGAGCAATTGCCGAATCGCAGGCAGGCCGGCCTGGCCCCGTGTTCCTGGAAGTGCCGTCGGAGCTGCTGCGTGCCGACGCAGCGGAACCGGCCGAGTGGCATTCTCCGCCAGCACGCGCCCGATCAGCGGCCGCACCGAGTGACGTCGAGGCCGCTGCCGCCCTCCTCCGGGCGGCCGAATCTCCGCTGATCCTCGCAGGGAGTGGTGTCTTCTGGGCCCAGGCCTGGGACGAGCTGCGACAGCTTGTCGAAAAGCTGGCTGCCCCGGTCATCACCTCTCACGCAGCTCGAGGCGTCATCCCCTTCGATCACCCAAACCACGTGCCGGCCGCCCGCTCGTTGGCCCTTTCGCGTGCGGACGTCGTCCTCGTCGTTGGGTCGCGTTTCAACTTCATGCTCGCGTACGGGCAGCCGCCGCGCTGGAATCCCGACGGGAAGGTGATCCAGGTCGACATCGAGGCCGAAGCCATCGGTCGGAACCGTCCCGTGGAGCTAGGGCTCCTCGGGGATGCGCAGGTGGTGTTGGCGCAACTCGCTGGCGCACTCCCCGAACGATCGGACGACGGCTGGCTCGCGGAGCTTCGGGGCGCGGACCGCGATGCTCGCTCGCGGCTTGCGGACGCGGCTGTCACCGACGCCGAGCCGATCCATCCGCTCCAGCTGTGTCATGAGCTGGCGTCCGTACTCGAGCCCGACGCCTTCGTGGCCGTTGATGGAGGGGACATCCTCTCCTTCGCCCGCCAAGCTGTTCCCGCGACTGGCCCTGGTGGCTGGATTGACTCGGGCGCCTTCGGATGCCTCGGCTACGGCATTCCGGCAGCCGCGGCTGCCAAGCTCGCCACCCCAGACCGGCAGTCCATCGCGCTCGTGGGCGACGGCGCCTTTGGCCTGACAGCGGTCGAGCTCGACACAGCTGCACGTCACGGTCTCGGCATTCTCGTCGTCATCTCGAACAACGGCGCCTGGGCGATCGAGACGACGAGCCAGGAAATGGAGTTCGGACGATCCATCGGAACGGAGCTCAAAGTGCGCCCCTATCACCTCCTCGCCGAGAGTCTGGGCTGCGAGGGCATCGAAGTGGCCAAGGCGGAGGAGCTCGGAAATGCGCTTCGACGGCCGGTTCGCGATCGGCCGCTCGTTGTGAACGTCCTTACCGATCCCCAGGCCAAGAGTCCCGACGCGGTTCGCGGACTCGGCCTCGTGCCGCGCGAGCAGGCAATCGCCTTCGAGAAGCGCTAACTTCGAGCCGCGGCGCTTTCGCGCTCTGCGACGAAGGCGGCGACCCGCTCACCGACCATCAGGCAGGTGAGGTTCGGGTTGTTCGTGACGTGGAGCGGAAAGATGCTCGCGTCGGCCACGAGCAGGTTCTCGAGTCCAAGCACCCGCAGGTGCGGGTCAACGACCGAGCCGATCGCGCAGGTCCCGGCCGGGTGAAATGCCGTGCCGAGCCGCTCAGCGAGCATGTGCTCGAGTGAGAGCCCGGCGTCGGTATTTCGCGCTCCGATCGAGCGAAGGACGCGTGTCTCACAGAGCTCCACGAAAGTCGAGTACGCGTGCTCAAACTCGTTTCTTGAAATCACGTCTCGGTAGCGATGGTCGATGAGTGGTTTGGCGGTTGGATCGGACGAGGAGAGCGCCACCGTTCCCGAGCTGTCCTCGGACGCGAGGCCGTACGAGAAGGCGCAGATGCCTGCTTCCTCGTCGAGCGCGAGCGGAAAACACCACCAGCCCTCCCCCCGGGCTACGACGGCGAAGCCCGGCCCACTCATCGTCGCTTGGTCGGAAGGCACACCGAGGTAGAAGAAGCACTGGGGGTGGTCGCGAAGGTTGCGGCCGACTGGGAGATCGGCGATCGGCTCGATTCCGACCCTGCGGAGTTCGTCGGCCGGGCCGATACCTGAGCGAAGCAGGATCGCCGGAGAGCCATAGGCCCCGGCCGACAAGACGACGACATGCGCAGAGATCTCCTCGCTCTGACCGTCGTCCGAGACGACTCGAACGCCCCGAGCACGACCGTCTCGGATCAGCACTCGGTCGACCAAAGTCCGGCCGCGGATCGTGAAATTCGCTCTCGGCCGTGCGTCGCGGATGTACGTGACCAGTGTTCCCTGGCGTACCTCGTTGCGTCGATTCTGGGGCCACGCGCCGATGACTCCGTCCCAGCTCTCCGGCTTGTTCATGTCGTCCACCGGGCGAAAACCGATCTCTTTGTAACTCTCGACGAAGAGGTGCTGAACCGGTTGCCACTGCTCGGGCGGATATCGCTTGATCGGAACGCGTTCCTCGACTGCTTCGTAGGGTGGGCGGACGTCTTCCCACGCCCAGCCGCTCGCGCCCGCTTCTTCCCAGCGATCGAAGTCCGATGGTTTGCCACGAACGGCCACGCAGCCGTTCACCATCGAGGTACCTCCAACCATCCGACCCCGCCAGAGATGAACGCGCCGCTCGTCGGCTACCGGCTCGCTCCAGTAGTCCCAGTCGAGATCGGGGACGGCTGCGCCTGCTCCGGCGTAGTTCTCGCCGAGGATGTTGCCGCCGGCAAGGAACGCCGGGGGAACCTCGAGCTCGTTCGGAAAATCCGTGCCCGCTTCGAGCAGCAGAACGGATCGATCTGAGTCCTCCGAAAGGCGTGCCGCCGCGACGCCGCCGCTCGACCCCGCGCCGACCACGACGACGTGGAAGGATTCCTTGGTCACCGGATTTTCGAGTCTACAATCCGCCGCGTGGAGGGAGGCGTCGCCCATCGGCGTTCGTGATTCGCACTTGCCGATGATCGACAAGATTTCGCTCAGCGGCCGAACCGCGATCGTCACCGGAGCCGGGAGAGGTTTCGGTGAGCAGATCTCGGTCGATCTTGCCGCGCTCGGTGCCCGCGTCGGTGTGCTCGATGTCGACTCGGAGGCTGGTAACGCATGCGCCGAGAGCATTCGGAACTCAGGCGGGGCAGCGGTCTCCGTGGCCGCCGACGTGGCCAGCCGCGACGAGGTCGAGAGAGCCTTCGTGGAGGTTCGAAAGACGTTTGGAGATCCTGACATCCTCGTCAACAACGCCGGGATCGTCTCGATGACGCCGTTTCTCGAGACATCCGTGGCGGTCTGGGATCGCGTTCTGGCCGTCGACTACACAGGTCCCTTCATCTGCTCCCAGGTCGCCGTTCCGGCGATGATCGAGCGCGGCTACGGCCGCATCGTGAATATCTCCTCCGTCGCCGGCAAGCGGGGTGGCGGGTTTCTCGGCACCTCCGCCTACGCGACGGCGAAGGCCGGACTGCTCGGGTTCACCAAAGCTCTTGCGCGCGAGCTCGCGCCTCATGGGATCACGGTGAACGCGGTCGCTCCGGGTGCGGTGGACACTGAAATGACCAAGGTGCTTCGCACCGATCACGAGCGACTTGCTCAGATCCTCTCGGTGATTCCGACCGGCAGGCGTGGCGAGATCCAGGACATCGCCGATGTCGTTGCGTTTCTTGCGTCAGACCTGAGCTCGTACATGACGGGCGAGACGATCAACGTCGACGGCGGGTTGTTGATGGAATGAGCCTGCGCGACCAACTCGATCTCAAAACCCGCGCGGCGCTCGTGACCGGCGCCGCTGCCGGGATTGGCAGGCAAACGGCGCTGACACTTGCCGAGCACAACGCCGGCGGCATCGCGCTGGTCGACGTCGATGAAGAAGGCGTCGAGGAAACTGCATGTGAGATCCGCTCGACCGGCGTGGCGGCGGCGGTCCACGCCGTCGACGCAAGTGATGTTTCGGCCGTAGCCGAAGCAGCCGCCTTGGCGACGGAGCGACTCGGGCCGATCGACCTGCTCGTGAACACGGCGGGCAACATCGCAGCGAGTCCGTTCCTCGACCTGGGCGACGAGGAGTGGGACGAGACGCTTGCTTCACACGTTCGCTCGATCTACGCGACGTGTCAGGCGCTCCTGCCGGAGATGGTGGCCCGCGGCGACGGACGCATCGTCAACATTGGCTCGGTTGCGGGAAAACGAGGTGGTGGCTTTCTCGGAAAGACGGCATATTCGGCAGCGAAAGCCGCGGTCAACGGGTTGACGAAAGCGCTGGCTCGAGAGTTTGCGCCCCATGGTATTCGGGTGAACTCGGTCAATCCGGGAATGACTGAGAGCCGGCGCCTCGACCTTCTCCGCGCCGATCCAGAGATCTTTGCGCGGTGCCTTGCCGCCGTCCCCTTGGGCCGCGAGGCGGATCCGTCGGAGATTGCCTCGGTCATTCTCTACCTCCTCTCCGATGCATCGAGCTACGTCACCGGGGAGACCCTCAATGTCGACGGCGGCGTCGCCATGGAGTGAGGCCGACACCTGGCCGCCTCGACTTGAGAGACTGTGGCCGCCACCTCTCGCCCCGTCCATGACCGAGAGCACTGTCCGTATTCCAGCCTCAGAGCTGCGGCACTTCGCCGACTCGGTCTTGAGCGCTATCGGTCTTGCGCCGGACGATGCGCGGGTCGCAGCGGAGTGCCTTGTCTCGGCGAACCTTCGCGGGGTCGATAGCCACGGAGTGCTTCGACTGATCCAGTATCGCGCGACTGCTGACGCGGATGAGGTCAATCCTGCGCCGGACGTCCGGGTGATCGAGGAACGCGGCGCGACCGCCCTCGTCGATGCCGACGGGGGCTACGGTTTTCGACCGTGCCTGCTTGCAGCAGAGACGTCGGTCGCCCTTGCCCGCAAGCACGGTATCGGGATCGCAGGCGTCCGGAACAGCCACCACTTCGGTATGGGGGCGACCTACGTGTTGCCGGCCGCCGAAGCAGCTCTGATCGGGCTCCTGACAACGACCTCCTATCCGGTTCTCCCGCCGCCCGGCGGCACCCAGCCCGTCGTCGGCAACAACCCGATCGCCTGCGCCGTGCCTCGCCGATCGAACCGGGCGATCGTCCTCGACATGGCGCTCAGCCAGGTCGCGTTCGGCCAGATCCGCCTGGCCGCGCACGAAGGCCGCGAGATCCCGCTCGGTTGGGCATACGACGAGAGTGGACGCGAAACGACCGATGCCCAGGCGGCGCTCGCGGCGAAGATCCTCGTTCCGACCGGCGGGTACAAGGGCTATGGGCTCGCTGTGATCGGCGAGATTCTCGCTGGGATCCTCACGAGTTCGCCCTTCGGCGTCGACTCCGATGCCCACGGAAAACGTGACGGAGGCGTCGGTCACGTCGTGCTTGCGATCGATCCAGGATTCTTCCTCGATCCCGAACGGTTCTTGGACGGCGTCGAACGCCTCGTCGACCAGATCAAGGCCGTGAGGCTGGCGGAAGGCCACGAGACGGTCTACCTCCCGGGCGAGATCGAGTGGGCTACCGAGAATGAACGGCTCCGGCACGGCATCCCGATCTCGGCCGAACTATGGGAGCAGCTCACGACCCTCGCCGCCGAGTTCGGCATCACGGCACCGGACTCGGCATGAGTGCAACGGTGGCTCTGGAAGGAATCCGCGTCGTCGACCTCTCACGGCTCGCGCCGGGACCGTACTGCTCCATGCTGCTGTCTGATTTCGGTGCGGACGTGATCCTCGTCGAGCCGCCGGGCGGCTCGACTCGAGAGCGGGCCGCGCCGGCGCCGTGGGAGCTGGATCAGGACGCGGAGCTCTTCGCCTACGACGGTCTTCGCCGGAACAAGCGGAGCATCCAGCTCGATCTCAAAGACGACGGTGACCAGGCGACGTTTCGGCAACTGCTGCGGACTGCCGACGTCGTACTCGAGGGCTTTCGACCCGGCGTCGCCGAGCGACTCGGTGCTTCCTACGAGCGATGCCGCGAACTGAACGAGCGAATCATCTACTGCTCGATCTCGGGCTACGGACGCGAGAGTGCACGTGCATCGGAACCCGGTCATGACATCAACTACATCGCCGAGGCAGGGATCCTCTCCGCGATCGGCTCCCCCGACGGTCGTCCTGCAATCCCGTTGAACCTTCTCGCCGACTTCGCAGGCGGCGGCCTCATGGCCGCGTTCGCGATCGCGGTCGCACTCGTGTACCGGGAACGCACCGGAGTCGGGCAGCGCATCGACGTTGCGATGGTCGACGGCAGCCTCTCGCTCATGACGCAGATCGCCGGCCTGACCTTCGCGCTCGGAGGCGATCTTCTAGCCGGTCGTGCGCTGTTCAACGGTGGTCTTCCCTACTACGACATTTACCAGTGCTCGGACGGGCGATGGGTGGCCGTAGGGGCGCTCGAGCCCTGGTTCTTCGCCGAGCTCTGCCGTGCAACAGGCCGTCCCGATCTCGAGGCCGCCTGGGGAGTCGAGGGCAGGCTCGAGGAGATTCGCTCCCATCTCGAAGGCTGGTTCGGAGAGCGGACTGTCGACGACGCTATGGCGGCGGTCGGAAGCGGCTCTTGCGTGACGCCTGTACGCACATTCGGCGAGGCGATCAACGCCGCGGATCAGCGGGACATGGTCGTCGAGTTCGACGGCGTTCGCCAGATCGGTATCGCGCCGAAGCTCTCGGAGACACCGGGGACTGCCCGTCGTCGAGGACCGCGGCCCGACGAGCACGGCGCCGAGATCCGGGCCGAACTAAAAACCGAGTAGCGTCTGGATTAAGCGGGAAGCGTGGTCGTGACGTCTCGGCGGGACGTTCGGTCAGTCCTATAATCGCCGCGTGCCGAAGCGGAAACAAATTCGGTTTCTCGCCGTTGGCGGCACAATCTCGAGCGTGGCCTCTCCGGCGGGTGGGGTCGGGGTAACTCCCGCGCTCGTTGGACAGCAGATCATTGAAAGCGTCCCGAAGATCGGCGAGCTCGCCGAAGTCGACACCGGCGACTTCGCGACGATCGCAAGCTTCGAGGTGACCATCGCCGACATGCATGCGCTCGCCGGAGCCGCGCTACAGGGTCTGGACGAAGGCTGCGACGGTGTGGTCATCACGCACGGGACAGACACGATCGAGGAAACGGCCTATGCGCTCGCGTTGATGGTTCCGCGCGGTCGACCGCTCGTGTTGACCGGTGCGATGCGAAATCCCACCCTGCCGGGCAACGACGGACCCGCCAACTTGCTCGCCTCGTTCATCGCCGCGACGACGCCGGCGCTCGACGGGCTCGGTCCGGTTCTTGTTCTGAACGACGAGATCCACACCGCTCGCTGGGCGACCAAGCTTCATTCGACCCAGCCCTCGACGTTCTGGTCACTCGGTGGGGGGCCTGTCGGCGAGGTGATCGAAGAGGAGGCTCACGTCTGGTTTCGACCGGCCTGGGAGGACTATCTCGGGTACCCGGAGTCGATCGACGGACTCAGCGTTGACCTCGTGCGCGTAGTCGCCGACCCGGGAGACGCTCTCTTGAGCTCAGTCGTCGAGAGGAAGCCATCCGGCATCGTCATCGAGGGAACTGGCGGTGGCCACGTACCGTCCCCCATGCTTCCAGCTCTCGACGCGGCCATCAGGGCGCAGATCCCTGTCGTGGTGTGCAAGCGCCCGTCCGGGGGGCGGACGCTCGAGCGTACCTACGGCATGCCGGGCGGTGAGCTGGATCTGATCGAGCGCGGAGCCCTTCGTGGTGGCACGCTTCCCGGGCACAAGGCCCGTCTCAGGCTTCTGATCGGGCTTGCGCTCGGACGCAATCCGGCCTCGCTCTTCCCCGTTTAGAGCCTATTCCGGTAGGTGCAGCACCCCCGGCTGGCAGTTGAGACACGGCGCATCTCGAAACCGCAAGCGAGCCCTGATCGCGATCGCTGCCGCCGTGCTTGGCGGAGCGGCGTTTGGCCGGGTTGCAGCAACGACCGGCGGAGACGCGGCGACAACCGAGTCGCGCGCGCCTGCCACGGCAGAGCAGTCGGCCGCTTCGGAACATCAGCTGCGCTTCTCGGTCCGCCGCTGGTCGACCGATATTCACAAGGGCGACTGTCTCGCTTGCGGAGTTCGTCCCCCGTCGGCCCGGGAAGAACGGAATACCAGCGATCGTTGAGCCAACGTTCATCACCGTCGAGGAGGCCGCCGGTTGGATCGAGCCGAGCGAGCCGGTCGATCCAGGTGATGATCTGGCACCGGAGAGCGACGAAGTGAAGATCACGGGCTCGGCGGACGTCGTCCGCACTGACACGGGCCTGCGAGTCCCCTTCGATACGCCGTTCTGGTTCGCCGTTGCCGCCTTTCGGCCAGACATCCAGATTCTTGGTGGCTAGGCTGTGCCCATGCCTGACATCACGCTTGATCACTGCGTCATCCACGTCTCCGACTGGGAGCGGTCGAACGCCTTCTATCGGGACGTCGTCGGTGCGGAGATCGTCGACCGCCCAGGAGCGAAGTGGGCCTATCGACTGGGCACGCAGCAGCTCAACGTTCACGGGCCGGGCCTCGACCCGCCTATCGTCGCCCGCCTTCCAGTGATGCCCGGAAACAGCGACCTCTGTTTCGTCTGGCCGGGTCCGATCGAGGATGCAGTGGCCCATCTGGAGCGTCACGGCGTAGCCGTGGAGGAGGGACCGATCGCCCGCCACGGCGCTCGGGGTGCCGGCGCGAGCGTGTACTTCCGCGACCCTGACGGGAGCATCCTCGAATTTATTTCGTATACCCCGGACTAACTGGCCGGCTGGCGCTCCCGGCCGGGCGCAGCCGGCCTCCGCTCTCGCGCCTCTGGACGGCTCCGCCAACCGCCTGCCGCCGCCGGCGGCGGGATGCTGCGCTCGCGACCCTTGGCCGTGCCTGGTGCACTGTCCTGCGGGTCTCTCGCTTGCCTCCCTGGCCAGCGACGACCCAGAGGCCCGAGAGGTGCGCCCTGGCGACCCTGGCTGCGAGATCCTTCGGCCTCGACCGTCGCCCGTACCGTGAAGCACTGTCCTCCGGTCTCGGTCTCGCCTCTCTTGCCAGCCCCGCCCCAGTCAGCCCGGGCTTCGGACTAACTGGCCGCTGCGGGCTCTCGCGCTCCTGGTAATAAAGCGCCTAGAGCAGGCGCTCGCCGTAGACCTCGGCGGCGTTGCCGACGAGGATTCGCTGGCGGGTCTCTTTCGGAAGTGCACCGAGCGATCGGTTCGGATTGTCGAAATCCCAGTGAGGGTAGTCCGAGCTGAACAGCAACGTCTTCTCGGCCTGGATGATCTCGCACATCGCGATCAGATGTTCTCGCCGACTCGGCTCGACGAACGGCTGTGTCGTGAAGCGGATGTGGTCGACGATGTACTCGCTCGGCAGCCTCTTCAGCCACGGGACTTCGTCACGGAGCGACTGCCAGTCCTTGTCGAGTCGCCACATCACGTCGGGAAGCCAGGCAAACCCGCCCTCCGTGATCACGACCTTCAGCTCGGAGAACCGCTCGAAGATGCCCTGGCATACGAGGCTGATGACATTGGCGTGGAAGACCTCCGTCAGGGCCGTGTGCCACTCGACGTAGTAGGTGAAGATGCCGCCGGCCAGCGGCGGTCCCTTCGCGAAGATCCCGTCGACCGAGTTGAGGTGGACGGCGATCGGGAGACCGTGACGCTCGGCGGCCTCGTAGATCGGGTGGTAGTGCCGGTCGCCCATGAGCACGTTCTGAAGCGGGAGCAACAGCGAGACGAAACCGGGTCGATCGGCCACCCGGTCGATCTCCTTCACGGCCTGACTCGGATCCTGCGGAGCGACCACGAGCGTCCCCCGATAGCGCTTGTCGAAGTCGAGCCAGTGCTCCGTGAGCCAATCGTTGTGCGCGGACGCGATCATGGCAGCGAGGTCGGCATCGGGCAGGGCCCCAAGGCCGAGCACGTTCCCGCCGACGAGCACGGCGCGATCGATGGAGAAGCGATCGAGGTGTTCCCGAGCGACGAAGGTGGGATCCGAGGCCGGCACTGATCCATCCTCTGGAACGCTGTCGCGTCGCATGACTCCGACGGGATTGACGTAGAGGACGTTCTTGGGAATCGAGACCTCGGCCGCGTAGACGTCCTTGGCCCAGTGCTGTCCGTGGCCAATGTCTACTCGCTTCTGCCAGGCCTTCGACAGGTACGGCAGCAGATCCTGGATCCCGTTTCGGAGATGCGGGTGGACGTCGCAGTCGACAGTCGTGAGCTTTCGCTCCACCTTGGTGGTCTCGGGTGCAACGCTCGTTTGCATCGCGCCTCCTCTCTCCTCAGCCTCGAGCTGGCTCGGCGAGCGACTCGGTCAGACCGCATTGATCGAAGTTCCTCGTGCCACGAGAATATCCGCCGTGGCCAGGGCAGAGCCAGCGAAGCACGTCGTCTGCGCGATTGACGACCTCCCGCCGGGCGCGCGGAAGGCCGTTGATGTGGACGGCCGATCGATCTGCGTCTTCAACGTTGGAGGGAGGCTCTACGCGGTCCGTGACGTGTGTCCGCACCAGGGAGGGCCGCTCTGCAAGGGCAAGGTCAGCGGCACGATGATGCCGTCGGATCCGCTCCAGTACGTCTGGGGTCTCGACGATCAGGTGCTCCGGTGTCCGTGGCACGGATGGGAGTTCGACCTCGAGACGGGCAAGTCGCTCTTCGACCCTGAAGGGGAGCGGGTCAAGCTGTATCCGGTGACGGTCGA
>CAYTCZ010000030.1:22829-34611 GCA_964436315.1 uncultured Gaiellales bacterium | reverse complement strand
CTTACCCCCTGACACCCGGCATGACCTCCTCCGAAAACAGCTTCATCGTTGCTTTCGGATCGCGACTCGTGATCGGAAGGACAAAGCCGTTCAAGCCGAGGCGTGCGAGCTCGCGAAATCGTGGGACTACCTCATCGGGAGTCCCGACGACCGAGATCGAGTCGATGATGCCGTCGGTGATCAGCGCCGCATGCTCGGCGTCTCCAGCAGCATGTTTCGAGTAGTCGTAGCGGGCCTTCATCCGTTCGAGATCCGGTAGCACGTCGGGCGGGATGTGCTCGTGCGGGACGGCCCAGTGGACGGTCCCAGCAGCCGTCGCGATGTACCCTCGTGCCTCCTCCCGCGCCTGTGCACGGTTGTGCGACACGGAGCAGGCGAGCCGCATCAAGCGAGTCACGGAAGTCTGATCGCGGCCGGCTTCCTCCGCCCCAGCGCGGATGTTCTCGAGACCATAGGAGACAAGCGCAGGATGCGCCCCGACCTGAAACAGCACGCCGTCCGCAATGCGCCCTCCGAGCCGAAGTGACCGCGGACCGGACGAGGAGTAGACGACAGGCACCTCGCTGGTTGGCCACGACAACTTGAGCTCGGCCCCCTCGTACTCAGCGGTTTTTCCAGCGAGCAGCGAGCGAATCGTCAGCGTGACCTCCTCCAGCTGCTTGAGCTTCGCCGGCGGAAGGCCGACCGTACGAACAGCGCTCTCCCCCACGCCGATCCCGAGAATCGCCCGCCCGCCTGAGTACTCGGCGAGCGTTGCGATGCTTCCGGCAAGCACGGCGGGATGGCGAGTCACCGGATTCGTCACGCCGGGAGCGAGCTTGACTCGCTCGGTGCGATCGGCTGCCAGCGCGAGCGCCATGTAGGCATCCCGAAAGACGGATTGCGAGTCTGCAATCCAGACGCCGTCGAATCCGAACTCCTCCGCTGCGGCGGCGAGCTCGACGACCTCCGAAACGGGACGATTCGGGAGCAGGCCGACGTGGAACTCGGGCACGGTCACAGCCAATTGGCCCAGACGATCATCGCGTGAACCTGCAATGAACCGATGTCACATGCCGGGATGGCCCGCGGGTCGGCCGAGCTTCTGCTTGACCTGTCCGAGGCCGATTCTCGCCTTTCCTTTCACGATCGGCCACGTGCTCGATCCGTAGGCGTCGTTGACGATGTCGTTCGCCTTTTGCCCGTCGTGAAATGCCTCTGTCATCTGGATCGGGTCATCGAAGTTCTCTACGAACTGATCGGCGATCTTCTGTTGCGGACTCGTGTCGTCGGGTTGAGCCGTGCTGCCGTACTGGGCGATGAGCAGCGTCTTGCCCGGCTCGGTCAGCGGCTCGAGGAGCGTGTTGTTGAACATCTCGATGTAGCGGTGGCGGTCCCAGAAACGGTCGAACGCGCCGCGCATCCAGTCGGCGTCGAAAGGCTTGTCCTCACGCTCGACGATCGACTCGACGAATGAACGCGTCATCTTGTTGCCGTTGTTTGCACCCTGGCCTCCGATCGGATCCAGTGACTGCGCGGTGTCGCCAAGTGCCATGACGTGTCGCCCGGAGGGAAGCGTCCCCACGACTTGACGTACTTCCGGTACGAAGGTCCCGATGAGCCACGCGTTCTCATCGCAGGGTTCAGCGTCCTTGACCCACTCGTAGTCCCAGGGCGTCATGTCCTTCATGACTTCTTTCGCACGCTTGACCATCTCGTCGGCGGTCTTCATCTCTCGGAACCGATCGATCGGGCCGCCCTCCTTCGCCTCGAAGAGCAGACTCCACGATCGCTGCTCGCCTTTGGAGTACCAGGGCACCCAGAACATCTCTCCGTACGGACCGAAGAAGTTGAATTTCACCGGCGAGTAGTACGGGGCGCCCTCAAATGCGAACTCGGGGCCGACGACGTTGATCATCCCGAGAAAGCGTTGGGGCGTTGAGTAGGAACTCCTGCTCTCGTCCCGCGGGAAGAGACTGCGGATATCACCCCTCCCGGCGGCGACGAGCGTCAGGTCGTTGCGGCTTGCGATCTCCTCGAGCCGCTCAACGGTGACATTCTCGATTTCGACCCGGCCTCCGCGCTCGTCGAATTCCCGAAGCCAGGTCGCGCTCTGGAGACGGACGTCGATCGCGAGGAAGTACTTCTCAAACCGGCCGAGGAGCGTCAGCAGAATGTTGTCCTTCGCCGGCGAGAAGGTCAGATGGACGCCCTCGCCGTGCGGCGCAATATCGCCCCAGTGCTCGAGGCCGAGCTCGCGTTCGAACTCGAGCGACATGTCGAAGCGGGCGGCCGTTCCCGTCGGACGCGCTTTCTCGAGGAAATCCTCGGGTGTCTTGTCCGAGTAGAGCGTTACGTCGTAGCCCTTTTGATGGAGCGCGTGAGCTGCCAAGAGCCCGGCTTGGCCGGCGCCTACAACTCCAATTTTCCTCATCTCCGTCCTCCCGCAATTCCACTCGTCGATGGAAGGTTTTCAGAACCCTGGCCGCGTCCGGTTCGCCTCCGGGCGCTACCGCGCCAGGTAGCCACCGTCCGCAACGATCACCGAGCCCGTGATGAACGACGCTTCGTCGGAGGCGAGAAACAGAATCGCGTTCGCGATCTCCTCCGGCGTGCCGACCCGGCCGACAGGCGTAAGGTCGGAGCCTGCCATGTTCCAGATCGCGTCCTCCTCGTCTTCGCTCAGCTGCGGGATGAAGTGCCGTACCTGGTTCGTTCTCGTCGCTCCGGGGGCGACAGCATTGACGCGGATCCCGTCCGCGGCGTAGCGCGAGGCCAGCGAGGTCGCAATCTGCCGGGCTGCCGCCTTCGTGACGTTGTAGGCAACGCTTGACTGACCGCCCATCTCCTGGCCAATAAAGGCCGAGATCGAAGCGAGGTTGATGATCGAGCCACCACCCTGCTTGAGCATCAATGGGATGACGTGCTTGCAGGTGAGGAACATCCCGCGCACGTTCACTGCCATGAGCCGATCCCATTCCTCTACCGTCGTTTCTGTGATGTCCTTGAAGAAGAGCTCACCGACGTTGTTCACGAGGATGTCGATTTGCCCGAAGCTGTCGACAGCAGCCGAAGCCAGCCGTCTCGCGGTGTCTTCCTCGGAGATGTCGCCGAGCACTTGTACGTGCTCTGGTTCGCCGAGATCTCGCGCCAGTGCGTCGAGGTAGTTCTCCCTCAAATCGTTCAGCACGAGTTCCGCGCCCTCCTGTGCAAAACGTTTGGCCGTCGCCTCCCCAATCCCGGATCCGGCCCCGGTGATGATGGCCACCTTCCCCTCGAGTCTCATTCTCGCCTCCTCTATTCGCCGAGCTCGAGCTCGTGACCGTTGAGCGCGAACGACCGATTCACGGTGACCGGCCTGGCCACCGACTGCATCACGTAACAGCTGTTCTCCGCGATCGTGACCAGCTGCTGGATTTGTTCTTCCGGTTCCGACGACTGGATCTCGATTCTCGAATCGAACTCGAGCGGCTCGCTCACGAGCGTGCCTTTGAATATCGAACCCTCGATGTGGAAGCGGGTAGTCACGTGGACATGGACATCGTCGAGCTGCAACTTCAGGACCGTCCCGCACCGGGACAGTTGAGTCAGCATTCAGAATGCGAGGGCCGAACTGAAGTAGGCGAGCGGTGGAGGAGCCGTGTTGTCCCCTCCGAGGTACTCGCCTTCGTCGCTCGCGATCTCGAACGTATCGCCGGGCGGTTGGACGACTGATACCCGCGCCTCCTTCCGCTGATTGAAGACAGCGCGCGCGTCAACGGCGATCGTCACGTCCCGCTTCTGCTCCGGACGAAGACCGACGGGAGGCTCTTGGTCGGACATCTGTCTCACCTTTCGGTCGGTTGGCGGTGGGCAGTCTACGAGTGCACCGCGAGTACGAGACGGCGAGCGAGACGTGGTAGTCTCGCGGCCCGGCTCCGGCGGATTGGAGGTATCCACGATGACGCAGGACCATGACCTTGGCCTGTTTCTCGAGGGACTGCCGCTCGAACCGACCGTCGAGTTCGCAAGAGCAGCCGAGAGCGCTGGCTTTCAAAACGTCTGGATCCCGGAGATCACGTTTGGCGACGCGTTCGTCCCGGGAACAGCCGTCGCAGGAGCGACCGAGGACATCGGGATCGCAACCGGAGTCGTCGGAATCTGGAGCCGAAGCCCGGTCGCCATGGCGCTCTCTGCAGCAACTCTCCACCAGTACTCGGGGGAGCGACTCGTGCTCGGGCTCGGTCTTCAAGCGCGCTCATATGTGAACAACTGGCATGGGCGCGTGTACGAACAGCCACTTCAAGCGATGCGAGAGTACCTGTCCATCATTCGACCGATCTTGGCCGGCGAGCTCGTCACATACGAAGGAGAGATCTTCCACGTCCGCGGCTTTCAGCTCATGATGCCGCCGGTCTCGAGTCCGGCGAAGATCTATCTCGCCGCAGTCGGCCCAAGGATGGTGCAGCTCGCCGGCGAACTCGCCGACGGCGTCCTCGGTTACTTCTGGTCACTCGAGTATGTCCGCGACGTCGTCTTCCCAAACCTCGAAATCGGCGCCAAGAAGGCAGATCGATCACTCGACGATTTCGACGTAGTCTGTGGCTTCCCCTCGATCATCACTCCGGATGACGCCGGCCTTCAACAAGTCAAGGGACAGGTGGTCATGTTTTCGACCGCACTCGGTTCATCGCCGTCATATGCCACGAGCATCTCGGCCGCCGGCTTCGGATCCGCGCTCGAGCGAATTCAAGAGTTGGTCGCCGCGGCCGACTTGGCAGGGGCGGTCGCTTGTGTCTCTGACGAAATGGCCAGCTCGCTCACAATCAGCGGTTCGCCGGACCACGCCCGAGCACGGATCACGGCATATCAGGACGCCGGAATAACCACGGTGGCCCTTAATCCCGCCGCGCCCGGCGGCTACTACCCGCTATTCGAAGGGCATTTCCCGGATGAGGCCGAGCTTCCGGAGTTCTCGTTTCCCGCCTACCTCGACGCGATCTCCGACGTTATCGAGGCCTTCAAGGACTGAGCACGACTCGCGCGACTCAGCGAGGATAAGGACACGTGGCACCGCCGTTCCGCATAGGGGTCATGCAGCTCACGATGGAGCCTGTCGAGGAGATCCTCGGGCATGCCCGAGCGATGGACCGAACCGGCTTCGACACGATTTGGCTTGCAGAGGCGTACCCGTGGTGGCGAAAGCACTCGATGGAAGGGCGTTCGCTCACCGCGCTGTCCGCCCTCGTCGCGAATGAGACAGAGCGTCTCGCCGTCGGCTGGGGAATCATCTCGCCCTATACACGTCACCCGGTCCAGGTCGCGATGGAAGCACGGGTCACACAGGAGATTGCCGGTCCTGGTCGCTTCTACCTCGGTCTCGGAGCGTCGAAAATCTTCATGAAGCACGCCGGTCTCGACGAGGGAGCTCGACCACGAACGGCCGTCGTCGAGGCAACAAAGATAATTCGTTCGATCCTCGAGGGCGGAGCCGTCGATTTTGAGGGCAAGGAGTTCACCGCCCATGTTCCGCCGCTCCGAGATGACGCCGAGACGCCGCGAGGAGGTGTCCCCATGTACATCGCCGGCACGGGACCCCGTATGCAGCAAGCTGCAGGTGAGCTCGCCGACGGACTCCTGACTCCCAGCATCACGACCCCAGCGTTCGTGCGCTACGCCCGCGAGAACATCGCCGCGGCCGCCGAAGCAGTCGGTCGCAACGGTGCTGAGATCGATGTCGGCTGCACCATCGTGGCCTCGATCGACGAAGATCGCGAGACGGGTCGTGACGGAGCCCGGGAAATCGCCGGCATGTACCTCGCGAACAAGGTCCAGAACATCCAGGCGTCGGCGGACACGCTGCTCGATCTGGCCGAGCTCACCCAGGACGAGGTTCGCCCGGTCGCCGACGCGATGGAAGCTGGCGGGAGGCTCGCGGCAAAAGAGCAGGTCAGTGACGAGATTCTCGACAAATGCAAGCCGATCGCCGGCACGCCCGACGACTGCATCCGTGCGATCGCGGAGTACCGTGAGGCGGGTTGCACTCACATCATGCTCGAGCTGTGGGGGGCGGAGCGCATCAGACAGCTCGAGCTTTTCGGCGAGAAAGTCCTACCGCACGTCCGTCCGTGAGCCCCGATAAGCGAATCATCAAATCCGTCGACGAACAGCGGCTTGTCCAGATGGCGCTCCAGGCGGTGTCGATTCCGAGCCCGACCGGAAGCGAAGAGGCCATGGGTGCTTTCATGCGAGACCGGTTCGAAGAAATCGGCCTCCGGACGCAATGGCAGGAGGTCGAGGAAGGCCGCCCGAACGTGATCGGTTTGCTGGAGGGAAGTGTCGGGAAGCCGAGTCTGATGTTCAACGGTCATATGGACACCTCGTACTCGGGCAGCGAGCAGTGGTTGGCTCACATTCCCGGTTTCCAGCCCAACGGGTTTACAAAGAACGGCCGCATCTACGGCCTTGGGATCTCGAACATGAAGGGCGCGCTCTGCTGCTACGTCGAGGCCGTGCAGGCACTTCTGGACGCGGGCGTTCGGCTACGCGGGGACGTGTTGATAGCGGCCGTCTCCGGGGAGATCGAGAAGACACAGTGGGGGGACGAGTACCGGGGTAAGGACTATCGCGGTTATGCGGCCGGTAGTCGTTACCTGGTGACGCACGGTGGCATCGCCGACATGTGCATTCTCGGTGAACCAACTGAGCAGAAAGTCGTCCTGGGTCACTACGGGACGATTTGGATGCGCATCTCGACGAGCGGCCCCTTCATTCATACGGCCTTCAGTGAGGGACGCCTCAAGGAGAACTCGATCGTGCGGATGCGAGAAGTTCTCGACGCCGTCATGGAATGGATTCCGGCCTGGGAGGAACGGACGTCGTACGGCAACAAGAGAGGTGTCGTCAACATCGGAGCCGTCGGCGGCGGCTATGGCTGGCGGGTAAGCCGAACTCCGCACAGAACCGACCTTTTCCTCGACGTTCGCGTCCCGCCGATCATGCGCATGTCGGAGGCCCGTGCCGAACTCGGTGAGTTCGTGCGAGGCCTTGCCGCTCGGTTCCCGGACTACGGCATCGAGTCCGAGATCTACGTGACGGCGCCCGGTGCCGCGATCTCGGAGGAGCACCCGCTTATCGCCGCCATCGACGAGTGCCACGAACTCGTCCTCGGAGCGAGGCCCGAACGCGATACGACCCGCTGGTTTTCGGATGCTTCCGTCCTAACACGGTACGGCATCGAGACAGTCAATTACGGAACGTCGAGCGGCCTGCCGGATGCCGAACTCGGCGAGAACCTCGACATCGAAGGGCTGGTGAAGATGGCCACGATCTACGCACTCGCAACCGTCCGCATCTGCGGGCAGGAAGAAGATGCCGCATGAAGCTCGTGACGTTCGACGAGGGGCGAGTCGGCCGAATCGAGAACGGTGAAATCATCGTGCTCGATGTCCCGAACATGGTGAGTTACTTCGCCGGTGGTGGTGCGGCCGAGACCGGAGATCGCGTGGCCCTCGCCGAGGCGCAATTGCGAGCGCCAATCATCCCGAAGAAGTTCATCCATACCGCTGGCAACTTCCGCGAGCACGAGGAGGAGTCGAAGCAGGTCGGTTGGACGCACAAGATCGCACCGTGGATCGTCTTCTTTCAGAACGTGGACGCGATCGTCGGTCCCGACGAGCCCGTGGTCTATCCGGAGCATCTCACCGAGGAACTCGACTACGAACTCGAACTCGCGATCGTGATCGCCAAAGATGGCAAGCACTTCGGGCCCGAGGAAGCGATGGAGTACGTCGGAGGCTACGTGATCTTCAACGACATCACCGCCCGCGACATCCAACGACGGGAGATGGAGTCCGGTGTCTTTAGCTTCTGCAAGGCAATCGATACCTTCTGCCCACTCGGCCCATGGATCGTCACACCGGACGAGGTGCCCGATCCCCACGACCTCGAGATGGAGCTCCGTGTGAACGGCAAGCCGAGGCAGGTCTCACACTCGGGGAACATGTCGGTCACGATCCCAGAGATCATCTCGCACTACTCACCGCTCGGCTATTCCGCGGGTGACGTTCTTTCTACCGGCACCGTGTCGGGTGTCGCCGGTTTCAGCCCCGATGCGGAGGAGCTGTATCTGCGGCCGGGGGACGTCGTGGAGTGCGAGATCGAGCACGTCGGCATCCTTCGCAACCCGGTCGTTTCGTGGGAAGAGGCCCACGGAGCCCCGGCTCCACCGCGGGTGCGTTGGTGAAGCGCGAGTCAGAGCGCAGCATCCCCGTCGGTCAGATCGCATGCCGCGCCGATCGGCTACTCGCGCGGGTAGCGGGCCGGCCAGCCCCACCCCACCGCCTTGAGCCTACTTCGACGTGTTTCGAAAGGGGCGCACGCGCTGTGGCGGCTTGCAGAGTGACGTGTAACGAATGAGCGCGACGACCTCACCGGGCCTCAGATGACGTGGCCGCGCGACGACGCGAAGCTCGATCGGGTCCGCGTCGCGATGGCAGACGAGGATCTCGATGCTTTGGTGGTCCGGACTCCGGACAACGTCCTCTACCTGACGAACTACTGGTGCATGAAGGGCTACGACGTCGCAGTGTTTCCCCGCGAAGGCCCTCCAACGCTGATCGTCCTCGAACCTCAAGAGGAGACTGCGCAGCGAACCGCGTGGGCCGACGACATCAGACTGTTCAAGGGCTATGACGAGAGCGATCCACGACCGCCGACCGCTCGCTCATTGGATGCCGCACTCGCCGTGCTGAACGATCGGGGACTCGATGGACGCATTGGTCTCGAGTTGTCGCAGGGCACGCAAGCCTCCGATCGGATGGTGGGCGAGCCGACGGTTTTCTCGCAGCAGTTCTTCTCAGCGTTCGAAAACGGCGTTGACGCATCGCCGCTGCTCGCGCGGGCCAGGGCACTGAAGACACCACAGGAGATCGAACGCATGCGGCTGGCAAACGAGTTGGCCGCTGCGGCGATGGATCGTGTCAGGGAGAACATTCGGCCCGGCATGACAGAGAGCGAAGTGGCGGCGATGTGGGAGGGCCACGTGCACGCCGTCGGCGTCGGCTACGAGGGTCGCGTCGACATGGCACGAGGGTTCTCGTTGGTTTGGTCCGGACCGGGTATCCAGACCTTCACGACGACAAGTAATCGACCGATTCAAGAGAACGAGCCGACGCTGTTCGAGATCTGGGTGTGCGCCGACGGCTACTGGTGCGATCACACCAAGAACCTTTGCCCCGGTGAGCTCACGACCGAGTACAACGATCTTCTGGAGACCCTGCTCGCGATCTTCGATGAGGCGACCTCGATGGCCGTCGACGGAGCGAGTTTGCCCGATCTCGATGCGCTGATCAGAACGAGAACCGCCGAAGCCGGCTACCCCGGTCAGCCCTCGCACCCCATCTGCCACGGTGTCGGCGCACGGGCACACGAGCCACCGTACGCACACCAGGCCGGTGAGGGAACGATTCTTGAGAACATGGTCTTGGCCATCGAACCAGGCATTTACTGGGAGGGCGGCGGAGGACTCCGCCTCGAGGACAACTTCCTCATCAAGAAGGACGGCAACGAGAAGCTGTGCTCGTTTCCGGATGACTTTCGTACCGTGGAGGTAGGGGTATGACGAGCAAATCGAAGATTTGGACCGGCCATCTAAACGAGCTCGCCGAGGGCTCCGTCGAGCCGGCCGGCCGGATAGGCCTCTACGACACAACCCTCCGTGATGGCGAGCAGACCGTGGGCGTCGTGTTGAACCCGGATGACAAACTGCAAATCGCGAAAGCACTCGATGGACTCGGCGTCGATCGAATCGAAGCCGGTTTCCCGCGCGTTTCGGCTGACGACTACGAAGCCGTCCGGCTGGTGAGTGAGGCAGGACTCCGGGCAGAAATTTGGGGCTTCTCGCGGGCGGTAATGGCCGACGTCGAGGTACTGATTGAACTCGGCGTTCACTCGACCGTGATCGAATCGCCGCTGAGTGACCTCAAGCTCTCGGCCTACGGGCTGACCCGAGAGAAGGTCACGGAGCGCATCGTGAAAGCGGTGTCGGAAGCGACCGAACACGGCATCACCGTCGCGTTCTTTGGCGTGGACGGATCGCGCGGAGATCTCGGCTTCCTCCAGGAGGTATATACGGCAGCGTGCGAGGCCGGCGCGAAGGAGGTCGTCATCGTCGACACGCTCGGCGCGCTCACTCCTGAGGCTGTCGCATTCTTCGTCGGTAGAGCTCGCGAATGGCTTGGGCCGAGCGTCCCGGTGCACTTCCACGGACACGATGACTTCGGGCTCGCCACCGCCTCGGCGGTCGCCGCCGTGCGAGCCGGCGCCACCTGGATCCACGGCACGGTGAATGGCATGGGCGAACGTGCCGGCAACGCCGACCTGGCCGAGATCGCTCTGACCCTCGATGCGCTGTACGGAGTCAAGACGAACCTCGACTTGCGAAAGGCTCGTGACGTCTCCCGGCTCGTGCGGGAACTCTCGGGCTACGCGCTGGAGCCGTGGAAACCGGTTGTCGGTGAGAATCTCTTCACACGTGAGAGCGGCGCGGTCGCAAGCCAGTTCCATGACCCACCCTCGATCGAGCCGTTTTCGGCCGAGATCGTCGATGCCGACCGACAGCTCGTTCTCGGAAAGAAAAGTGGCATCGACTCGATCCGCATCAAGGTGGGCGAGCTCGGATTGGATGTTCCTGAGGATGCATATCGCGACCTCCTCGCCGAGGTGAAGAGGCTCGGCGCCGAGAAGCGCGGTCTGGTCTCGGATGAGGAGTTCCGGCAGCTCGCCGCCAACGCCGAGACGACCTCCTCCGCGTGATTTGACACTTGATCAAATCCGCGAAACGATATCCGCGTGAGCTCGTCGGGGACTCTCGTCCCGCAGCGGAAGCGTCCACACACGATGGCCGAGGCCGCTGTCGCTGAACTCCGCGAGGCCATCTACAGAGGAGACCTGGCTCCCGGAACGCCTCTGCGGCTCGAGGAACTTGCCCGGCAACTCGATATGAGCGTCTCGCCGGTCCGCGAAGCCGTGCGGAGGCTCGAGACGTTGGGACTCGCTGTTCACGTGCCGCATCGCGGAGCACGTGTTAGCGAGCTCGCGATCGACGATCTACGCGACACCTATGACGTACGACTCCAGCTCGAGACCCTCGCGGTTCGCAAAGCGGCCGGACGTTTCACCGATGAGGACGCCGCTGCCGCGAAGGTGGCGCTCGAGGAATACGCCGCGGCGCACCGGTCTTCGGATGTGCGGGAAGCGCGGCGAGCTCACACGTCGTTCCACTTTTCGATCTATGAGAGCGCTGGATCTCCGTGGTTAGTTCGCGTGATCCAACCAGTCTGGGAGAACGCCGAGCGTTATCGAGCCGCATCGCTTCCGAGCCGCGGCACGATCCGCGAGCGCCAGCGCGAGCACGAGCTCATTCTGGAGGCGTGCATCCGGCACGATGCCGACGAAGCGGGTCATGTCCTCTATCAACACCTCGCCCTCACCGCCAACCTGGTCGCACGCCAGATGGGCGCGCCGGAGATCTACTAGCCGATGCCAGAGATCTCGGCTCCTCGTATCCCCTTCAATCCGACAGTCCACATGCTTCGCGAGATGGTGCGATGACCGGCGGATACGACGTCGTCTTCGTCGGAAGTGGGATCAACTCGCTTGTGGGAGCAGCAATCCTCGCAAGGGCTGGGAAGCGCGTTGCAGTCCTCGAGCGGAATGACTATCTCGGCGGCGCGATCAAGACCGCGGAGATCACCGAGCCTGGCTTCGTCCACGAAGTGTTCTCCTCGTGGCACCCGCTGTTTATGGGCTCAGCCGCGTATGC
>CAYTCZ010000030.1:9742-22729 GCA_964436315.1 uncultured Gaiellales bacterium | reverse complement strand
GACGTCGAGCAAATCAACGTTCAGGGCGGCCGGGCGACCGGTGTGCGGACCAAAGGCGGCGAGACGGTCACAGCAACGGAAGCTGTGATCGCCAACGTCACGCCAACGCAACTCTACGGCAGACTCCTCAGCGAGGCTCCCGTACCGCAGGGCGTTCTAGAAGCTGCGGAGAAGTTCGGTTACGGCCGGGCCGGAATGCAAATCCACATGGCCCTCTCCGAACTCCCGCAGTGGAGCGGCGATGACCGGCTCGGGAAAACGGCCATCGTGCACGTCACACCCGGGCTCGACGGGGTCTCGCGTGCGGTGAACGAGGCCGAGCGAGGCCTTCTGCCAGCCGAGGCGACGATAGCGTGCGGACAGCCCGCTGCGGTGGATCCTTCGCGCGTACCCAATGGGAAATGGATCCTCTGGATCCAGCTTCAAGAGCTTCCGACTCGCGTGAAGGGCGATGCCGCCGGTGAGATCGACACAGGAGATGGCACTTGGACGGCCGATCTGCGCGAGAAGTACGCCGATCGAATCCAGGCTCGACTGGCCAAGCAACTCACCAACCTCGACTCAGCCCTCATGAAGCGCGTCGTTCTGTCCCCGGCGGACATCGAAGCCGCCAACATCAACATGGTCGGCGGTGACATCTACAGCGGCTCGTGCGCCCTCGACCAGAACCTCCTCTGGCGACCGGGTCCGGGCTTGCCTGGCCATGGAACGCCGTTCAAGAACCTCTACCAGATCGGCGCGAGCACACACCCGGGGCCTGGACTCGGAGCGGGTTCAGGGACCCTGGTGGCACAACAACTCCTCCAACCGAGCGCGCCGCGTCGTCTCCTCGACCGATTGCCAAGACCCAGAGCGAAGGAGGGAGATGCCTCGAGAGCTGATCAACCCGCCTGAGCTGCATCCGGCGCCCGGCTTCAGCCACATCACGATCGCCGAGGGAACCCGCCTCATCATGTTCGCTGGCCAGGTCGCGCTCGATGCCGAGTTCAACCTCGTGGGCGGCGACGACCTCGGTGCGCAGACAGCGGCCGCCATGCGCAACATCGAAACGGCGATCAACGCCGTCGGCATCGGCTGGGACGACATTGTCCGGCGGACGATCTACACGACCCGGCCGACCGAGCACGAGGCCATCACCGCCGCAATCGACGAAGTGACGGGGGGTGCGGGGCATCCGGCACAGACGATCCTCGGTGTGACGGGACTCGCGGTCCCAGGATTGCTGATCGAAATCGAAGTCACCGCGGTCGTGGACGCGCCCACCGCGGTGGACGAGTGAGAACTCGCTCTGAGAAGGGAAGGTCCGAATGAAGTTCAGCCTGTATACGGAGATCCAACACTTTCCGGGGAAGCCCTACAGCCAGCTGTACCAGGAGGTCCAGGAACAGATCATCAACGCCGACCGGCTCGGCTACGACGCCTACGCGATGATCGAACACTTCTTCTTCCCGAAGTTCTCGGTCTCGGCCAATCCATTCGCCCTCTTCGGCTCGGTGGCTGATCGGGCTCGCCGGATCAACTTCCGTACGCTCGGACACGTACTCCCCTACCACAACCCAACAATCCTGGCATCGCAGATCGTCGAGGCTGACATCCTGTTTGACGGCAGGTACGAATTCGGGGCACTCCGGGGGCACGGCTGGGTGCCCCTCAAGGCCGGCGTCGACATTACCGAGACTCGCGATATCTATGAGGAGTCGCTCGACATCCTGTTCCAGGCAATCGACAACGAACGTTTCTCGTATGACGGGAAGTACTACAAGGTCGATGACTCTCACATCTATCCGCGGCCCGATCCGAATCGCCGCTTCAGAGTTTTCCTAGGTGGCACCAGCGATCGCACCTACGAACTCGCGGCCGAGAGAGGCTGGGCCATCGTCGTTCCTCCACTCCTGCCCTACGCCGCGCTGCAGGAGCAGCTCGATCTCTATCGATCGAAGTGCGCAGAGCACGGGACGGAGCCCGACATCGTCTGGATCCACGCCTGCCATTTGGATGAGGACCGCGACAGAGCCAAGAGCGAGGCCGAGGCATGGATGCGCGGCTTCCTGGACGGCAACGCCTCTCCGCTCGTCGAAGGCGGCGATGAGCTGCCCTCGGCCGAGGTCCTGGAGAAGTCTGGCTACGGGTTCTACGCAGCTGGGATCCTCGAACAGTTGGCTGAGACCCCGTACGACGAGATGATCGACGGCGACATCGTCTGGGTCGGCACTCCCGAAGACGTGATCGAGCGGATCGAGGCAGTCCGGGACGTCTGCGGAGGGCTTACCGAGGTCTCCATCACGGTCAACGCGGGCGGCGCCGACCATTGGATGGCAATCAAGAACCAGGAGCTCTTCGCGCATCGAGTCATTCCGCATTTCAAGCAGACCGCGTCGACCGGCGTGAAGGAACGGGCTCGGGCCTAGACAGCGACCTGATTGCCCCACCCACAAACTTCGGCCCCCGATCGTGAGTCTTAGTTCATGCCGAGATGAGAATCACCGGTGAAGAACGTCTGCATCATTGGTGCCGGAGCAATCGGCAGCCTCTACGCGGCGCATCTCGCGAGCATCTGCAGCGTCTCCGTCTTGACGCGCCGGAAGGAGCAGGCCGATGCTCTGAATCAGAACGGCCTCCGGATCTCAGGCAAGCACGAATTCACGGCCGAGGTCCGGGCCTCACAGGACCCGTCGGAGCTCGGAGACTTCGACCTCTGCATCGTGGCGACGAAGGCCACGCAGCTCGAGGCGGCCGCCGGAGCAATAGCCGGGCGCTCACCGAGCGCGCTCGTCATGACGGTACAGAACGGTCTCGGAGCGGAGGAGATCGTCGGACGATATGGCGCTTGGAGACTCATCTCGGCAGTCACCTTCATGAGCGGTCGGCGTCACGGAGACGCACACGTCGAGTACGAGCTCGACACGGCAACCTGGATGGGACCGTACGCCGGGACGGAAACCACATTCGAAGAGGTTCAGGCAGTCGAAAGACTTCTTGTCGAGTCGAATCTCGCAGCCGAGGCTTTTCCGGACTTGCTTCCCGCTCAGTGGTCGAAGCTCATTTTCAATGCCACGGTGAACACGGTGTCGGCCCTCACCGGCCTCGGCCACGTCGCCCTCTTCGCAAAGGAAAACGAGCCGACAGATTTGGGCCATCTCGTGCACGACCTCATGAACGAGGGAAAACGGATCGCGGCTCGCGCGGGTATAGAGCTCTATGAGGATCCTTGGGAGATGAACGTGCTTGCGGTCCAACGCGGAGAGACACAGAAGAGCGACTACGCGCATCTGCCGTCGATGCTCGAAGACGTCAATCAAAGGCAAGCGACCGAAGTCGACTTCATCACGGGAGCGCTCGTGCGCGAGGCCCGACGGGTCGGAGAGCCCGCGCCTTTGCATTCAGCGATGTACCGACTCATCAAGGGAAAGGAGGCCTCTTGGTAGATGCGGATCGCCATGCGATTGCTATCTGCCCCGACCCCCGACAACGCGGGGTTGACCACGGAAAAGCCAGTGATAGGGTGGTGCCCCCTCTCGAGGGCATCCAGTTGACCGGGAGAGAGGAGACCGAATGACAGCTAGGAGAAAGTGGGGTGCGCTGTTTGCACTCCTGTTCGTCCTCGTCTTCGTTGTTGCGGCATGCGGCGGCGATGACGACTCGGCCGAACCCGCTCCGCCGGCAGAGGCGGCACCGGAGCCAGCGCCAGAACCGGCGCCCGAGCCCGCGCCGGAACCGGCGCCCGAGCCCGCGCCGACAGAGACGGCTGAGGAACCGGCGGAGGAGCCTGCAGCGGCCGAGGGTGAGCCCCTCATCATCGGAGCAGCGTTTGACCTGACCACAGCTATGGCCGCATTCGATGGTTCGGCACTCGGTGCGGCGCAGGTGAAGGCCGCGGAGATCAATGCCGCCGGCGGAATCGGCGGTCGCCCGGTCGAGATCATTGCGATCGACCACATGCTCGATCCCGACCTCGCAAGACAAGCGGCACTCGATCTGATGGAGCAGGGTGCCGAGATCATGCTCGTCACGTGCGATGTCGACTGGGCTACTCCCGCCATCCAGCCGTCGATCGAGGCCGGCCTACTGACGATCTCGCCGTGCATTTCGACAGATCAGATGGGGCCGCAGCGCTTCGGCGAACTCGGCAAGCTCGCGTTCACGATGGGCACGATCGCCCAGGACGAAGGCGCTGCGATTGCCGAGTTCGCGATCGATCAGGGCTACCAGAGAGTGATCACCGTTCGCGATAACGCGATCGTCTACTTCCAGGACGATGTCGAGGCCTTTGAGACCCGTTTCGAGGAACTCGGCGGTGAAGTCGTACTCTCCGAGGGCTTCGTCCAGGGCGACGGCACAATCGCAAACGTTGTGACATCGGTCGACGCCGCATCCGCCGATGCCGATTTCATCGAGATGTGTACGTTCGGTGAGGATCTCACGGCATTCCTCGACGGGCTCCGCAGCCTTGGAAACGACACACCGATCCTTGGTTGCTGGGCTCTCGACGGTTCGATCTTCTGGCCGGAGGGTCTTTCGAACTACACGTTCTCGGCGTACTCGTCACTCTACGGCGACGATCCGAACTCGGAGATCCAGGACCTGGCAGCGACGATGGTCGAGGCCGAAACGCCACCATTCGTAAGCGGCTTCTTCCTCGGTGCCGTCTCGCTCGAGGTTATCCAGCAGTTGGTGGAGGAGACCGGAACGACCGATGGTGACACGCTCGCCACCCTGCTCGAGAGCGGCCAGCCCTTCGACGCCACGAACGGCCCTGTCGCCTTCACGCCCGAACTCCACGGCGGGACGGCGCGCGAGTGGCGCTTCGTTACGGTCGAGAACGGGCAGGCCAGCTACGTCACGAACCAGACGGCCTCGTCACCGGCCGAGATCCGCTGATCTCACGCGATTGGCTGAGACGACAAAGACGGAACGACGTCAGTGGCCCGCGGGAACTCTGCGGGCCACTGACGTTTCTCGGTCCTTCGAAGGCGTCCGAGCTCTCGATGACGTCAGCATTGAGCTTCACAGTCACGAAGTACTCGGACTCATCGGCCCAAACGGCGCCGGCAAGACGACGCTCGTCAACATCATGACGGGCTTCGACTCCCCGACCTCCGGCTCCGTGGAGCTCGGCAATCAAGACATCACGAAGTGGCCGCCGCACAAGCGAGGGCGGGATGGGCTTGCTCGAACTTTCCAACATGCTCACTCGTTCGCGACGCTGACGGTTCGTGAAAACGTCGAGGTAAGCGCGATCGGAGTCGGCGCGAGCTCACGGCTTGCGCGCGCGAGAGCCGATGGGCTGCTGGAGCTACTCGGTCTGACAGAGCAAGCGGGCACGCCTGCCGCCGTCTTGCCCCATGGTGACGAACGAAAACTGGGCGTGGCACGCGCCCTGGCAATGGAACCGCGTTTCGTGCTGATGGATGAGCCGGCAGCCGGGCTTCCCGAGGCTGAGGTACCCGAGTTCGCCGACGTCGTTCGGAACGTTCGTGACGAGCACGACGCTGGCGTCCTGCTGATCGACCACAACATGGCGTTGATCATGTCCGTCTGTGACCGGATTCACGTCCTGGACGAAGGCCGGACTCTCGCAGCTGGAACGCCGGAGGAGATTCGACGCAACCGCGAGGTCGCCTCCGCCTATCTGGGGAGTGAAGCGTCGGCCTCCGAGAATTCGGATGAGTGAAGCGGCACTCGAGGTCAGAGACCTCGAGGTTCGTTACGGCGCCGTCCCTGCTGTACGGAGTCTGAGTTTCACCGTTGACACCGGCGAGGTAATTGGCCTCGTTGGCTCGAATGGCGCCGGCAAGTCGACGGCCCTCCTTTCGATCACTGGCGTCATTCCGCCCAGCAAGGGCGATATTCAGCTTCGGGGACAGTCAATCGCGGGGCACGGGCCCGAGACGATCTCACGAGCTGGTATCTCTCTCGTCCCTGAAGGCCGCCGAATCTTCGCGGAGCTTACTGTTGAAGAGAATCTGCGCCTCGGCTTCGTCGGTCGAGGTTCACGCGGCGGCAGCGCCGAAGATCTCGAGTGGACCTATGAGCTCTTTCCGATCGTGCGGGATTCTCGCCGACGACTTGCAGGCCAGCTCTCCGGCGGTCAGCAACAGCAGCTGGCGATCGCGCGAGCGCTCGTAGCCGGCCCAGATGTTCTCCTGCTGGACGAGCCCTCGCTTGGCCTCGCTCCCGCGGTTGTCGACACGCTATTTGACGCGCTCGGCGAAATCCGAAACAGAGGGGTAACCATACTACTCGTCGAGCAACGGGCGGAGCGGACCGTTGCGTTCGCAGATCGGACACACGTGATGCGAAACGGCGAGCTCGTGCTCACCCTCACGCCTGCGGATGCGGGGGACCGAGAGCGCATGACCGAGGCGTACTTCGGTTCATGACGTTCCTGCAGGCACTCATCGACGCCGTCGCCCTCGGCTCGTTGATCGGCCTTGTGGCGCTCGGCATCGGGTTGGTGTTTGGCGTGATGCGCCTGGTGAACTTCGCCCACGGAGAGCTGATCGCGTTCGGTGTGTACGCGCTCGCGCTCACCAACGATCTTCCGATGGGGGTCAGCATTCTGACCTGCTTTGCCGTCGTAATCGGCCTCTCGCTCCTCATGGACATCGGGTACCGACCGCTTCGGGGCGTCGCGCCGGTGACGATGCTCGTCGCCACGTTCGCGGTCAGCTTCCTCCTTCAGAGCATCCTCTTCCTCGCTTTCGACCCAAGAGGGAAAACGATTGGCGTCCTCTCGGAGTTGAACAAGCCACTCGAGGTCGGAGAGCTGAACATTCGCTGGGTCACGTTCGCTGCAATCGGCGTTGGAATCCTGCTTCTTATCGGGACGGCCCTCATCCTCGGACGGACGAGCATTGGCCTCCAAATGCGCGCCGCCTCTATCGATTTCACGACCGCGCGGCTCCTCGGCGTCCGGGGTAAGAACGTCATCCGCTTCGCCTTCCTCCTGGCCGGGATCCTCGCCGCGGTCGTCGCCGTTCTCGTCTCCGTACAGCGACCGCTGGCGACACCGACCTACGGGCTGACGATCATGATTCCGGCCCTCATCGGCGTCGTCGTGGGCGGTATGGATCGGCTCGTCACCGCGACACTCGGCGGCTTCTTCATCGGGTTCGCAACCTCGATGCTCGGAAGCTATCTGCCGGCCGAGAGCCGGGTCTTCCTCGAGTCGATCGTCTTCGCGCTCGTCATCGTCGTGCTACTGATCAAGCCGAATGGACTGTTCTCAAGACGGGCCGCCGTGCAGCGGGTATGAGTCGCCTGGGCAGCTCGAGTATGTTCGTCGGAGGGCTGCGCGGTCTCGAGCAGATCCTCGGGCCGGCGGCTGTGATTGTCATCGTGGCAGCGCTCGGAAGTCTGACCTCGCGCGCTGTCCAGTTCGACTTCCTCTTCGCCCTCGTGATGGTCTCGATCGTGGTCGCCATCTACGTCTTCGTTGGGAACTCGGGAGTCATCTCCTTCGGACACATAGCGTTCGTTGCCGTCGGCGCGTTCAGTGCAGGACTTGCGACGGCCCCCGCAGCGACCAAACCGTCGACGTTCCAGGACCTCTACCCGTTCATCGCCAACGCCGAAGTCGGGAACGCCGCGTCCCTCGCGATCGCGACAGTGGTCGGAGGCCTCTACGCCTTCATCATCGGCATTCCACTGATGCGCCTGTCGGGGTTAGCGGCGGGCATCGCAACGTTCGCGGTCCTCGGGATCACGCGGAACGTGCTCCGCAACTGGGAGCGAATCAGCCCCGGCTCGAAAACGCTCTCGCTCGTCCCCGAGACGACGGGCTTCTTCCAGGCGACGATCGGTGCACTCGTGGTGCTGCTCATTGCCTTCGTCTACCAGCGCAGCCGCTGGGGTCGAAAGCTTCGAGCGTCCCGCGAAGATCCTGACGCAGCCCGGGCAGCTGGCGTCAACATCCATCGGGAGCGACTCTGGGCCTTCACGCTGAGCGGGGCGTTAGCCGGCTTCGCAGGGGGGCTCCTCGTCCATCTCTTCGGAAGCATCACCACCGAGCAGGTCTACCTCGACCTCACGTTCATTACACTCGCAATGCTGGTCATTGGCGGGACGAACAGTCTGTGGGGTGCTGTCGTCGGCGCGTTGCTCGTAACCGGGGTCAACTCCCTGCTCAACGAGATGGAGAACTCTCTCGACTTCGGGCCGTTCACGATCGACCTGCCAGGCGGATCCCGACTCATCATCCTCGCCGTACTCATGGCGCTGGTCGTCATGTTCCGTCCGTTGGGAATCACGCGCGGACGGGAGTTCGCCCTTCCGTTCCGCCGCTCGGAGGAGCCGGCCGCACACCCGACTGGCGTCATGGCCCAGGCACACGCCGCCCTCAATCAGCTCGCGCGTGGTAAGGAAGAGACCGCTTCAGACCAGCAGAGTGAGAGAGAGCGGGACCCGTGAGAATCTGCATCATCGGTTGTGGCGCGGTGGGAAGCCTGTTCGCCGCCAATCTCGCGAACCTCGACGACGTCGAGGTCTGGGCGTACGACCTCGCCGAGGCTCATGTCCGGTCGATCAACGAGCGCGGGCTTCGCCTCAGCGGTGCGGGAGAGGTGGTCGGCCATCCGACGGCGACCACGAACGCTGGCGAGCTCCCACCCTGCGACTTCGGGATCGTGGCGACGAAAGCCATGCACACCCGCGCGGCGATGGAGGCGACAGCTCATGCCTTTGCCGACGGCGCTGTTGCGACGGTTCAGAATGGGATCGGCAATGAGGAGAACGTCGCCGACTTCGTCGACCGCGTCATTCGTGGAACGACGTTTCCAGCCGGCAAGATCCTCGAACCCGGACACGTCCAGTGGGATGTCAAAGGCGATACGACGCTCGGGCCCTTCGAATCGAAGCCGACGTCGATGTCGGAGATCGAGCGACTCGCCGACGCCTGCACCAGAGCTGGAATGCCAACCAAAGCAGTGCCGGATGCCCGCGGGCCCCAGTGGCGGAAGGTGATCTTCAACGCCTCGACGAATCCGGTCGGGGCCTTGACGGGCCTTACTCACGGGCGCGTCTGCGAGCATCGGCCGCTCCGACAACTCGTCAGCAGGCTCGTCGACGAGGGGAAGGCGGTCGCGGCGGCACAGGGAATCACGCTCGACGCGGATCCGGAGGATCTCATCGACCACGCGGCAAAGCCCGAGGTCGCCTACGACCACAAGGCCAGCATGCTTCAGGACGTCGAGGCCCGCCGGCCGACGGAGGTCGACTACCTGAACGGCGGCATCGTCCGCTTCGGTGAACAGCACGGGGTACCAACTCTGTTGAACGAGTCCATCTGGGCGCTCATCAAGGGCATCGAGCGCTCCTGGAAAGAGGAGTAGGAGGGATTACGTGACCGATCGAGCGGAAATCGAGCGACGCTTCGCCAACATCCGCGAGGCGATGGAGCGGGATGGCTTGCCGGCCTGCATCGTTGCCGGAAATGAGTACACGGGGTTCGAGGGCGCGGTGTTCTACCTCTCGGGCTTCGTCATCGTCCATCGGTACGCGTACGTCCTGCTGCCGCTCGAGGAGGAGCCCTCGATCGTATTCCCGAGCGAGGCGCGATACGTCGGTCATCACGCCACCACCTGGATCCCCGACCAGGTGTTCGTGCCCAAGCCTGGCGACTGGCTCTGTGATCGGATCAAGGATCGGGGTTGGAAGCGCGTCGGAGTCTACGGCCTCGAGTACGTCATGACCGTACGCGACTACCAGGCGCTGGCCGCCGCCGGAGTCGAGCTCGTCGACTGGGAGGTTCCCTTCGACCACGCCCGCTCGGTCAAGAGCGAGGCCGAGCTCGAGTCGGTGCGGGACAGCGTGCGGATCAACGAGGATGGCTTCTGGGCGTTCCTCGATGCTTTCGAGCCGGGCCGATCGGAGGCGGAGATTCTCGCCGAGGCTGAGCAGCTGTTCGTCGACCGAGGGTGCGGCCGCCGAACAATGAACATGGTGCTCACGGGTGAAGGCGGACGCGCCTCTCCCGAGTTCAAGATCGCGTCCACGGAACGGAGGATCGCCGCCGGCGACTTCGTCCTCCCGTCGCTCGAGGTCGCCGGATCGGGCGGACATTGGGTCGAGGTTTCGCGCGCTATCCAGGCCGGCGGCGAACGCGACGAGGACGTCAAACGCATGGCGGAGGCCTACGACGAGTATTTCGAGGCGGCCCGCGCCACGATGAAAGAAGGGGCGACGGCCCAGGAAGTGCACCGGGCAGTCGCGAAGGGCTTCCTCGATCGTGGCTACACGCTCGGGCACGTCACCGGACATTCGATCGGAATGACGATGATCGAGTTCCCGAAGATTGGCGAAGGCGACGAGACGGTGCTTCGAGAGAACATGATCATGTCGATGCATCCACACGCGATTTCGCCTGACGGGCAGTCGTGTCTCTACATGCAAGACACTTGGCGAGTAGGCAAGGACGCCGGCGACCCGCTCGTAGAGATCCCGATGCGCATCTTCGACGGATCCGGATAAGGGGTCAGGTCTGCAATGTTGCACCCTCGAGTTCGAGATGTCTGTGCAACATTGCAGACCTGACCCCAGACCCAACAGCCGCCCAGCTGGTCGCATCGACCGGCCGCAAGCTCGCCGCGGTAGAGCAGGCTCTCCGGTCTCATCGCTACCTCGCCGCCGTCGAGGCTGGACGCGTTCCAAGGGAACGCCTGAAGGACTTTGCCGGCGAACAGTTCTCGATCCTCCAGAGCGACCGACGAAGCTTCGAGCACCTGGCCCGTCGTTTTCCTGAGGAACCAGCCGGCGAGTTCTTCTCGGGCATGGCCCACGGCGAGCAACTCGCCCTGGACAAGCTGCTCGTTCTGGCGGGCACGATTAGGGCCGACGAAGAGTGGCTCCGGCGCTATGAACCTCATCCCATCTGCCAGGCATACCCGTCCTACGTTGCCTCGCTCGCTCTCGGCGGCTCGCGTTCCGACGTCGTCCTTGCTTTCGTGGTCAACCTTGCTGCCTGGGGGGAGAGCTGCGCAAGGATGGCTAGGGCACTCCGCGATGCGTACCACCTTGGCGCCGATGCGGTCGCGTTCTTCGAGTTCTTCGCAACTCCACCTCCAGACTTCAAGGATCGGGCTCTCGCCGTCCTCGAGTCGGGTCTGGCTGAGGGAGATTCCGAGCTTGAAGCTCAACGCGCCGCACGTCTGCTCCAGGCGTACGAGCTGATTTACTGGGATGCCCTGGCCGAGAGCGCCGGGATCTAGACGAGCGACGAATTGATCATGGACTTCGGAGTAATCATCTTCCCCACCGACACGGCGATCCAGCCGACCGAACTCGCGCGAGAAGTCGAGGCGCGAGGGTTCGAGTCGCTCTGGTTCCCAGAGCACAGCCACATTCCGACGAGCCGCCGATCGCCCTGGCCCGGCGGCGACGAATTACCGGAGCGATACTGGCGAACGCACGACCAGTTCGTCGCACTCGCAGCCGCCGCGGCTGTCACGGAAGAGCTGCGACTCGGAACCGGGATAACCCTCGTCGCCCAGCGGGATCCGATCTGGCTTGCGAAGGAGGTGGCGTCCCTGGACGTCATCTCGAACGGTCGGTTGCTGTTTGGCGTTGGCTACGGCTGGAATCGAGAAGAGATGGCGGATCACGGCGTCGAGTTCACCACTCGCCGAGAGATGGTTCGCGACAAGGTCCTCGCGATGAAGACGATCTGGACCGAGGATGAGCCATCGTTTTCGGGCGAGTTCGTCCAGTTCGAGCCGATGTGGGCATGGCCAAAGCCGATTCAGAAACCACACCCGCCGATCATCCTCGGCGGAGGCGCGGGCCCGAAGATGTTTGCGGCCATCGTCGAGTTCGGCGACGGCTGGATACCGATCATGGGCCGGGACGAAATCGTGGGCTCGATTGCCGATCTGCAGTCCCGCGCGAGCGACGCGGGCCGCGATCCGGTTGAGATCTCGATCTTCTATGCGCCAGCCGATGTTGCTGAACTCGAGGAGCTTGCCGAAGCCGGGGCGAGCAGGGCGATCTTCAGTCTGCCGTCAGAACCTGCCGACGTCGTGGTGCCCCTGCTCGACAAGTACGCAGACATCGCGCGAGCCGTCGGTTAGCTGACCGCCGTAAGCTCGTTCGGTCAGAATGCGAACGACAGAGATTCTCGGCCTTCGCCGAGAATCTCTATGGAAAGCACCGGTGTTCGCTCCGCTCGCACCGTCTCGTTTAGAACCACGTGGGAGTCCAGTATGAGTGAGGAAGTGGCCTGGGAGAAGCTCGAACCCGTCTTACCCGGAAAGGGGGAGAGCGACTACGAGCGATACCTTCGGACCGACGAGCTCCTCTCGTTGCAGAAGACCCCGGACGAGTGGGTCCATCGCGACGAGCTTCTGTTCCAGACCGTCCACCAGTCCTCCGAGCTCTGGCTGAAGCTGGCGTGGAACGAGATGGAAGAGGCGACCCGCTTGATCGACATCGGCGAGCTCGGCGGCGCAATTCGCTCACTCCGTCGATCAACGCACTGCGTCCAGCTCGTCACCGACCAGCTCCACGTACTCGAGCACATGTCCCCGTGGGAGTACACGGAGGTCCGGCGGGTACTAGGACACGGAAGCGGTTTCGACTCACCCGGTTTCAACGGGCTACGCGAGGTCGCACCGCCGCTCGGAGACGCGTTCCGTCGGCGCCTCGACGGGGAGGGGCTCACCCTCGTTGACCTCTACCGCGACGGACGGAATCACGAAGACCTCTACCAGCTCGCGGAGCTGCTCACCGAGCTCGACGAGAGCGTGACCATCTGGCGAGTACACCACTTCAAAGTCATCGAGCGCATCATCGGCGGGGAGGTCATCGGCACCCAGGGGACCCCCGTCGAGATTCTCGGCAGGCTCATTCACCAGCGGCTCTATCCAGATCTCTGGAGCGCCCGAAACAGACTCACCGAGATCTCGCTCGAAGAGGACTAGGCGATCAGCTCTTCGACCCGGGTCGCAAGGTCATCGGGCGAGCGATAGCCGTAGGCGACGAGGTCCCACTCCTCAC
>CAYTCZ010000030.1:3104-9642 GCA_964436315.1 uncultured Gaiellales bacterium | reverse complement strand
GAGCCAGTCGTTCGATTCGGGCGAGATGCCCCAACACCACGAGCACATCGGATCCCCGATGTACACAAGCGTCGGGTCAACGCGCAGTGCCAATCCGCCCGCTTGATGCTTGACTGCCATCACTCGTCAGATGTCGCGATCCCATCCCAGACCACCGCGACCGCCCGCTCGGACCAGTCAGGGGCAAACTCAGCGTCGACGAGGAACCTGCCGGCGACCTGACCCCAGAGTGCGAGCAGCGCTGTGTCGATGTCAGCGTCGGGCCTGACCTGACCCCGCTCTATCCCTCGTCGAAGCACTTTCCGCCCAGCCTCCACGGCCGGCCAAGTGATGGCCTCTCGAAAGACTCTGAAGAGCTCTGGATTGCGGCGACCTTCGACGAGGAGAGTGCCCATGATGGACAAACCCGGACCCTCGACCATAGCCTGTCGTGACCGCTCGAGCTGGAGCCGGAGATCGCGGCGCGCATCGCCCGTATCTGGGTCGAAGCCCGGGTCGCGCACTAGCGCCATCGCAGCCGCGGCGAGCTCGTCCTTCCCCTTGTAACGCCGATAAATCGCTGTCTTCCCGACGCCCGCCTCGACTGCGACAGCCTCGACGGACATCCCCGCGAATCCCCGATCGGCAAGCAGCTTGAGCGTGGCCTTGAGAATGGCCTCGCTGACATCGGGATCGCGGGGACGTCCACGCGTCTGGGTCGTAGAGCGTCCACTCTCCACTCGTGCCTACCCTGCCTCCGGTGCCGGTCGCCCAGAGATCCTGACAGCTTCCCCGGCCGGCCGGTGCCGAGACGGCAGGAAGCGAGCGACGATGATCGCTGTTGCCAGCGCAACGCCGGCGCCGACGAGGACCGCAATCCCAAGCCCATCGAGAAACGCACTCGATGCGGCGGCCTCCAGGGCGGCGCCCGCGGGCCCTGGAATCGTCTCGGCAATCTGGTTCGCCGCTCCAACCGAGTCTCCGGCAGCCTCCGCCGCGGCCGGCGGCAGAGCACCGAGTTCGCCATCGATCCCGCTCGAGTAGATCGAGTTAAGGATCGAGCCGATGACGGCGACCCCGAGGGCACCCCCTACCTGTCGCGTCACGTCGTTCATCGCGGAGCCAACTCCGGCCTTGGCTTCGGGGACTGCTCCCATCACTGCGTCGGTGGCCGGAGCGACGATCGTGCCCATCGTGAAGGCGATCGTGACAAGCCCGATTGCAATCACCCAGTAGGGCGTGGCTGCGCCCCACAAGGCGATGCTTCCGAGTGCCAGGGCAAGTCCGACCATGCCTCCGGCCACCACACGATTCGTTCCCAACCGGTGGACGAACCGATCACTCAGGCCGGCTCCAAACATCAGGCCCATGGCGATTGGCGCGATCCGAAGTCCCGCCCCCAGCGCCGTGTAGTCCTGGACGAACTGGAGGTACTGGGTCAGGAGGAACACCGTTCCGAACAGGGCAAAGAAGGCAACACTGATTGCACCGGCCCCGACCGAGAACCGCGGGTTCGAGAAGAACTCGAGATTGAGCATCGGAGCTTCGGCCCGCCGCTCCCACGCCACGAAGAGCGCCACGAGAACGATGGCAACCGCGAAGGACGCGATGACGACGGGATCTGTCCAGCCCCGGGAGGGAGCCTCGATGATGGCGAAGACCAGTGCTCCGAGCGCTCCGATCGATAGCAGTGCCCCACGAATATCCAGTCGGCGAGCATCGGGATCCCGGCTCTCGGGAACGAGGAAGAGACCCGCTGCCAGCGCGACGACGACGATCGGGACGTTCACGAGGAAGATGGCGCTCCAATCGAAGTACTCGATCAGGACGCCGCCCAGCAGTGGGCCAAGCCCGATGCCGAGACCGGCGATTGCCGCCCACAGTCCGATTGCCTTGCCGCGTTCCTCGCGCGGGAAGACGTCCGTGATAATCGAGAGCGTGGCGGGCATGATCAGCGCACCGCCAACTCCCATCACGGCCCGTGCGGCGATCAGTTGACCCGACGTCTCGGCAAAGACGGCGGCCACACTCGACGCCCCGAAGATGAGGAGCCCGGCCTGCAGGGCCCTTTTCCGGCCAAACCGATCCGAGAGCGCGCCCATGGTCAGAAGCAGACCGGCAAACACGAGAATGTACGCGTCGACCATCCACTGGAGTTCAGCCGCCGAGGCCCCGAACTCGCGCTGGAGCGTCGGCAGGGCCACGTTCAGGATCGTGTTGTCGATTCCAATGATCAGGAGCGAGAGCCCGAGGACAGCGAGCGTCCACCAGCGTCTCGCGTACTTCACCGATCGCTCGCTCGGGTCCATCACCAACCTCCTTCGGATAAATATTACGATACGGACTCGTTACTTATTTGACCCGCACCGTAGCAGACGGATGCACGAAACGCAACCGTTTCGTTTTTATGGGGGCGAGCGTCGGTAAAGGCCAACCTGGACAGCAGCCGTTCAGCCGAAGTAGGCTCGCGCCTGTCATCCGAAAGGAGGAGCCGAAGACCGATGGAGCTACGACCGATGGAGCCGCAAGATCGATCGGAAGTCGCCGATCTCATTCACTGCTCGATCAACGTCTGGTACTTCATGAACGGTCACCCCGAGATTCGCTTTCACGGCGGGCCGAAGGTCGCTGATGTCTTCTACGAGACCTACAAGGACCTGAATCCGGACGGGCACGTCGTCGCCGTGAATGAGGAGACGGGACGCATCATGGGCTCCTGCTTCTTCCACCCACGCGAGACGCACGTCGGACTCGGGATCATGAACGTCCACCCCAATTACTTCGGCGAGCACGTCGGCATCGCGCTCGTCGACTACATCGCCGACTTCACCGATCGGGGTGACTATCCCGCGCTGAGACTGACGTCGAGCGCCTTCAATCTCGAGTCGTTCTCCGTCTATACGAAGGCGGGGTTCAAGCCGCGCCACGCCTACCAGGACATGTGGATCGCCGTTCCCGAGTCAGGTCTCGGAGTCGAGCCGCCGGGCACCGACAGGATTCGCGAGGCAACGGTCGACGATGCGCCGGCGATGGCCGACCTCGAATTCGAGCTCGTCGGCGTCCGCCGCGAGATGGACTGGCGCTACTGCATCGAGAACAAGCGCGGCCACTGGAACGCGTTCGTCATCGAGAACAGCAAAGGACAGCTCGACGGCTTTCTCATCTCTTCCGCGCACCAGGCGATGAACATCGTCGGCCCCGGGGTCGTCCGGCATGAGGCTGACGCCGCAGCGCTCGTCGCCAAGCACGTCGATCTCTACCGCGGACGAACGCCACTCACACTGATACCGGTCGACAAGACAGATTTGGTCGAACAGATGTATGAGTGGGGCGCGAGGAACTCCGAGATCCATTTCTGTCAGGTTCGCGGCGAATACCAGGCACCTAAGGGCGTCGTTATGCCGACGTTCATGCTCGAGACGGCTTAGAGATCGTTTTCATAATGACCCCTCGTTGCCGGAGCGCGATGTTCGCCGTGAGGCAACGACGCAGGGAGCGTTCATATTGATCGGAAATATGGACGCGACCGAGGACACCGCCTCGCGGCGTACAGCGCGGGCCGGCGACTCAGGGTTTCATTGTGAGACGAGTTCTTAACGACAGAGAGGAGAAGACGTGAAACTCGGCTTTCTCACCGTCCCCTTCGGCGACCTCAGCCTTGAGGAAGTGGCTACTTGGGCAAAGGGGCGCGGATTCGACGCTCTCGAGATTGCTTGCTGGCCGGCGGAGTCAGACGACGCTCGCCGATACGCCGGTGTCTGTCACATCGACGTCGACACGCTCGACGAGGAGCGTGCCAGCGAGATCGTTGCGATGCTGAGCGACCACGGAATCGAGATCTCGGCTCTCGGCTACTACCCCAACAACCTCCACCCGGATCCGGCCGAGCGACAGGCCGCGAACGATCACCTGAAGAAGGTGATCGCCGCGGCGCCGAAACTGGGTGTCACGACAGTCACCACCTTTGTGGGGAACGACAAGAATCGACCGCTTCCCGAGAACCTTCAAAGTTTCAAAGACGTCTGGCCCCCGCTCGTCGCGCTTGCCGAGGACAACGGCGTCCGGATCGCGATCGAGAACTGTCCGATGATCTTTAGCTACGACGAGTGGCCCGGAGGCAACAACCTCGCCTACTCGCCGGCGATTTGGCGTGAGATGTTTGGCGCCATTCCGTCGCAGAGCTTCGGCCTGAACTTCGATCCGTCACATCTCGTTTGGCAGATGATCGACTACGAACGTTCGATCTACGAGTTCGCGGATCGCCTCTTCCACGTCCATGCCAAGGATCTCGAGGTTCGGCGCGACGGTCTGTACGAACAAGGTGTGATGTCCCTCGGAATCGGCTGGCAGGTTCCGCGGCTGCCCGGACTCGGGGAGGTGCGCTGGGACCGGTTCATGGCAGCCCTGTACGCCGCCGGCTATGACGGTCCGGTCATCATCGAGCATGAGGATCGTAAGTTTGAAGGGACGCGAGAGCTTGTTGAACGCGGTTTCGACCTCGCACGGGACGTACTTCGTCCGTACATCGTCTAGACAGTCCACGGTCGCAGTCGTCAGCCGCTCGCGCCGTTCCGCGGTTACCCCTGCTCCTCGAGGTCCCCGAGGAACTCGGGCGCTGGAGCCGCAAGGCTCTCGGCAATCGCTTCGTTGATCGCGGCGCCCGTCTGGGGTCCGACGGCCCCGTCGGCCGTAAGATTGTTGGCGATCTGGAACGCCTCGACCGCCGTTTTGGTGCCCCGCCCGAAAAGACCGTCGACTTCTCCCGCTGCATAGCCGAGCTCGTTGAGCGCTCGCTGAAGTCTCTTCACACCACGTCCCGAATCGCCCAACTCGAGCGTCCGGTCCTCGGGCACCTGGAGATTCAGGGGAACTTCCGGTTCGGCGATCACCGCCTCGGCGCCAAGCACCTCCCCAGCCGGGGGTTCGCTCGGGGCCTCAGTCCCGCCACCGGTAAAGGCGAGAACGAAGAAGAGCACCAACAGAAGTGTCGCGGCACCAAATCGAAAGCGACGCTCGCGCGGTGCCAGATCTGGTCGCGTGACGCGACGGCGAAGCCACTCTCCGGCCTCAAGGAGGTCGGTACGCGCAGTTCGTTTCTCTCGGCGACGCCGCCTCGGCGGCGGCAGGTCGACCGGTTCGTCGAAAGTCGACGTGTCGGCCGCCGACGGCAGCAAGTCCCTCTGGATCTCGACAGTCTCATCGTCCGGATCCGGATCCGAGAACCAGGGCTCGGGAGAGGCGGGACTCACCGAGGCAAGGCTAAGCTGCGTACCGGACAGAACCATCCCTCCGAGCGGCGCGACGGCGTTCGCGACGCACGAAAAGAAGTGCGGAGGCACGTCCAGAGCCGGGAATACGGCGACTCTTGCGGGCGTTCTTATATAAGTAACGCTAATGATGAAGCGAAAGGAGAACAACTGAAAGACATGCTCGAGGCCACACTTTTTGACGAGTTTCTCACCGGGCTCGAAAGCGGCGACTCGGTCGATTCGGCCGAGATCGACAAGTTTGCCCAGGACCACGATCTTGGCGACGAGGATGTCGCCGAGCTTCGGCGTGAACTCGATGCTCGGGCGATTGAGATTGCCTCCGGAGATCACTCCGACGCTGACCCCGAGTTCGAAGCAGACGCGCTCCCGGGTGCAGCCGACTCACTCCAGCTCTTCCTCAATGAGGTTGGAAAGCACGATCTTCTGACCGCGGCAGACGAAGTCGCGCTCGCGAAGCTCGTCGAGAAAGGCGACCGGAAGGCGAAAGAGCGGATGATCAACTCGAACCTCCGTCTCGTCGTCTCGATTGCCAAGAACTATCGAGGACACGGCGTGCCCTTCGGCGATCTGATCCAGGAGGGCGTGATCGGTCTGAATCGGGCCGTCGAAAAGTTCGACTGGCGCCGGGGCTACAAGTTCTCGACGTACGCGACGTGGTGGATCCGCCAAGCCGTCCAGCGTGCCGTGGCAAATCAGTCACGCACGATCCGGATTCCGGTGCACGTGAATGAGCGGCGCCAGAAGTTGGCCCGCACGGCCGGAAAACTCGAAACCGAGCTGGGTCGAGAGCCGACCCGCGAAGAGCTCGCTGCCGAGAGCGAGATCGAGCTCCAGCATGTCGAGGAAGCTCTGGATGCTGCCGAAGCCGGTGTCTCGCTCAGCAAGTCTGTCGGGGACGACGACGAGAGCGTGCTCGGCGACTTGCTCCCGGACACCACGGCGCCTGATCCCGTCGAACTCACCGACGATAGCGCTCGACAGGACGCTGTCCGCCGCGCGCTTAGCCGGCTCGAGGAGCGCGAGCGTCACATCATCGTCGCTCGGTACGGACTCGACGGCGAGCCCCGGTCACTCGAAGCGATCGCCCGGGAGCTCCACGTCTCGCGTGAACGGGTGCGCCAGCTCGAAGAGACGGCCCTCGCGAAGCTCTCGCTGGAGCTCGCGGACTTGAGCGAAGCCGCGTCGGCTCTCGACGACGAGCTCGCGCGCGCCGCCTAAAGTGCTGCACAGAGCCGGGCTTCGCTCGGCGTGAGCCACCGCGTCGAGGGGCGCGAGGGGAGCGCCGAGAC
>CAYTCZ010000030.1:0-3004 GCA_964436315.1 uncultured Gaiellales bacterium | reverse complement strand
CAGTTCAACGATTTCAGGTCAGGATGATCGTGCGGCAGGCCGGTGGACTCTTTTGGCCTCTTGCCTTCGCGCTCACTCGGATCGCTGCATACCCGCGATCTTTGATGCGGGCCTTTATCCGTGCTGATCCTTTGATCCGACCGCGCTCCAATTTGACCCATTTCCCGTTTCGATACGCGTCAATGGCGAGCACGACGGATCCCCGCCTCGCGCGGGCTTTGATCGTCAACGTGAAGAACGCGCGACTCTCGCGCAACGACGGCCGCGCCAGCCGCGCACTCGACGCTGACGCTGTTCTCCGCCTCGTATGCGCAACGCAGGAGTGCGAGAGATCCGCTCCCCCGGTCAGTTCTGGCTGCTGAATGAGGATCACCTGGCACGTTGTCGGGGTCGCCGCAGCCCCGGGCACGACGGACCTGAGCCGAAGGGCCAGATAGCCACGGTTGGAACCCTGAAGTCGCATGGTCTTCTTTTTCCGGAGTGTCTTTCGGGCGATCCGTTGCCACCGTCCATTTCGATAGCCCTCGAGATGAACGACGAGCCGGCGATTTGTCACCACCCGGGTCGGCACGGCGAGCCAGCGGCCGTTGAGGTCGAGGAGCTTCGGCGTCACGCGGACGCCGCGACGCGCGGTCGCGCCGGAACATGAGGCCGGGAGCGTTGCCGCAATGTCGGCGGGCTTCGATGGACCTTGAGTGTTTGAGCCACCGGACGGTTCAGAGCCGCCGGTCGTTCCGCCTCCGCCGCCACCGCTACCGCCGGACGGCGGGTCCGGGATCAGCGCCGAGAGATCGAGCAGAGCCTGGTAGGCGGGCTTTGGGGTCCAGTCCCAATGGATCAACCCTTGGGTCTGAACCCAATTGTTCGGGTTGCTGCCAGTGTTTCGAAGCGTGTACCAGAAGATGATGTGAAGCGAGTCCTCCAGGTGACGACGCCTGTACGTGAACGACCGGCCGACGTAGTCGGCCTGAAGTGCCTCGGTCGTCTCGTTCTGGTGAATCGCAGGGTTGGCACAGCCCGAGCACGTCGACCAGCCAAGCTCCGTGATCCAAACCGGGCGTCCTGGATCGAGGTTGTCGAGAAGGTCGCGCAGGTAGAACTGTGCCGGGAGGGTGCCAGGGAACGGACGGCCTTGTGAGTCCTTCACGTCATCTTCGGGTGCACCCGGAGGAAACGAGTTCCAAGCGATGACGTCGGCGTAGCCTTTGAGCCCGGCAGCGTAGGAGTCAGTGGGGAAGTCATACGGGCTGATGTGGCCTGACCCGGCCGGGGCGAGCGGTGCGGCGAGGACGAAGGCCGTGGGATCCGAGGCTTTGATCGCCGGGTACGCTGCTTGCTGGAGCTCGACGTAGCGAACCGGATCGGGGTTGTTCCAGAAATGTGGCAGGTTCGGCTCGTTCCAGATTGCGTACGCGTCGATGAGGTGACCAAGACCGGCGGCGAGGTCGGACAGGAAATCGGCGTACTCCGGAACGTTCGACTTCGACGGCGGGATGTTCCGGTGCCCACCCGCCCAGGACGGGGCGCCCGAGAGATGGACATAGACCTTGAAACCCTGCGATTTGGCGTAGCTGGCTTTCTCCTCCAGGGCAGTCCAGGCTGCAGCGCCGGGCGAACCGGGCGTTTTGTAACTCTCGGGCGTCGGCTCGAGGCCGCGCCACGAGCCACCGAGCGCTACCCAGCGAACCCCGGCTGCTCGCGCGAGGTCGATCTCGCGTTTTACATCGGTGACCGATCCTCCACCGATTACTACGCCGCCGTCCGGAATCGCAGTGGAGCCGGTCGGAACAGCAACCGCGAGAGCGACCAGAAGAGCACCGAGGAAGACCTTGAGTTTCAACGACAGGAGCGGCGAATAATACCTTTTACTACCTGAACTGTTCCAGTCATTAACATGCTCCTTGCTCGACCCCCGACGACGGCGTACTAGCGACCTACCGCTCATGAGCATCATGGATACTATGAAAGTACTGGGATCTTTTGTACCGTATCGACGGCCGATGGGTCGATCGCCGGAGAGGTGACAGATCCGACTTTGCACCAGGCGAACTGGTGCGAACTGGACCGTCGTGGGTGGAGATGCAGAGCGAGCTTGGAACAATCACACCCCCACCGCCGCAGATGACCAAGGCTCACGACCTCCCTCTTTGTGTCGCCCTGCCGACGCGCGATCGCCGAGATCACGTGCTCGGCGCGCTGTCGTCGATCAACGATCAACTCACCGAAAACGATGAGTTGCTCGTGGTCGACAACGGATCCACGGACGGGACAGCCGAGGCTGTCTCCGACTGGATCGATGCGAATTTCGACTCAGGCCGAGTGATCTTCGAGCAACGCGGGGGAGTTTCCGCCGCGCGTAATGCCGCACTCCGCGAGGCCACCGCTCCTATCCTTTGCTTCTTCGACGACGACGAGCGGGTTGAGGACGGTTGGCTATCTGCTCTGCGTGAGGCATGGACAACGGCCGGCGAAAGCGTCGGCGCGATTGGCGGGCCCCAGCGCATGATCTGGCAGGCTGAACGACCTGACTGGCTGTCGGACTGGCTGATGTATGTGGTCAACGGGATCGATCTCGGGGACGAGCCCTGGGTACTCGACCAGACCCCGGGTCGGGGATACCTCTCGGGAGGGAATATGAGCTTACGGCGAGACGCGGCGCTCGCCGTCGGAGGATTCGATCTGGATCGCGGAGTTCGACCTGAGGAACCTCACGACCGCGGGGAGGACGAGGAGATGCAGCGTCGCCTCGCGGCGAACGGCTACAAGATCCTGTACGAGCCGCGTGCGGTCGTCTCACACTTCGTCTCCCCAGATCGCCTGACCGCCGACTACTTCCGCGAGGCCTTCAGAGATCGAGGCGCCCTCCTCGCTCGACGGGGTGAGAGCCGCCGATGGGCCACCTACAAGCTCGCTCGCGGCTCCGCTCGATACGCGTTCCTCCGCGTTCGCAACGATCCAGAGGACACGAACGCGACGTTCGAGGTCATCTCAGCCTGGGCCTCGC
>CAYTCZ010000029.1:0-34643 GCA_964436315.1 uncultured Gaiellales bacterium | reverse complement strand
TCATCTCGCCACCTTCCGCGAACCGTAGACGAGCTCCGCAGGTACACGCCCCTGCGTGAGCCTGCCCGGGTCAGTGCAACGCGGTATTCGTCGGCTTTGATCTCGGTCGCGGCGCCGATTCTCACGGCCCGCGAACCATATCGCCGGGCGCTGTCAGGCGGTTGGCAAGCGGGTCTGGTTCCGCAGCCAGAGGAGGACGCCGACCAGCGTCTTAGCGTCCTCGAGCTCGCCGAGACGTTGGGAGACGACGTCGATCGGCCAGCGGACGACCTCGATCACCTCATCGCCAACCGTGCGTACCTCCCCTCGGTCGAGCTCGTCAACAAAGAAGAGGTGGACACGTTCCCGGCAGAAGCCCGGCGTCGAGAAGAACACCGGGCCTGTTTGCCAGACGCCTCCGTGAAGACCGGTCTCCTCCTGAAGCTCCCGCTTCGCAGTCTCGATTGGATCCTCACCGGGCTCCCTCGTACCGGCTGGGAGCTCGATGAGGTGGCGACGAGCTGGCTCTCGTAGCTGGCGGACGAAGTTGAGGTAGCCGTCGCGATCGACCGCGACGACTGCGACCGCCCCGGGGTGTTCCACGATCTCCCGCTCGTACTCCCCCCAGCTCTCGACCGTGACGCCAATCAGGCGTCCGTCGAAACCCGACGTCGAGGAGTCCGGAATCCAGTCGCGCTGGCTAGGCACGCCGTGCGGCGTCGACGAGACCGAGCGTCACACCGACCATCGACTCCAGATCCTCGGTCGAAATCTGCTCCTGAGGACTGTGAATGAATTGCATGCCGTTCGCGAGATTCGCCGTAGCGATCCCTCGCGCGTTGAGAACATTGGCGTCGGCGCCGCCGTTCGACTCGATCGGGCGGAACGGATAGCCGGAGCGCTCGAGCGCGTCTCGGGCGAGGGAGACGCACAGGGCATCGGACGAATGCCGGTAACCGGCGTAGTTCTGCGTCACCTGCGTTTCGAGCTCACATTCGCAGACCGAGGCCCCGAACGCGAAGCACTCGAGCATTTCGGCTACCAGTGCGTCGAGCTTCTCGGGATCGAGCGAACGCGCTTCGGCCACGACTTCGCACCGCTCAGGCACGACGTTCCGTGCGACTCCACCTTTCACGGTGCCAACGTTGGCCGTGGTCTCGGGATCCAGCCGACCGAGACGAAGCTCACCGATGGCTCGGGAAGCAGCCACGATCGCCGAGCGTCCCTCCTCGGGATTGATCGCGGCGTGCGCCGAACGACCCTTGAAGACAGCGTCGACCGTTCGCGCGTGCGGAGCCGCGATCACGACGTCTCCTATTGGGCCCTCCATATCATAGACAAACGCGACCTCGGCGCTGAGGAGTTTCTCGTCGACGGCGGTTACCCCTTGACAGCCGGTCTCCTCTCGGACGGTGAACAGGAACTCGACGCCGCCGTGTGGGCGTCGTTCGGAAAGGAGGAGCCGGGCCGCATCGAGCATCGCGGCGATCGCCGCTTTGTTGTCGGCTCCGAGTATGGTGCCTCCCGCGTTTCGAACGACGCCATCCTCGATGGTTGGCTCGATGACTCCGGCGGGGACGACGGTGTCCATGTGCGCGCAGAAGAGGACGGGGATACCGCCGCCGTCGCCCTCGGGTTCAAGCTTCGCGTGGATGTTTCCAGCCGTAGACCCGACCTCTCCGCCCGCCTCATCCTCGTATGCGTCGAGCCCTAGACCGACGAGATACTGGAGAACCCGGTCGGCGACGGCGCGCTCTTCGCCGGGCGGACTGGGCACCTCGGCAAGCTCGAGGAAGAGCCCGAGCGCTTCGGAGGCGAAACTTGACATTCAGCCGATTCTAAGACAGCCGTTCCCGTCTTCGGGTGCGTGCGCCCAACGCAAGCGCCAGCCCTCGGGGCCGAGGACCGACCGCCGAAAGCCACAGTTCTTGCACAGCCAGTCGCTCTGGTGCGCGTCGTCACCTGTCATCCTGGACTCCGGGAGTTTGTCTGGGGCCCCTTGGATGGGGTGTTTGGACGGGCGACGGGCTCGTTCCGGCGAAGGAGCGCGCACATGCGGAGGATGCCCGGAGCTAGGTGACGGCCGTTTCGGCCAGCGTCCCTCGGGTTCGCGCTCGCGATACGGCCGCGCCCACGAAGTCGCGAAACAGAGGAGCGGGACGCGTAGGTCTCGACTTGAACTCGGGGTGGAACTGACTGGCCACGAACCATGGATGGTCGGGCATCTCGACGATCTCGACGAGCCGCCCCTCTTGGTAGGTCCCCGAAACGACGAGCCCTGCCTCGACAAGCATCGGCCGATAGTGGTTGTTGACCTCGTATCGGTGTCGGTGCCGCTCGTAGATGACCGGTTCTCCGTACGCGGTCCACGCCAACGTTCCTTGCGCGAGATCCACCGCCTGCGCACCGAGTCGCATCGTGCCGCCGAGGTCTTCGATCTCCTTCTGTTCTGGGAGGAGATCGATCACCGGATGCGGCGTCTCGGGATCCATCTCCCGCGAGTTCGCACCATCGAGCCCGGCGACGTTCCTCGCAAACTCGGAGATCGCAACGTGCATTCCGAGACAGATTCCCAGGTATGGGATCCGTTGTTCGCGCGCAACCTGACAGGCGACGATCTTGCCCTCCCAGCCTCTCGACCCGAACCCTCCGGGCACGAGAACCCCATCAGAGCGCTCGAGCTCGCGTGTCGCTTCGTCGACACTCATTCCCTCGGCGTCGACCCATCGGAGTCGGACGCTCGTTCCATGGTGAATGCCGGCGTGCTTCAGCGCCTCGTTTACGGAGAGATACGCGTCCTGAAGCTTGACGTACTTTCCGACGAGGGCGATCTCGACCTCCCCGGTCCGCTCGGCAATCTGCTCGATGAGATCGTCCCAGTCGCCGAGATCCAACTCGCCTTCTGGCAGGCCGAGTTGCCGACAGACGAGGCGATCAAGTCCTTCAGCGCGAAGTGCGTGCGGTACGAGGTAGACGTCTGAGACGTCCGCGTTGGAGATCACAGCCTTCGGATCGACGTCGGCAAACAGAGCGATCTTGTCCCGGATCTCTCGCGAAAGCGGCTCGTGAGAACGACAGACCACGATATCTGGGTGGACGCCGATGCGGCGAAGTTCGTTGACCGAGTGCTGAGTGGGCTTCGTCTTCAGCTCTCCTGCGGTATCGATGAATGGCACGAAGGTCACGTGTAGGTAGAGGACGTTTCCCTCTCCCGCTTCGCGTCGGAATTGCCGGATCGCCTCAAGGAAGGGAAGCGACTCGATGTCTCCCACGGTCCCTCCTATCTCGGAGATCACGACATCTGCGTCGCTTGCCGAGGCCACTCGTCTGATCCGCTCTTTGATCTCGTTCGTGATGTGTGGGATCACCTGCACGGTCGAGCCGAGGTACTCACCCTTCCGCTCCTTCCGTATGACCCGTTCCCAGATCGAGCCCGAGGTGTGATTCGCCGCCCGGGACAGATTCTCGTCGACAAAACGCTCGTAGTGGCCAATGTCGAGGTCTGTCTCGGCACCGTCCTCCGTCACGAACACCTCGCCGTGCTGGAACGGACTCATCGTCCCTGGGTCGACGTTGAGGTACGGGTCGAACTTCTGGACCTGCACCTTGAAGCCGCGAGCTTTCAGGAGGCGCCCGAGGGACGCGGCGGTGATCCCTTTGCCGAGCGACGAGACCACACCACCGGTGACGAACACGTACTTCACGGGCTTCGCACTCATCGCGTGTACTCCGTCAGTGGGCGCCGCGACCTTCTGGCCCATGTCGACGCTCCGACGGTCGAACAGAGTGCTGTCACGTTCGGCCGCCTCGTCTGACCACGAGTCCAAACCCTAGCAGTGCCGCCCTTGAATACATCCACCTCGCCCATCCGCCAGGCAGGATCGTATGAGAAGCGCAGGACGCCATCAGCAGATCGGTCGCGAACTCGACGCGCAGCGGACCCGGTGGGTGCCGCTCAACGGATCGTCGAGAGAAACTCGGCGCCTCCAAGCATACGCTCGAGCTCTTGCCGACGATCTGCTCGCGTCAGCCGCTCGATCGTCGTCTGCGTCGGATCGCCCGCCAGCTTCTGGACACGAAAATGCTCGGCCGCAACGCTGGCGATCTGAGGCAAGTGCGTAATGGTCAATACCTGGGTGAACGTGGCCAACTCCTCGAGGGCCGACGCGACGAAGTGGGCAGTCCTCCCGCCAATACCCGCATCGATCTCGTCGAACACGATCGTTGGTTCGCCGCCCCGGCTGTGCGACGCCGTCCGAAGCGCGAGAGCGACGCGCGAGAGCTCACCGCCCGACGCTGTCTCCGCAACCGGCGAATACGGTAATCCCGGATTCGGCTTGAGCTCGAATGCGATCGAGTCACGCCCGCTCGGCCCCGGTTCCCGCTCCTCGAGCCGAACACGGAATTTTCCCTCGCCAACGCCGAGTCCGCGGAGTCCTTCGGCGACCGCGGCCACGAAGTCCTCCCTCATCGATTCCCGCCTTTTGCTCATCTCGTCGCACAGGCGTGCGAACTCCTTGTCCGCGGCATCTCGTTCGCGACGTGCAGCGGCGACGGGATCGCCGCCGCCCTCACGCGCTGCGAGCTCGGACCTCGCTCGCTCTGCAACCTCGAGCAGATCGTCCAAACTCGTCGCGTTGAACCGACGCTTTGCGACGGCGATCCGCTCCAGGTCGGCTTCCACGGCCTCAAGCCGACCAGGTTCTGCCTCGAGGGTGGACAGGAAGTTCCGGAGATCGGACCCCGTCTCGGCAAGTTGTATCTCGGCTTCGCGGAGTTGGGTCGTCGCGAGGCCGAGTTCAGGCGCGATGTCGTGGAGCGCCTCGATCTCGGCCGCTGCGCGTGCGACGAGCGCCGTCGCGCCCGGTGATTCAGAGTGCTCAGGATTCAAAACCTCGGCGGCGTTCAGCGCTCTCGATGCGAGCTCCGACAGGCGCGCAAGCCGCGTTCGCTCCGCCTTCAGCTCGTCTTCGCTGCCCTGCTCAAAGCCCGCAGTCCGCTCGACGAGGTCCCTCAGCTCGGCCTCCCGCTCGGCGGCCCCCGCGCTCTGATCCTCGACCTCCTCGAGATGCCGGCCGGCGTCCGTGAGTCGCCGCCAGCTTCGAGCAAGCTCCGTACGACGCGCAAGCTGCGCTTCGCCGGCAAACGCATCGAAGAGGGCGAGTTGGTACGAGGTTCTGGCAAGGCGACGCTGTTCAAACTGCCCGGACATCGCGACCAGGCGTTCAACCACCCGGGCAAGATCCTCGCGAGGGACCGTGCGACCCCACGCGTAGGCGCGAGTCCGACCGTCGGCAAACACCCGCCGAGCGACCACCAGTCCGGTCTCGTCCTCGGGCTGTAACTCGCGAATCGCTTGGAGCTCGGCGTCGTCAAGGAGCCCTTCGGGTAGGTCGAGCTCGGCTTCGACGTACGCCTCCTCACGCGCCGGTCCGACGAAACTCTCGCCGCCTTGCGCACCGAGCAGCAGTCCGATCGCCTGGGCCAGGATCGTCTTGCCGGCCCCCGTCTCACCAGTCACGGCGTTCAGCCCTTTGGCGAGGGTGAGTTCTGCCTCTCCAATGAGGACGAGATTCTCGATTCGAAGCCGGCGGAGCACGTTAGTGACCGGATCTCTTGCTTGACACGGTGTTCAGCCGTGGAGCACTACACGAACACATCGTGGTATCGAGTGAAGAAGGTGACCTCTGGCAAGAGCGCAAGGTAGCTGCGATCCTCGGCGAGGCCGACCGTCGCACAATCGGCCGGGCCGAGTTCTGCCACCTCATGGCCGTCAGCGATCAGACTGAGGCCAACGTCGCTGGTGCGGTTCGTCACTCGCAGGGGCAGACCTCGAGGGACGACCAGCGGCCGAACGTCGATCGCGTGCGGGGCGACGAACGTGATGACCATCGCATCGAGGCCCCACATCATCACCGGGCCTCCGTTCGAGAGGTTGTAGGCAGTCGAGCCGGTGGGGCTCGCGCACACCATGCCATCGCACGCCAATTGCCCGAGGTCCTCCCCACCGATCTCCCACGAGAGTTCGACGATGCGACCGCGCCGGGAACTGGTCGCAACGACGTCGTTGACGGCCGGATACGTCCGATCGCCGACAGAGACGCGCAGTGTGCATAGCTCGACGACCCGATAGTCTCCGGCAAAGACACGCCTGAGACCGGCCTCGAGCTCATCCTCAGGGATGCTGGTGAGAAAGCCGACGCGGCCGAAGTTGACTCCGATCACCGGAGTTGCATTCGTCAGGCATCCCCGGAGGGCGCGTAGCATTGTGCCGTCGCCGCCGAGGACAACGACGATGTCGAATTCTCCGCCGTCGTCGTAGTCGACGAGCTCGACACCGGCTCCCGAAGCACAGCTTCCGACACGCTCGATGGCGTCGCCCACCATTTCGGGCTTCCCATGCGAGACGATCGCCGCGCGGTTCACGGCTCGCCCGTTGGAATGGTCAGGTTCGGTCAACGAGATAGAGGAAGAATTCCCGATTTCCCTTTGGCCCGGTGAGCGCGGACTCCGTCTCTCCACTGACCTCGGCACCCCATTCGGCGGCATTCTGGCGCACCCGATCGAGTACGCGACGATGGACCGACGGATCGTGAACGACGCCTCCGCGCCTGACGTCCTTGGGCCCGGCTTCGAATTGCGGCTTCACGAGGATTAGCGCACTCCATCCTCCCGCGGCGCAAGAGAGCGCGGGCGGCAACACTTTCTCGACACTGATAAACGAGACGTCACAGGTGATGAATTCCGGAGCGTACGGCAGATCGTCGCACCGGAGTCGTCGCGCGTTGTAGCGCTCGATGACCGTGACGCGCGCGTCTTGCCGGAGACGCAGGTCGAGCTGCCCGTAGCCAACGTCGACGGCACACACCGCGCTCGCGCCACGCTGCAGGAGACAGTCGGTGAAGCCGCCGGTCGACGCACCGAGGTCGAGACAGCGCTGCCCGGCAACATCGATGCCGAGCGTCTGGAGGGCGCTGTCGAGCTTCTCGCCCCCTCTCGAGACGAAGCGCTTGCCGGGCTCGACCTTGAGCTCGACCGCCTCCTCGACCTGAGTTCCGGCCTTGGAGTACCCAGGCACCTTTCCTGCGAGGACCAGTGCTCTCGCCTTGGCGCGTGTTTCGGCGAGACCACGTTCGACCAACAGGTCGTCAAGACGTCGTTTCACAGGCGCAGCTTACCGGTCGTCCGCTCCGTACCCAGGGGTAGTCACAGTAGAAAAACTCCTGCAAAAAGCCAAAAAGAGCGATTAACTGTGTCGCTCGCGAATCGTGGCCACCAGCAATTCGAGCACCGAGGTATCGGCCCCCAGAGCGTCGAGTTGCCGGGAAATTCGTTCACGAACCTCGTCCGCTCTCCGGCGGGCTTCCTCCAGTCCGTAGAGCGATACGTACGTGATTTTCCCCGCCGCCTCGTCCTTGCCCGGAGTCTTGCCGAGCTCCTCGGCTGTTCCCGTTGCGTCGAGAATGTCGTCGACGATTTGGAACAGAAGTCCGATGTCAGCGGCGAATGTTCGCCATGGCTCTCGGGCGGCATCGGGAAGCTGGCGAACCGCCAACGCACACTCCACGCAGGCCGCGAGGAGCCTGCCTGTCTTTAGTCGGTGGAGCTCCGCGAGCTCTGTGCCGCTCAGGCCTCCGTCGATCGTGATGTCCAGATACTGACCGCCGATCATGCCGAGAGTCGCACGTGCGAGGCATTGCGCGACATCGGGCGACGGATACGACAGCGCGAGACGAAATGCCTCTGTGAGGAGCGCGTCCCCTGACAGCACGGCGACACCTTCGCCGAACTGGACGTGAGCGCTCGGCTGTCCGCGGCGGAGATCGTCGTCATCGAGTGCCGGGAGATCGTCATGCACGAGGCTGAATGTGTGAATCAATTCCAGGGCGCACGCGGCCGGCATCAGTTCGGCGGGATCGAGTTCGAGCGCCTCTCCGGTGGCCAGGCAGAGCACCGGCCGGATGCGTTTTCCGCCCCCGAGCAGCGAGTACCGGAGTGCGTCAGCGAGCTCTCCCAGGTCAGCCGACAGCTCGAGAGTGCCGAGCGCCTCCTCACTCGCAACTTGCAGTTCCTCAAGGGTTCTCATGAATCCGTCACGGCGTGAGCGACAGGATCGCCCCCGCCAAGGCTCGATCAGTCACCGGCGCCCTCTCGCCGCATCCGATCGAGTTCGCTCTGCACCTCTCGGGCGAGATCGTTGAGTTCGTTCAGGACGTCAACCGCCTCCTCGGGGTCGCTGATTTCATCAAGCCGGATGCGGGTCTGCTCGAGTTGATCGAGGAGCTCGTGAAGCCGGTCAGGGGGCTCGTCAGTCACGGCATCACCATTCAAGTCGTCGGGACCAGACCAACGATCACGCAGGACACTCGTCCGAGATTTGGGGCAAGTGAGACGGCGGTTCAGAGCCTTCGGCGACGATGCGTCCGAGGATGCCGTTCACGAGTCGGCCCGCCTCCTCCGACGCATATCGCTTCGCAAGAGAAACCGCTTCGTCGATCGCGACTTCGAGCGGAACGTCGTCGCCGTCGAGTTCGTGGAGTCCGATCCGCAGCACATTCCTTTCGAGCGCGCCAAGACGATCTGCGGGCCAGCCTGTGGATGCTGCGCTGATCCGCGAGTCGAGCGAGGCGTGGCTCTCGACCACACCCTCCGCCAGCTCGAGCGCGTACGGGTCGATCTCCCCGTCATAGAGCGATGTCAGCGGTTTCCCGGTGACGTCCCACTGGTAGAGGAGGAAGAGCGCGGTGCGGCGCGCCGTGCGCCGGCCGCTCACACGCCTGCCTCCGTAAGGGATCGAAGCCGAGGCTCGGCCTCACGGAGGAGTCCCGTCGTGTAGCTGCCGCGTTTGAACTCGTCGTCCGTCAGGATCTCCATCGCCAATTCTCGTGTCGTTCTGACACCCTCGATCTCGAATTCTGACAAGGCTCGGAGACTGCGTCCGATCGCTGTCGGTCTGTCTTCCGCCCATGCGATGACCTTCGCAAGAAGTGAGTCATAGTGCGCTGGAATCTCGTACCCCTCAAAGCCGTGGGTATCAATGCGGATACCAGGACCGAGTGCGGGCCGAAATCGTGTGAGCGTCCCGGGGTTCGGCACGAAGTCCCGGGATGGATCTTCGGCATTGATCCGCACCTCGATCGCATGACCGGAAAGATGCCGCTTGCCCGTCTCGGATAGTCCCTCCCCCGAAGCGATACGGAGCTGCTCCCGAACGAGATCGACTCCCGTTAGTAGCTCGGTCACCGGATGCTCGACCTGGAGGCGAGTATTCATCTCGATGAAGTAAAACTCTCCGCCGGCGAGGAGGAACTCGACGGTTCCGGCGCCCCGGTAAGCGATTGAACTGCACGCGGTCAAAGCCGCCTCCTCGAACTCGGCTCGGAGACTCGTGGAAACTGCCGGCGAGGGGGCCTCTTCGATGAGCTTCTGATGCCGACGCTGGATCGAGCAATCCCGCTCGCCGAGTGTCAGGATCCCTCCATCGCCGTCGCCGAGCACCTGGATCTCGACGTGGTGAGGCGCAACGAGCGCACGCTCGATGTAGAGCGTGTCGTCTGAGAAAGCCGCGAGCGCTTCCTGAGCAGCTGCGCGGAATCCAAACTCGAGTTCGTCCTCGGTCCCGATCACTCGCATGCCTCGACCCCCGCCCCCTGCAGCCGCCTTGAGGAGAAGCGGAAATCCGAGCTCGTCCGCCATCATCTTCGCGTCGTCGAGTGACGCCGGACCGTCGGAACCTGGCACAACCGGCACGCCGCTGGCCTCGATCACCTCTCGCGCCCGGATTTTGTCGCCCATGAGAGCGATCGTCTCTGCTCGCGGGCCGATGAAAGTGATGCCGAGATCCTCACACGCCCGAGCGAACTCCCGGTTCTCGGCAAGGAAGCCCCACCCTGGATGAACTGCCTGACAGCGCGTGGTCTCCGCCGCAGCGATCAGCGCCGGGATGCTGAGATAGCTCTGCGACGCCGGCGCCGGCCCGATATGGACGCTTCGATCTGCCAGGCGCACGTGCAACGCATCGCGATCAACGGTCGAGTACACGGCCACGGTCTCGATACCGAGGTCCCGGCACGTCCGAATGATCCGAACGGCGACTTCCCCGCGGTTCCCGACGAGGACCCGGTCGAACACGACAGTCGCCTTAGCCTCGCGCGTGGTCCGGGAAGCTGCCCAAGCCTTCCAGCATCCGCCCGCCGAAGGCTCCACGATTCTGAATTGCCACGTACTCGTATGGCTCTCGGCACGGTCCGCGTAACACTCGAGCGAAAGCTCGTTCTAGGATTGGGACGGGTGGTGGGCTGGGGTGCCCCGGCGGACGGGTGTTTCGGCGAGGCACGCTCAGAGCGCATCCAGCGGCCGGCCGTTCAGCGGCTCGAGCTCGAAGAGGAGTTGCCCATACTCGACCGGTTCTGCGTTCCCGACGCAGATTCGCCGCACGATCCCCTCCACATCCGCTTTCACCTCGTTCATGAGCTTCATCGCCTCCAGAATGCACAGCGTCTGGCCCGGCGCGACGGGATCGCCTTCCTCGACGAACGGATCGAGCTCGGGCCCCGGCGCACGATAGAACGTCCCGACCATCGGCGACTCGACTCGGACAATATCCGGCGGACTCGGAAGCGGAGAGGAGTCGGGTTCCGGTGCCGCACGAGTGGGCAAGGCGACATCTAGTCCAGGGACGACCTCGGGGCTGTCGCCGCTTCGGACCGTTACTCGCGTGCCTCCCTCTTCAATCGTTACCTCGCCGATGCCCGACTCCCGCACGACCGCAATGAGGTCTCTGATGCGCTCGGCATCGACCTGGCTCCGTCGGGAATCTGAGTCTCGTTCCTCTCGCCGGGTTCGGCCGCGAATAGTCTCGAGCAGCGTTCTCGCGTCGTCCCCGTAGAGTGCGACTAAGAGCAGATCCTCCTCGCTCGCAGCAAGCCCATCAGAGGACTCGCGAAGCCTGGCCAGATCGACGTCGACAAGCGGAGACTCATCGTCTGATTCGACGAGCTCGGCTGCGCGCTTCACGGCCGGCTCGACCGGTTGTGGTGTCGCCCCATAGCGGCCGGTGATGAGGTCACGTGCTTCGTCGACGACCACCCCCCATCGCTCAGCCGACAGAACGTTCAGGAGCGCCTGCGAGCCGAGGACATGGCCAATTGGCGAGACGAGGGGCGGGAATCCACACTCCCGACGAACCTCAGTGAGCTCGTTGAGCACTTCGTCAAGCCGATCACCGAGACCTTGCGAGCGAAGCGTTGAATCGATGCCGGCCACGAGTCCGGCCGGCAGGTCGTGCTCGGCCGCCCGCACCGCAACTCGGGGCGTGAGCGGCAGCACGGGCTCGTCGCCCAGGGCGTCGTCGACTAGTCGGCACGCCTCCCAGAGTGTCGGGACGGAGACGCCCGAATCATGTCCGATGCCAGCCACGGATTGAGCTAGCGCCTCGCCAGACGGCCGGTGCACCGAGATCGCGATTGGGTAGATGGCACAAGCGAGGGGCGATGCACCGCCCCGAGCTGCCTCGATTGCTGCTGAAAGAGCGCGACCGGCCGCGCCCTGCGTATACAGCCCAACCGGGAGGCCCGAAGCCTCCCGCACCTGGCCAACGATCTCCGCGGCTTGGGCAGCGCCGATCGAGCCGGCGGGATCGTTGAGGATGACTCCACTCGCGCCGAGCTCCGGAATCTCCGTGGCGATCTGCACAAGCCCACCGTTCCCGTCGCTCGGCCCGTGATTGTGAACCAGGCCGATGAGCAGCTTCTTGTCCGCATCTCGAATCGCTGCGGCGGCTTCCTCGAGGTTGGAAAGGTCATTGAGCGGGTCGTAGACGCGAAAGACGTCGATGCCGCCCTCGGCTGCGCTCGACACAAATCGCCGCACGAGGTCGGGTGAAACGGGATGCGACCCGACGAGCAAGCGTCCGCGGAGCGCCATCGCGAGCGGCGTGTCGCGGCATCGGCTACGAAGCGCTCGAATCCGCTCCCAAGGACTCTCAACGCCGCCTCGCACAGCCCAGTCGAAGCAGCGGCTACCCATGACCTCGAGATACTCGAAGCCCGCGCGGTCGAGAGTCTCAGCGACCCGGAGAAGGCGTGCAGTCCCGAGCCGCCCGGCCAAGGGCTCCTGCGAAAGGAGCCGGATCGTCGTATCGACCAGGCGTGCCATGCGAGATTCCTCCTAGGCGCGAGAGATGTATCGCTTCTCTCGTGTATCCACCTTGATTCGATCACCCGTGTTGACGAACAGCGGCACCTGGACGACCGCTCCCGTCTCGAGCGTGGCGGGCTTGGTGACGTTCGAGACCGTATCGCCTTTCACACCGGGCTCCGTCTCGACCACTTCGAGCTCGACGGAGGTCGGCAGCTGGACGCCTGACGGCGTACCGTCGACGAGAAGAAGCATGACCGAGCCGGAGGGCTGGAGGAACTCGAGCTCCTCCTCGACGTCACTCCGCTGAAGCTGGATCTGGTCGAAGGTCTGCTCGTCCATGAAGACGACCTCATCTCCGGCGTCGTAGAGGTACTGAACGCTCTTCGTTTCGGTGCGGATTCTCGGCATCTTCTCCCCGGCTCGAAACGTGCGGTCGACAACTGCGCCGCTATTGAGGTTCTTCAGCTTCGTGCGGACGAATGCGCCGCCCTTTCCGGGCTTTACATGTTGGAACTCGAGAATCCGCCAGACCTGACCTTCCAGTTCGACGTGCATCCCGTTCTTGAACTGATTTGTGGAGACCGTTTCGGCCATGAGGAAGGAGTCTAGTAGCCGCTAGTCCGCGACGGTGGACGCCTAAACAGGAGAGACGATGAGTTCCTTCGTTACGGGAGTCAGCACCTCGGGCGCGCCGGCCGTCACGACGACGAGATCCTCAATTCGCACGCCACCACGGCCGGCGAGGTAGATCCCGGGCTCGACGGTCACGACCTGGCCGACCTCGAGCGTCTCTTCCGAGACATGGCTCAACACGGGAAGCTCGTGAATCTCGAGACCGACTCCATGGCCGAGACTGTGCAGAACCGGTGCGAGCTCGGACTGCTCGATCTCTGCCCGAACCTGCGAATCAAGATCGGCTGCCCGAACACCGGCGGTGACACGGTCGAGTGCGGCCTGCTGGGTCGCTAGACACACGTCATATGCCTGCCCCAGTTCCGCATCAAGCTCGCCCGTGACGAACGTTCGCGTGCAGTCCGAGCAATAGCCGCCAACACGCGCACCGGCGTCGACGATCACCGTCTCGCCGAGCCCGATTCGCCGAGAACCCGGGTGGTGATGCGGGACGGCGGCGTTCGGACCGCTGGCGACGATCGGCTCGAACGAGACGCCGTCGGCTCCCCGATTACGGATCTCCTGCTCGAGCCACCATGCGACTTCTGTCTCGGCCCGTCCGACCAGAACCTTGCTTCCGAGTACGCACATTACCTGGTCGATGATTGCGCCCGCCCGACGAACACTGCTCAGCTCGCCGTCATCCTTCACCGCACGAAGCCGCTTGATCGTGCGCGTCGTCTCCACGAGTTCGACTCCGCTCGCGCGCATCGACCCGTGCTTGGTCACCGTGACGTGATCCGCCTCGATTGCAAGCGGAGGATCCGCGAGCCCGTCCAGACGTTTTCCGAGGTATGTGGCGACGTCACGCTCGGACTGCTCAGCCGTCACGCCCGCGGTCTCCTGTGCCGCTTCGATGTAGCGACCGTCGGTGAACAAAAACGCCTCGTCCTCCATGACGAGGAGCGCGGCGTTCGAGCTCGAGAAACCGGTAAGCCACCGGACGTTCACGGGGTCGGTAACGAGAAAGCTCCCGACTCCGAGGTCGGCGAACGTTTCGCGAAGCTGGTTCAGCCGACGGGGGGTTGTTTCAGCGATCCGCTCAGCCACCGGTTTCAGACAGGAATTGAAGCGCCTCACGGTAGCCCTCGGCACCCTTCCCGATCACGCGCTTCGTGACGACGTCATGAATGACTGAGTGACGCCGCCAATCCTCACGCTCCATGACGTTCGAGAGGTGCACCTCGACGATCGGAACCTCGAACAGCTCAAGGGCATCGTGAATCGCGTAGCTGTAATGCGTCCACGCTCCCGGATTCACGATCACCCCGTCCGCCCACAGGCGAGCCTCGTGGCAGAAGTCGACGAACTCGCCCTCGGAATTGGTCTGGAACGCTCGGACGCTTATCGCAAGCTCGCGCCCCCAGCGGTAAATCTGCGTCTCGAGTTCCGAGAGAGTGATGTCGCCGTACAGTGTTCTGTCTCTGTGACCGAGTGCATTGAGATTGACTCCGTTCAGCACCGCGACCTGCACGCGGCGAGTCTACTGGGCTGGTCGAGCGGAGGCGAAATCGCAACCCGAGACTCCATCACCGGTGCCCGGCGCTCGTCGGCGTCGGCCCGTGTAGGGCCGCCTAGCCGTCGATCAGGGCGTCGAGTTCGCCCCGAATCTCGCCGGCAGGGAGCTCAACCCCCCAAACGGGAGACCCAGGTCGTTCGAGGAGGACCAGGCGCGCGACTCCGTCGCGTGCCTTCTTATCCCTCGTCAGAGCCCGCCAGGCTGCTTCGCGGTCCGCGGGAACCGGACTCGGCCTCAGCACCTCCTCGACCTCCTGGCGTACGGATTCGTCGAGCCCGAAATGTCGTTCCGACAGGCGAAGAGCGGCGGTTAGCCCGAGCGCGACAGCCTCCCCGTGACCGACGGTCCCGTATCCGGCACCGGCCTCGAGTGCATGGGCGAACGTGTGGCCGAGATTGAGAACAGCGCGCCGGTCCGTTTCCCGTGGATCGGCGATGCAGACCGAAGCCTTATACGCCGCACAGCCTCGCACCAAAACCTCATCGGCTTCACGCCAGAATTGTCGACCCGCGAGCAGACCGGTCTTGACCACCTCGGCCATCCCCGCCCGACGCTCGGCTCCCGGCAGCGTCGTGAGAACGTCTGGATCGATGACCACCCTGGTCGGCAGGTGGAAGGCGCCGGCGAGGTTCTTCCCGGGCCCGAGATTGATTCCGGTCTTGCCGCCGATGGCGGCGTCAACCTGGCCGACCAGGCTGGTCGGGACAGCCACCCAAGCGATGCCTCGGAGGTAGGTCGCTGCGACGAATCCGGCGACATCGGTCGTCGTGCCGCCCCCGAGGGCAACGATCGTTCCCGCGCGGTCAACCGCCAGTTCGTGCCATAGTCGTTCGACCTCGCGAACTGACTTCGCGGCTTCGCCCGCCGGAACAGTGTGGCTTGATCGAACGCGCAATCCGAGTTCCGGAGTGTGGAGCTCGAGGACGCGCTCGTCCGCGATCAATGCCAATGAACCTCCGCCGGGAACGATCTCTTCTATCTTCGCTATCGAGCCAGGTCGAACCACGATCCCCAGGCCCGCAAGCACGACATCCGTCGCAGACTGAACGACAGCGTCGGCAACGGACTCATAGATCGGTCGACGCTGTTCATACAGCCTTCTGAACTCCGCTTCGTCTTGGGCGAGAGGTCTGCTTGACTCGCGAACCCGCGCCCACGCTCTGTCGATGTCGACATCGACGAGCGCCGTGAGCGCCCGGGCTCCCAACCGCGCGCGCGAACTCGCCGACAGCACCGCACCGCCTCCGAGAGCGATCACCGAGAGCTCCTCGCAGAGCACGCGGTGCAGCGTTTCCTCTTCGACCCCGCGAAAGACCGACTCACCCCGCTCGAAGAGCGCAGGGATTGGCCCGTGGGCGCGCTCGATCTCGGCGTCGAGGTCGATGAACGGTCGATCGACGAGACGTGAGACCTCCCTGCCGATCGTCGACTTCCCGGCCCCCATGAAGCCGGCGAGTGCGATGTGCCGATCGACTGCTAACGGCGGGACCAGGGAATTCGCTCCAGATAGGTCCGGTAGGCAGCCACGAAGTCTCCGATTGAGTCGCCACCGAACTTCTCCTTTGCCGAGCGGGCAAGCTCGAAGGCAACGGCCGCCTCGGCGACAACGGCGAGCGCTTCCGTTGCGGCGACGTCGGAGCGCTCGACAAGGGCCTCTGCAGCCTCCCCGGTCACCAGGTCTGACGACCGAAGCGGACGCATCAGGGTGGGGAGCGGCTTCATCGCCGCGCGCACGATGATGTCCTGCCCATTGGACACCCCCGCCTCGATGCCGCCGGCGCGATTTGTCTGCCGGAAGTAGCCGTCGGCATTCCGGAAGATTTCGTCATGCGCAGTTGAGCCGCGCTCTCCAGCCAAGGCGAATCCGTCCCCGATCTCGACGCCCTTGACTGCCTGAGTCCCGAGGAGTGTTCCCGCAAGACGGCCATCGAGGCGCTCCTCTTTCGTCGAGTAGGAACCGAGGCCCGGCGGAATCCCGCGGGCACGAACTTCGACGATCCCGCCGAGCGTGTCCCGATCCGCACGCGCGTCATCGATCGCTGCTTTGATCGTCTCCTCATCGCGGCCCTGGCCGAGGGAGATGACCGTTCCCTCGACCTCCACATCCATGGTCAACAAGAGGGCCTTGGCGACAGCGCCCGCCGCAACGATCACGGCTGTGTGCCGCGCACTCGCCCGTTCCAGGGCATTTCGCACGTCGTCGTGCTCGTACTTCATGACGCCGGAAAGATCCGCGTGACCGGGCCGAGGAAGCGTGACCCGCTCTTTTCCTTTCCCCTCCGGCTCTCCTTCCGGCGGCCACGGACTCATTCCCCACGTCCAGTTCTTGTGATCGCGATTCCATACGACAAGGGCGAGAGGCGTTCCGAGCGTCTTCCCATGGCGAAGACCGGCGAGGACATCGACCTGATCGGTTTCGAGCTTCTGGCGCGGGCTCCGACCGTAGCCCTGTTGTCGACGCCACAAGTCGTGATTGATCTTCTTCTGCTCAAGTTCGAGACCCGCTGGTAGGCCGGTCACGATGGCAACCAAGGCAGGCCCGTGGGACTCTCCAGCGGTCGTCAGCTTCAGGCTCACGCGGTGAAGACTACGCGTCGACCTGGACTGGACGGTTGAGCGAAACGTCGCGCCTCGACCGCCGGATGACTCGAAGCGTGCGGCTACGGCTCAGCCTGTCGAATTGCGCGTCGCATGGTGTCGATTGGCGCTTCGATCCCCGTCCAGCAGGCGAATGACGCGGCACCCTGACGGACCAGCACCTCGAGACCGTCGACGACGACCGGAGAGCCGAGTTGGCGCGCCGCGCTCACCATGGCCGTGGCGGCTCGGTCGGGTCGGTAGGCGAGATCCACGACCTTGAGTCCCGGTCTGAGGTCGATTGGGGTCACGTTCTTGAGCGGCGTCGCGTTGATTACGAGGGTTGCGTCCTCCAGTCCGGGTGGCCATCGATTCGCCGTCCGGACGCGGACGCCCGAACCGAGGCTCGAGATTCGAGCAGTCAGAGCCTCCGCTCGTTCGCGTGTCCGGGCGCCGATCGTCAGACTCGCGATGCCGGCGTCAACGATCGCGGTTGCAACCGCCTGGGCGGCACCACCTGCCCCCAGCAGCAACGCGTTCTCGCCCGCGCACGCCACCGCCTCCGTGACGGCGAGCCCGTCCGTACTCGTTCCATGCGTAGCGCTCCCGGTGAAGACGAGGGTATTGACGGAACCCGCACGTTCTGCAACAGCGCTCAGCTCGTCGCAGAGCCCGAGAACGGTGGTCTTGTGAGGGATCGTCACGTTTGCACCGACAAACCCGACCGCTCGTAGCCCCGCTATCGCCTGCTCAAGCTCGTGAGCGGAGACAGGAAGCGGCACGTACGCCCAATCGAGCTCGAGTTCCGCGAATGCGGCGTTCTGCATCCGTGGCGAGAGCGAATGCGAAACCGGATCGCCGATAACGCCGACGAGCCTCGTGGTGCCGGAGATGCGAATCGATTCCACTCCGAGAGGCTCCGGCAAATCGTTCAGCAGTCGAGTCCGTCGCGCGGATAGTTCAAAAACTCGGATTCGTCGTTCGTGAAGAAATGACTCTTGCAGTCAGCTTTCCGGATGAAGTAGAGGAAATCGACGTCGGCGGGAGCGACAGCGGCCTCCATCGACGCGAGGCCGGGATTCGCGATTGGTGTCGGCGGAAGCCCCGTATTGAGCCGTGTGTTGTAGGGGTTGTCCTCCTGCAGCTGACTCTCGAGTATCGCCTTGTTGGGAGGGATGCCGAGTCCGTAGCGAATTGTCGCGTCGAGGGCCAGCGGTAGGCCGAGTTCGAGGCGGTTGTAGATCACGGCCGATACAAGATCGCGCTCCCGTGGGACCTGCACTTCGCGTTCGATCATCGAAGCGATGACGAGAACGTCATAGGGAGTCAGACCCCGGCTCTGCGGGAACGAGAGATCCAAGGTGCCCCACTCTCGCTCGAAGGCTGCAAGCTGCATGTCGACGAGCTCGGTCGACGTTGTTTCCTCGGTGAACTCGTAGGTCGCCGGAAACAGGAACCCCTCGAGATTCGGGGCCTCGACCTCCTCGAAGCCGGGCGGGCGGAGATCGACTTTGGTCGCCTGTCGATACTCCTTCGGTGTCAGCGACGGCGTGAGTCCGCGCTCCTCCTCGGCGATCTTGTTCACAGCCCTGATCCGTTTCGCCATCTGCTCTCGAGTGAAGCCTTCCGGAAAGACGATCTTCATCGTCTGCACGGGCTCGACGACGATCGGCGCCGGCTCGGATGCGACAGGAGGAGCGACCTCCGGGGTGCTCTCGTCATCGCCAGTGGCTCGGACGACGAGGACGAGGACCGCAAAAATGCCGAAGCCGATCAAGAGGCCAGCGATTGCGCTCGCCCGCCGCGCGCCGGTCGATCGCTGCGTCTGGTTTAGCTCCGGCTCTGCCATTCCAAGTACCCAGAGAGTAGGTGGGCGGCCGCGAGCGCGTCGCGAGGCGCGCGGCTTGACGTCTGCTCCGCTAGACGGGTCGTGAACCGTTCATCGAAGCTGTCCACGGGGACTTCGGCGGCGCGGCGAAGCGCCGAGACGAACTCCTCGGTCTCGGCTGCTTGGACACCATGCTCGCCGCGGAGGGTCACAGGCATCCCGACCACAATCCGTTCCACGCCTTCCTTGCGCGCGAACTCAAGAACCTCTTGGATGCCGACGTCCGTCCCGGCTGACTCGATAACTCCGAGCGGGCGAGCGACGGAACCAGTTGGGTCGGAGACGGCAACGCCGGTCCTCGCCGACCCGTAATCGAGGGCGAGCACCTTCACCGGGAGGCGATTGTAGCCACCGTTTCAACCGAGCCATGCCACTCATCGAGTGCCGACATGAGCGCGCGAATGGAAACGAAGTGGAACGTCGCGCCAACTGGAGTCGTGAGCGGACTACGGTCGGTTGGTCGCGCGCGCTTCGCGATGTCCACGTAGGAGGTATCCGTGACCACGTTCAAGAACGCACGTTCGCTCATCGTCGCCCTGCTGGCGACCGGCTTTCTCCTCGTCGGTTCGGTGACAGCCGCGTCGTCGAGTCTCTTCTTCTCTGAGTATGTAGAGGGTTCGAGCAACAACAAGGCTCTCGAGCTCTTCAATCCGACCGATAGCCCAGTCACGCTCACGGACACATACTCGATCAAGCTCTTTGCGAACGGAAGTTCCACACCAACGGCAACTATCCCGCTGACCGGATCAATTGCCGGCGGCGACACATTCGTCCTCGCCCGTTCGACGGCCGATCCCGAGATTCTCGGAGCCGCCGATCAGACGACCACGAACTTTCTCTTCAACGGCGACGATGCGATCGCGCTCACTCGCGAAGGGATCGCCGTTGATGTGATCGGCCAAATCGGTTTCGATCCTGGCCTCGCGTGGGGCTCAGGAGACTTGAGCACTCAAGACTCGACACTCCGGCGAAAGGCCGCGGTGTCGACCGGTGATCCTGATGGCTCCGACCCGTTCGACCCGTCGAGTCAGTGGGATGGCTTTCCAGTCGATACGTTCGACGGTCTGGGCTCTCATGACGGTTCCGTGGTCGGGAGCGCTGACGACCCCTGTGAGGCATCCCCGACCATCCGAGGTACGCCGTCTACGGACGTGCTGCTCGGAACACCAGGCGCCGATGTCATTCATGCTGACGAGGGTCGTGACCTAATCCTGGGCCGAGGTGGCGACGATCAGATCTGCGCCGGCGGCGGCAGCGACATCGTTCTCGGTGGAAACGGAGACGATGTGATCGACGCCGGTCGTGGCTCTGACCTCGTGGCGGGCGGAGACGGCGACGACGCGATCTACGGCGGTCGCGGTCGCGACCGACTTTTCGGCGGCCGGGGGAGCGACGGATTGGACGGCGGCGACGAGTTCGACTGGTGCCGAGGCGGCCCAGACTCCGACACGCTCTCCAATTGCGAATGGCACTCTGGCCTGTGAATCAGGCGCCTTGGCGTGAAACCCGGGCATGGCACCGAGCCTCGCAGCGACGCGACGTCAAGACAGCGTGTCGAGCAGAACGCGCTCCGCCGTTGCCAGCGCGTCGCCGAGTTTGGAGGGGTCCTTCCCTCCCGCGCGCGCCATTGTCGGGCGCCCGCCACCGCCTCCACCGACCATCGCAGCGGCCTGTTTGACGATCTTCGAGGCGTCAGCACCTCGCTCGTTGACCTCCGGATCGAAGTTCGCAACCAAGTGCACGCTTCCGTCGGTCGTCGCGCCGAGGACAACCGCCGCCGGTGCAGCCTTCTGCTTGAGGCGATCGGACAGGTCAAGCAATGCGTCGGCGTCCATCTCGCCTGCTTGGCCCGTTACGACGCGGATTCCGTTTGCATCCTTGGAATCCGCGAGAAGCCCGCTCGCGAGATCGTCTTGCGAAGCGGGTCCGACGGCCTTTTTCTTCGCCTGTTTCCGAGCTTCCTTCAGTTCGCTGCGTAGCTCGTCAGCCTCGTGCGCTTGGGCTCGAAGCAGGGCATAGGCCTCGCCGGCCGTGACAGCTTCGATCCGCCGCACGCCCGAGCCGACCGACCCTTCGGACAGGATGACGAAGGGGCCGACTTCGGCCGTTGAGCGGACGTGGGTTCCCCCGCAAAGCTCGGTCGAGAAGCCAGGGATCTCCACCACGCGCACGATGTCGCCGTATTTCTCGCCAAAGAGCATCGTGGCCCCGAGCTTCCGCGCCTCATCGATTGGGGTAAGAAAGGCGCGCACGGGCAAACTCTCGAAAATCTTCTCGTTCACGATCTCTTCGACCCGTACGCGCTCCTCGGACGTCAGTGCCTGTGGGTGCGTAAAGTCGAATCGGAGCTTGTCGGGACGCACTGCGGAGCCCGCCTGGTTGACGTGGAAGCCAAGGACGTCGCGAAGGGCCTGATGGAGAAGGTGCGTGGCTGTGTGGTTTGCCATGGTCGAAAACCGGACCTTCCAGGCGACGACGGCGCGGACTCGATCACCCGCAGCGAAGCCGTCACCCTGGAAGAGAAGCGCCTGGTCGCCTCCGAACCGGTGCGCGGCGACTAGCCCGGCCTGCGCACCGTCCGCTTTCTCGATCCAGCCGGTGTCGGTGACCTGTCCGCCACCCTCGACGTAGAAAGGCGACTCACGCAGCTTGCCGAGAAAGACTCCGTGGTCGAGATCTTCAACCGCTCCGAGCTGTGTCAGCACATCGGTCTTCTCGTAGCCGACGAACTCGGTCTCGAACTCGGCAGAGTGGGAAAACGCGGCCGCTCTGTCTGCGCCTGCACCTGACTCGGCCGCTGCCCGCGAACGTTCGCGCTGTTCCCCCATGAGGCGGTGAAACTCATCCTCATCGACTGGCAGTCCTCGTTCCTCGGCAAGTTCGCGGGTGATCTCGAGGGGGAATCCGTAGGTGTCATGGAGCTTGAAAGCATCCGCACCAGAGATGGCCGTCTCCGAGGCGACCTGTTCGAAGAGCTCCATCCCGGTAGCGAGGGTCCGAGCGAATCGCTCTTCCTCGAGGGAGAGGACCCGGGCGACCTCCGCCCGGTTCTCTGGAAGCTCCGGATACACGTCCCCCATGTGCTCGGTGACAACACCCGCAAGCCGCTCCAGGAACGGCGACTCAAGACCGATCCTGCTCCCGTGCTGAATTGCGCGCCGGATGATGCGTCTGAGAATGTAACCACGACCCTCGTTCGCCGGCGTGACTCCGTCCCCGACGAGAAACGTCATCCCGCGGCCGTGATCGGCGAGTACTCGATGGGCCTTTGTTACTTCCTCCGACTCGCCGTAGCGGGTGCCGGTCTCCTGCTGAACCCAGTCGATGACGGTCCTGAATCCATCGCTCTCGTACACAGAGTCGACACCCTGAAGGATCGACGCTCCGCGCTCAACTCCGAGACCCGTGTCGATGTTCTGTGCCGGGAGAGGAGTCAGTGTTCCGTCCTGGCGCAGATCGAACTCCATGAACACGAGGTTCCAGAACTCGAGAAATCGATCGCACTCACAACCCGGGGCACAATCCGGCCGGTTGCAGCCGCGTTCAGGCCCGTGATCGAAGTAGATCTCCGAGCATGGGCCGCTCGGCCCGGTTGGTCCTGCCTGCCAGAAGTTCTCGGAACGCGGCAGATCGATGATGCGCTCGGGTGGGATTCCAACCTTCTCCCATCCGCCGACTGCCACCTCGTCCCTTCCGAGCCCGAGTTCCGGGTCACCCGCGAAGACCGTGATCCAAAGAGACTCTTCCGGAAGGCCCATGTGCACCGTGCAGAACTCCCATGCGAACGCGATCGCTTCCTCCTTGAAGTAGTCGCCGATCGAGAAATTCCCCAGCATCTCGAAGAAGGTCAGGTGCCGGGGCGTCATTCCGACGGAATCGATGTCCGTCGTCCGAAAGCACTTCTGAACCGTGGTGAGCCGCCGTGCCGGCGGCTCCTCCAGGCCGAGGAAGTAGGGCTTGAGCGGCTGCATTCCGGCTGTCGTCAGGAGTACGGACGGATCGAACTCCGCCGGCACGAGAGAGCCCGAGGGGCGTCGGACATGCGATTTCGATTCGAAGAACGCAAGAAATGCCTCGCGAAGCTCTGCGGAGGAACGCATATCCACGATTCTACGGCGACGTACGGTGGCTAGTTTTTTCCCGGGCGTCGTCGAGGTGCCTGAGGCTTGCCGACCGGCCGTGGCGGGCTACAGATCAGCGTTCGAGCTCCGCCGAATCCGGCTCCACGGTCGCGGTCGCGGCCGTCTCCGGGCGGGCGGACTCGCTGCGGGCCACCGGCCTGCGGATTTCGAGTTCGCGGTCGAGATCCTCGATCCGTTGCCGTGCCGCCTGTCGGCCGACCTCAACGGAATCGCCCACGCCTTGTCGAGTACGGAGGGACGACAGGCTGTGGGCGATCCCCGTCGCGATTCCGGACACCACTTTGACCGGCTTCGTGATCGCGATCGTGATTGCGCGGACCGTCGTGTCGACGTTGTCCGCGACGTCGACTGCGCTATCCGTCACTAGGTCGACCTTGTCGAGTTGCAGATTGACGCGATCCAGCGTGCCACCGACCTTCCCGACCACTGGCAGCAGCTCCTTTTGAAGCTGGGCCTGAAGCGAGGTCAACTCGTTCAGTGTCTGCGCGAGCCGATACAAGACGACGACAAGCCCCACCGCCAAGACCAGCAGGAAGACGCTCAACACGACGTAAAGCCCGTCGAGTGCCTCGAAACTGGCCAGCGGCATGGGTCCGATCATATCCGGCGGACCGCGACTGGTTAGGAAGTGTGCGTGATCGTGCCAGACCCGACGACGGCGTCGTCCTCGTAGACCACCGCCGTTTGTCCTCGGGCCACGCCGTAGGCGGGTTCATCCAGATCGAGCGTGAAGCCGCTCGTCGAAACAGTGACGCGAGCAGGCACAGCCTCAGACCGATAACGGAGCTTCGTCGCGACCCGGTCGGCGGGCACGAACATCCGTCCATCGTCAGCGTGGACGCGGCGCCGGGCCAGCGAGTCACGTGGGCCGACAACCAGCGCGTTTCGATTGGGATCGGTCTCGAGCGCGTACAACGGCTGCTCGCTCGAGACGCCGATCCCTCTTCGCTGCCCGGGCGTGAATCTCCAGACTCCTCCGTGCCGCCCGATCGGCCGACCGTCCATATCCAGGATTGGCCCCGACTGATCCGCGACCCCATACCGAAGGAGGAAGTCGCGATAGTCGGCGCCTCCCAGGAAGCACGCCTCTTGGCTCTCTTGGCGCGTTGCCTGCGGAAGCCCCGCAGCGCGGGCCTGCGCTCGCGTTTCCGCCTTCGTCTGCTCCCCGAGCGGGAAGACGAGCGCGCCGAGCACTGCGGGATCCAAGGTGGCCAGCATGTAGGACTGGTCTTTCTCTGGGTCGGTCGCGCGAGCGAGCAGTCGCCGATCGCGATGAGTTTTGAGACGCACGTAGTGTCCCGTGGCGAGGCGTGCCGCTCCGACCCGATCGGCAAAGGCGAGCAATTCATCGAAGCGGAATGTTCCGTTGCACCGCGTACATGGATTCGGTGTCTCGCCCCTTGAGTACCCGGCGACGAACGCCTGAACGACGGCATTCCGGAACTCGGTCCGGAGATCGAGAGTCGCGTGCGGGAAACCGTGAGCGTGGCACGTGCGTCGCGCCGAACGCACCGACTCGGGCGAACAGCACGCGCGGTCGACATCCGGTCCGGCAGGATCGATCCAGAGTCGGAGAGTTACCCCGACCGGTGAATACCCGCGATCGCGCATTGCAAGGAGTGCGACCGCCGAATCGACGCCTCCGCTCATAGCGACAGCGACGCGGGATGGATCGGGCGGCGCGGACAGAGACGGGCCCAGCGCCTCATGGAGGGCATCGAGAGCAAGGTCCTCGCCCGGCGCGGCGGCCGCCTGAAGGGCTGTCCGCCCCTTCACCTCCTCGCAGAGCTCGGAGACGCCGGGCCCCTCGCCGCGCGCGCCGACGACAACATGGTTCTCGACTGCGAGGGAAACCCATGCCAAATCGTCGTTCTGCGTGGCTGTGCCCGAGCTTTCGACCATCGGTCTACGTTAATAGAAGACTCGGCCCGAAGGCCGAGTCTCTTTGACTCCACTTCGCCGATGTCGCTGCGCGTGAGGAACCTGGCAAGCCAGGTGGGTGCCCTGCCGGTTTCGCGAGCTTTCTAACTCCCTTGCCGGACGCAGGCTCCCTCATTCGTAGTGTTGGTTCTACATATGCACGCAGAGACACGTGCGTCGTCGAGCATGTTCGCACTGTAGCGCGCGACGACGGAGTTGTCGGCCCTCTGCCCGCAATCGGCCCGCGCGGGGCAGTCACCTCGTGACGAAATTGGTTCGCCGCGTCGCTCGCAACGACACAATGTGACCGTCTCTCGTGACGAGCTCCGGCGTACGCTTCCTCTGGGTGGCGGGTGGAATCCAACTCCCCACCCACGGGTGGGGAGTTCGTGATCTGCTCACCCGCGTACGACTTGGGTTCGGCGATGCCACGTTGGGCTCGAGCCGTTCTACGTCTGAGGTGTGGAAGCCTCGTCGTCACCGACGCCGGGCCGGAGCATGATGCCGAGCTCCTCGAACTGCTCCTCCGTTACCGCTGACGGCGCTCCGCTCATCGGATCGACGCCGGCCTGGTTCTTCGGAAACGCGATCACGTCCCTGAGATTAGGCTCGCGCGCGAGAACCATCATCATCCGGTCGATCCCGAAGGCAATCCCGCCATGGGGCGGCGCGCCCATGGCGAGGGCATCGAGCAAAAATCCGAACTTCGCCCGCTGCTCCTCGGACGTGAGTTGAAGAAGGCTGAAGACGCGCTCTTGTAGTTCTTGTTCGTGGATTCGGAAGGAACCGCCTCCGAGTTCCTGACCGTTCCCAACCAGGTCGTAGGCCATGGCTTTGGCGCCGCCGGGCTCGCTCTCGATGATCGCCTCGGAATCGGGTGCCGGGCGGGTGAACGGATGATGTCGCGCTACCCATCGTTCCTCATCCGAGTTCCATGCGAGGAGCGGAAAGTCAGTGACCCAAAGGAACTCCCATGCGTCCTGGTCGATAAGGTCGAGTTGGGCCCCAAGATGAAGCCGGAGCGCGCCAAGCACGCGAGCCACGAGCTCGGGCTCACCGGCACCAAAGAGAACCGTTGATCCGGGCTCGGCGGAGAACTCAGCCAACTCCTTCTCCGAGAGGAACTTCGCGATCGGTGACCGCACCTCTCCCCCCTCGTCGAAGACGAGATAGGCGAGCCCTTTTGCCCCCCACTCCTTGGCGATCTCTTCAAGTTCGGCGAGCTCCGCCCGAGAGAAGGGTCGGGGAACCGTGAGATGGCGAACGCACGGTGCGGCGGAAAACACCTTGAAGGAGCTCTCTCGCGTTACTGCGGTCGCGTCTTCGATCTCGAGGCCAAAGCGCAGGTCGGGCTTGTCGGTCCCGTAGCGCAACATGACGTCGTCATAGGTCTCGCGTCGGAAAGGCACTTCGAGTGCCACCCCCAGACACGCCTTCCACACCTCCTGGATCATCCGCTCCATCAGCCCGAACAGGTACTCCTGGTCTGGAAACGCCATTTCCAGGTCGAGCTGCGTGATCTCCTGCACCCGATCGGCACGAACGTCTTCATCGCGGAAGCAGATTGCGATCTGGTAGTAGCGGTCGAACCCCGCGATGATCAGCAGCTGTTTCAGGATCTGGGGGGATTGCGGCAACGCAAAGAAGAGCCCCTGCTGCAGTCTGCTCGGCACGATGAAATCGCGCGCTCCCTCTGGCGTGGGCTTGAAGAGAACCGGCGTCTGAATGTCGAGAAAACCGTCGCTCTCCATGACCTGTCGAATCGTGGCCACGAGCCGCGCTCGCAGTGCGATGTTTCGCTGCATCTTCGGTCGGCGAAGATCGAGCCAGCGATAGCGGATCCGGAGAGTTTCGTCGACACCCTCCTCGTCAAGCTGGAACGGCAATGGTGTCGAGCGAGAGACGATCGAAAGCTCATCCACCTGAAGCTCGACTTCGCCGGTGGCGATGCTCGGATTGACCGCTTCGTAATGCCGTCGCACCACCTCGCCCACCGCGCGCACAACGAACTCGTTGCGTAACGAGTGAGCCACCCCGGCTGCCTCGGGAGCGCGTTCCGGGTTCACGACAAGCTGGCACGTCCCGGTTCTGTCACGCAGATCGATAAAGACGAGTCCGCCGTGGTCCCGTCTCGTGTCGACCCAGCCGGACAACACGTGTTCTTCCCCGACGTGCGCCGGACGCACCTCGCCGCACATGAGGTCACGCCACAAGGAACTCGAACACCTCCTCAGAATCGGCGAGGTCGACGTCTTCTTCGCCCTGCTTCCGGACAGTGAGACCGTCGCCCCTCACGATCACGACTGCACGCGCTCCCAGACGGCCCGCGTGGGTCAGTTGGCCCTTCAGCGAGCGTCCTGCATAGTCCACCTCACAACGCTTGCCGGCCTTTCGAAGACGCGCGATAGTCGGAAGGAACTCGTGGCGCCGCGAGCGATCGTCGAACGCGACGAACACGTCGATCGGTAGACGCTCCGGCTCATCGCTCATCGACATCGCAAGCCGCTCCACCCCGGCAGCCCAGCCGACGCCGGGCGTCGATGGACCTCCGATCTCCTCAATCAGGTAGTCGTAGCGGCCGCCGGCACACACGGTCGACTGGGCAGCTTCGAGTCGATCACTGACGAACTCCCAGACGGTGTGGGTGTAGTAATCGAGGCCGCGGACAAGCGTGGGCTGCAAATCGTAAGCCACGCCGTACGCGTCGAGACAGGCGCGAACCTCTTGGAAGTGTTCGATGCTCTCGCGAGTGAGCGATTCTCCGATCTTCGGCGCGCCGGACAGTGCCGCATGGACGCTCGGGTTCTTCGAGTCGAAGACGCGGAGAGGACTGGCCTCCATCTTCTGCCGGGCGTCGTCGTCAAGCTCGCTTTCCCGACCGCGAAGGTAGTCGAGAAGGCGGTGGGTGTATTCCTCCCGGGTCTTGCGATCGCCGATCGAATTCAACTCGAGTCGAAGGCCCTCGATGCCGGCCTCGGCGGCGAGCTCGACGAAGAGCTGGATGAGCTCGGCATCGACGGCCGGATCGTCCGAGCCCATTGCCTCGAAGCCGATCTGCCAAAACTCTCGGAACCGCCCTTTCTGGGGCGCTGCATATCGAAACATCGGACCGCTGTAGAACGTCTTGACCGGCTGCGGCCGCCGGTGCAGACCGTGCTCGATGTACGCGCGAGCAACCGGCGCGGTCGCCTCGGGCCGAAGTGTCAGCGACCGGCCTGAACGATCCTCGAACGTGTACATCTCCTTCGTAACCACATCGGAGCCTTCGCCGGATGTTCGGGCAAAGAGCTGCGTGTCTTCGAACATCGGGGTGTCGATCTTCCCGTAGCCATAGCGTGCCGCGAGCGAGGTCGTGGCAGTAAGAATCCGGTCTCGAACCGGCTGCTCGTCTGGCAGGACGTCGTGGGTCCCGCGAGGCGCCTCGATCTTCACTGGAGGGTCGTGCGGAGGTCTTGAAGAAACGGGTTCGAGGCGAGTTCGTGCCCGAGTGTGGTCGGAGGTCCATGTCCCGGGTAGACGACAGTTTCTGGCGGATAGGTCTCGATCAGAGTCCGAATGGACTCCTGGAGCATGCCCCAGTCCGAGCCGGGGAGATCAGTCCGTCCGACGCCGCCGGCGAAGAGCACGTCGCCCGAGAACAGGCAGCCGTTTGTGGCATAAGCAAGATGGCTTGGCGAGTGCCCCGGGACAGCATGCGTCTGGAATGTGAGGCCAGCAAGCTCGAGAACCTCATCGCCATTCAGCAGGACGTCAGGCACATAGTTTCGGTAGAGCACCTCGGTCGGGGCACGGTCCGCGAGGTTCTCGAGCAACGAACTCTCATCGCGCGCCATGTGGACCGCCGCCTCGCTTCCCTCGGCCAGCTCGGCCACTGCTCCAAGGTGATCCCAGTGACCGTGAGTGATCAGAATCGCGGCGCACCTGGCACCCCGACTTCCAAGCTCGAGTCTGATCGAGGTCGCGTCAGCCGCTGGATCGACAACCACTGCCTCGTCGCCTCCCGTCGCACGGACGAGATAACAGTTGGTCTCGATCGGGCCGAGCGGGAGCTGAGCTACATCGAGTGTCACGGCGCGATGAGTCTATCCGGCCCAATCGACGTGACCGGCGGCGGACTAGTCTGGACTAGTCGGACACTCTCTCCGTGTGGATGCGCGGTCGCGCATCCTGTTCGATTCGCTACTGGCCGGCGTTCTTCCCGCCCGTCGGCCTGCCACCGCCCTGGCGCTTACGAAACACCCGGTACACAACCAGGTCGACCATGTAACTGAACGGCACGAAAAATGCAATGAGAACGAGGGCGTTGAAGAGCTTCTGCCCGGTGGACAGACCAGGGTTGATGATGAAGACAAGCACCACGATGAGGGGCCCGAAAATCGCGGTGCGTTTGGCCACACGCTGGATGGAGGGCGGCTCCACCGTGCGCCCGCCGCTCCTTGCCGACGGCTTCCGCCCTTTCTCCTTCTCCCTTTCTTTCTCCGCCTTCTCGTCCGAGAGCCGGTCAACCGTGAGTTCTTCGCCCTCTTCGGTCTCGATCACGTACTCGTACTCGTGACGCTGCAGCTTTTGGCGTCGCCGCTTCTGCTTCTTTGTCGCCATAGTACGATGTTACCGCGCGGGGAATCCGTCAGCCTTCGCGCGGCTCCCGAGCGGCCTGAATCTCTTGCTCAGGAATGCCAGGGCGACAGCGCGAGGTGAAATTTGTCGAGCGTCCGGTGGCACGGAGGACACGCGCGGACATGCTCCGCCACCTTCATGCGAGCCTCTTCGTCGAGTTCGGCGCCGTCGACGTACTCGTTCAACAGGGCAAGCGCTTCCGCACAGGCTGGGTGCTCGTGGCCCCCTCCCCGCTTCGCTTCGCGAGCCTCAACGCCTGGTCTTTGGCCTGACTCCACGATCGCGACCTCGCCGTCAACGTAGCACAGGACCAAGCTAGCTCCGGGTGGAGCAGTGCTCGTGTAAAGACCGCGTGCTCAAGCGTCGATTTCAAGGTTCGGCTCGAGCAGCGATCGCACCCCGAAGTCATCGAGAGCGAGCGCTCGACCTGCAGCCGCAGCCGCAGCTCCGATCGGCATGAGCCCGACAAGTTCCGAGCCGGCGATCTCAACGCCGCGAGCTCCCGCCTCGGCTGCGACACACTCGAACGCAATGTGCGGAGGAGTCGTCTCCCAGTCCGTCAGGTTCATGCTGACCTGGCAGAGCCCGGCGGTCGGCAATCCAACTCCGAGCGCTCGAACGCCAGGCAAGCCGCCATTCCGTTCGCGGATAACCGCCGCGATCTCGCGAGCTACTTCGACGAGAGTTGTCCGAAGATTCACGTTGAACGCGATCAACGGTCCGCGAACCCCGATGAGCACGGCACCCGCAGTTGGATGGAGTCTGGAAGGACCACGGTCGGTCGCAATCTCCCCTCCCTCGAGACGCCGCTCGAGTTCGGCTGTTCCACCGCGTCGGAAGAAGGCCGGCTCGCGTCGGTCGTCGGTTAGCAGACCGTAGAAGAAACTCGGAAGATCGAAGTGCTCCGCGATCCGATCGGCGAGTGCGAACGCAGCGTCCCGGGCATCCGGCTCGCGCTCAGGCGAGAGGGGAACGAAAGGCACAACGTCGATCGCGCCGACCCGCGGGTGGGCACCATCGTGTCTCCGAAGGTCGATTCGCTCGACAGCTACCGCGACGGCGGCCAGCAACGCGTCCACCAGCTGAGTCGCTGTGCCGGCAAGCGTAAACACCGACCGGTGATGATCCGGATCGACGTGCACGTCGAGCAGTCGCGCAGGATCGCTAAAGCTCTCGCGGAGTGCCAAAAGCACCTCGGGATCTCGCCCCTCAGAGACATTGGGAACGCATTCCAACTCGAGGCGCATCGGCCAAGGATAGGCAGCGTGGACAGGCAGGTGAGGCCGATTTAGCGCCGCAGTGCGTCTTACCCGGAGGAAAAGCAACGCGCTAAATCAAGTGCGAAAACCCCTGGGAAATAGCGTCCCTGGGTTGATCGGCGGCCAACGAGACCGTCGGTAGACTCGGCACAGGTGAGGGAATCGAGTCCACCGTTTCGGCGGACATTTGTCCGCCTTCTTGGTTTCTTGCGTCCGTACAAATGGTCGCTCGCGCTTTCGATCCTCCTTGCGGCCGGTTCCCAAGTGGCCGGCCTCACCATCCCGTGGCTGACCGCACAGGTGATCGATGAGGCGATCCCGAATGAAGACAGCGAGCTTCTCGCGCTGTTGGTAGCCCTCATTGTGCTGGCCGGACTCGTCAAGGCTCTGCTTCTAGCCGGTCGCCGCTTCATCGCAGGACGCCAGTCATTGGGCGTTGACTTCGATCTTCGAAACACTCTCTACAGTCACTTGCTCCGCCTCTCGTTCGGCTTCTACGACCGCCACCAGACCGGTCAGCTCATGTCGCGCGCGACCGTTGATCTCCAGAGCGTTCGTTTCTTCCTCGGCTACGGGCTGATCTTCTTCAGTCAACACATCCTCACGATCGTGGCGGTCACGGTCATCCTCTTCGTGATCGATTGGTCACTCGCCCTGGTGGCGCTCGCGATCACCCCGGTGTTGATCGCGGTTGCGTACATCTACTCCACCAAATCCCACCCGATCCTGAGGAACGTCCAGCAGCGGCTCGCCGATATGACGACGGTCGCTGAGGAGAACATCGTCGGCGTGAACGTCGTGAAGGCATTCGCCCAGGAGGAGCGCGAAGAGCGGAAGTTCTCGAGGCGCGCCGACGCTGTCTTCGACGAGTCAATCAAAGCGACTCGGCAGCGCGCGTTCTATGTGCCTTTCATGTCGTTTCTGCCACTCATCGCCCAAGCTGCGGTCCTCCTGGTTGGAGGCGCACAGGTGATTAACGGCAACTTGACGCTCGGAACGTTCGTCGCCTTCAACTTCTATCTGCTGATGCTCGTGATGCCGATGCGGATGCTCGGCATGTGGATTGGGATGAGCCAACGAGCGATCGCCTCGGGGGAACGAATCTTTCAGGTGCTCGACGAGCCGGAGGAGATCTCGGATTCACCTGACGCAGTCGACCTCCCTGACGGCGCAGGGAGCATTTCCTTCTCCGACGTGACGTTTGGCTATGACCCCGAGAGACCCGTCCTCACCGAGGTAGACCTCGACCTCGAGGCCGGGAAGACGGTCGCTCTGATCGGCCATACCGGATCCGGAAAGTCGACACTCGCCTCCCTGGTTCCCCGGTTCTACGACGTTTCATGCGGACGTGTCACGCTTGACGGCGCCGACGTACGGAAGCTGAAGGTGGCCGGGTTGCGACGGGCGATCGGGATCGTCTCCCAAGATCCGTTTCTCTTCTCGACCACCGTTCGGGAGAACATTGCGTTCGGCGCTCCGCGGGCTACCGACGAGGACGTCGAGCGAGCCGCGCGCATGGCACAGGCTCATGACTTCATTGAGGGCTTGCCCGAGGGTTACCAGACGGTGATCGGCGAGCGAGGGATCACGCTCTCCGGTGGACAGCGGCAACGCATCGCCATTGCGCGAGCGATTCTCATCGACCCGCGCGTCCTGATCCTCGACGACGCGACCGCCTCAGTCGACGCGACGACGGAGGCTCAGATTCGCCTCGGTTTGCGTGAGGTGATGCGCGGCCGGACAACGCTCATCATTGCCCATCGACTCTCAACCATCGCCCTCGCCGACGAGATCGTCGTGCTCGAGGGCGGAAGCGTCGTCGAGCGCGGGACGCGACACGATCTTGAGGCCACGAGTCCTGTGTTCCGAGAGATCGTCGAGCACGGTTTGGTTGAAGCCGATGGACTCCGCGAGGCGACCGCCTGATGCGTGCCCGCGAGTTGACCCAGCCCGGCGCAGCCCCAGTTACAGAAAGCGCCACACGCGTGCGCTTTTTCGACATAGGCTGGAACTGGAGGGAGGCAAGCGGCGGCCCCGAGCCTCCGTCGAGGAAGGTTGGCCGGTGAGGGTTCATCAGCCTGGTCAGCACCTGACCCAGGCTCGAGGGGCCAAGGTTGACGACTGGAGCTGGCGCCGGACAGCCAAACGCGTCGGCTTTCTTGCAAAGCTCACGGGACCCTATCGGGGTCGCACGATCCTCGCGATCGTCGCTCTCCTTGCGGCGACAGCGACCGCGCTCGCCCCGCCCCTGCTCGCGAAGGTCGCGATCGATGAGGGCATCATCGATGGTGACCTCGCCGTTCTCGGCTGGGTGACCGCCGCATTTCTTGCGGCCGCGCTACTCAACTGGCTGGCCCAAACCGGCCAGACCTATTTCACTGGTTGGGTCGGCGAGCGGGTGCTGACGGATCTCAGGCGCAAGCTGTTTCGCCACCTTCAGCGACTGTCGCTTGGGTTCTACGAGCGCAACCGGGCCGGAGCTGTGATCTCACGAATCACGAACGACGTTGAGGCCCTTGATCAGCTGGTGACCGACGGCGTCTCGAGTTTGTTTCAAAACAGCCTGATGCTGTTCGGGACGATCATCATCCTGTTCGTCCTCGATTGGCGGCTTGCCCTCGCGGCGCTGATTGTGTTCCCGGTGATGGGAATAGCCACCGCGATCTTTCGGCGGCGCTCGTCGCGTGCTTACCGCCGAGTTCGCGAACGGCTCGCCAATGTGACCGCCGCTCTTCAAGAAGGCATCTCGGGCATGCGGGTTGTGCAGTCGTTCGATCGACAGCGCCGGAACTACTCGGAGTTCCAGGACGTCAACAACGACTATCGCGCCGCCAACCACGAGACCGTCGTTTTGAACGGTCTTTACTTCCCACTCGTTGACTTCCTCTCGTCGGCGGCGACCGCCATCGTGCTGGGCTTCGGCGCCTATCTGATCTTCGACGGCTCAATGACGATTGGGACGTTGTTCGCGTTCATCGGCTACCTCGCGAACTTCTTCGATCCGGTCCAGCAGCTCTCGCAGCTCTACAACACCTTCCTCGCGGCCGTGGCCGCGCTGGACAAGATCATCGACGTCATGGAGGAGGATCCTGAAGTGCTGGACGCAAATGACTCGTACGAGCTTCCTGACATCAAGGGTGACGTCGAATTCGAGCGCGTCCGTTTCGCGTACGGTCGAGGGCCAGAAGTCCTGCACGGGATCGACTTAAAGGTCTCAACCGGGACCTCGGTCGCCCTGGTCGGACATACGGGAGCGGGGAAGTCGACCCTGGCGAAACTCCTCGCCCGCTTCTACGACCCGGCGGAAGGTCGGATCCAAATCGACGGACACGACATCCGAAAGGTCACTCAAGACTCGCTCAGGCGACAACTCGGGATCGTCCCGCAGGAGGGCTTTCTCTTCGCGGGCACCGTTCGCGAGAACATCGCATTCGGCCGTCCAGATGCCACGCCAGAGGAGATCGCCGCCGCGGCGAGCGCGATCGGCGCTCACGAGTTCATCTTGGAACTCGAAGACGGCTACGAGACTGAGGTCGGCGAACGCGGCGGTCGACTCTCGCTCGGACAGCGGCAACTCGTCTCATTCGCCCGCGCGTTGCTCGCAGATCCGCGCATCCTCGTACTCGACGAGGCAACGTCGAGCGTCGACATCGGAACCGAGCGCCGAATCGAGCAAGCGCTCTCAACGCTCCTCGCTGGACGGACGGCGTTCGTCATCGCCCATCGACTATCGACGATTCGTGACGCGGATGTGATCGTCGTGCTCGAAGACGGTCGGATCGTGGAGGCCGGAACCCACGACGAACTCGTGGCCAAGTCAGGCCGGTACCTCTCGCTGTACGGCGATTGGGCAGCGTCGGCCGCCTAGCTATAGCTAGCTGAGCTGCCCACACACGTTGTGAACCGCTGAGGACATCCGGGCCTCCTTT
>CAYTCZ010000028.1:32552-34923 GCA_964436315.1 uncultured Gaiellales bacterium | reverse complement strand
GGCTCGAACCAGTGACCTCCAGCTTGTCGAGCTGGCGCTCTCCCAACTGAGCTAACCGCCCCGGCGGGAGATTCTAGCTGGCCTGGTCGAGTTCCTTCTTCAGGCCCGCGAGAGCCTTCTGGCCCATCTTGTTGAACGTGCCGCCGAGGAAGGGCTGCGCGAGCCGGTAGATGCCCTTCATCTTGATGTTGGCGTCGTAGGTAATCCGGCTTCCCGACTCGATTTCCTCGACCGTGATCTCGTCCACCGAAGTGACGTTGTCACCCTGACCATCGAAGACGACGCGGCGGCCCTCCTCGTACCGAATAATTGTGTACCGCATCGGGATCGTGCGCCCCCGAAACTCTGCGAGAACGTCGAACTGGGTGCCTGTGCCGATGGGGCCGTCGGAAACCTTCCTCGACTCGACGATCCCTGGATCCCAGTCGACAAGGTGCGACCAGTCGGCGACGTAGACAAACGTCTCCGCAGGCGGTCTCGGAACCTCAATGGAATCTCGGAGGCGCATGCCCTTTCTACGCTAGCGCAGCCGCAATGGATCAGTCCGCGAATGGAGATACCACTTCGCAACCTAAGCGTTACCCACCGAGAGCATGGCCCTGTGGTGGAATCTGGACATAGGCGATTGGCAGCTCTGGAGAGGCCCTCTCATTTCCTTCTCCCAAGCGCAACCTCGCCACTCCTTGCAGGAGGCGGGCCTGACCGCAGCGGCCCGCCTCAGCCTATCCGGGGCGCTATGGCTTGAAGTCCCTAACGGAGGTGTTCGCCGACGTCCCAGGTCAAGAGCTCGACGACGTTGCCGTCCGGGTCTGTGACGTAGAGGGCGCGGCCGCGCTGCGCGCGGTTGGGGTCGGTGCCGAACACCTCCTCGTGTGGCTCCATGCCAAAGGAGCGTAGGCGTTCCACCGCGGCGTCGTAGTGCTCGAGAGGTAGGTGTAACGCGTAGTGGACATGGACTCCGCCACGTCCGGCCGCGATGCCGATCTGTGGTCGCCAGAGCCCGATACGCGTGCGCTCGCCGGCCATCACCCAGATCGCTTCACGCTCCGTCCAGCGCTCTACGACCGGTAGGCCGAGCACGTCGGCGTAGAAGCGCTCAGCCGCCTCGAGATCCACGACCTCGAGGACGAGCTCACTCACCCCGGTGACCGGAATGCCGCAGTCGGTCACGTGAGCGTCAAGGTGACACCGCCGTCGACCACGATCGTCTGGCCCGTGAGATACGCAGCCTCTTCGCTGGCGAGGAAGAGAAACGCCGAAGCGATGTCCTCGGGCTGGCCGTTTCGGCCGACCGGAACGCTCGCGGCGAACGCCTCGAGCCCTTCCGGGCCGAGCGAGTTGACCGGATCCTGACTCTGAGGGGTTTCGATGACCCCCGGAGCGATGGCATTCACCGTGATCCCGTGCCGAGCCACCTCGACGGCGAGTCCCCGAACGAGTCCGACGACCCCGCCCTTTGCTGCCGTGTAATGGGCGTGCTTGGTCCAACCTTGAACGCCGCCGGCGATCGAGCTCGTGGCGAGCAGCCTCCCCCAGCCCGCATCGATCATGTGCGGTATCGCGGCGCGGAAGCAGCGAAAGACTCCGGTCAGATCGACGTTCAGGAGTTGGTTCCAGCGCTCGTCGTCGAGCTCACCCGCCGGCACGAGCCTAGCGATGGCCGCGTTGGCGACGACGATGTCGAGCCGGCCGAGCTCGGACACAGCCGCGTCGACGAGGCGGTTACAGCCCTCAGTTGTCCCGACATCGGCCTCGATCGGAATACCGCGCCGGCCGGCGGCTACGACAGCCTCGACCGTCGGGCCGATGTCGTGGGGATCACTCCCGTACCAGCCGCAAACGACGTCGGCACCGGCCTTCGCGAACTGCGCCGCGGTCGCAGCTCCAATCCCCGAGGCAGCCCCGGTTACGAGCGCCGCTCGGTCATCCAATCTGAACATGCCGCGCAGCCTAAACGGCTACGGATCAAATTGGCTAGAAGACCTCAGGGCACCAGGGCGCCCGGTCGGTGTGGAACATTCGGCCGGCCTGCTCCAACGCACCGGACGTGCACTCCTCGACCCTGCCTGCGCGCGCCAACTCGAGGAAGCTGAAACCGCCCAGGAAAGCTGACGCAAGGTCGCCAACGTCGAGGCGAAGGTTAGGATCATCGCGCGCAGGCGTAACCGCCGTGCCGTCGGCTCCGGCCTCGACTCGATAGCGACCCTGGTTCCAGGGGCAGAACTCGTCGGAGACCTCCAGAACGAGGTCTCCCTCGACGGCATACGATCGACGGGAGAGTGCCGTCTGGACGTCGACGAGCCGAAGCCAGATCCCGTCACCGACGGAGAGTCGAAGTCGGGACGGCTCGGTGACGAGAAGGAAGAGTGGA
>CAYTCZ010000028.1:10992-32452 GCA_964436315.1 uncultured Gaiellales bacterium | reverse complement strand
AGAACAGCGGACTTCCTCCATTCCGCTCGTGCTCGGGATCGTAGAGACGGTGCCACTCCCACCAAACGGGCAAACGAACGAAGAAGCCCGGCGTCTCGACCGCGATCCGTTCGTAGACGTCGGGTAGCTCGTCCCGAGCCTGCTCGATCGTGATGAGCCGCACGCTTCCCTCGGGCGACCTGTCTTCCCGAAGGACGGTTCGATCGCGCTCGCAGTCGATGCGCGCGTTTCGGGATGCCAGGCCGTAACCAAACCGCCCGTAGATCCCACCCTCGCTCGCCCACAGGAACGCGAGGGGCTCGCCGTTCTCGTGTAGTTGATCCAGTTGGCGCCGTGTCAGTTGAGTCAGGATTCCTCGGCGCCGGTGCGTGGGCACGACACCGACGCCAGTGACTCCACCGGCCCGCAGCGATCCGCCGGGGATGATGAGCTCGAGCGGGTGAGACGTGGTCACACCGACGAGATCGCCATCCTCGAATGCTCCGAAGTCGCGACCGGGAAGCAGGCGCTGAAACCGCTCGACCTCCGCCGGACGATGCTCGCCGCCGAACGCTGCCGCCAGCGTGTGCGAGAGCAACTCGTGCTCCTCGGCCGACAGCTGACGGATCTCTTCCGCCATCAGAGGCGCTCGAGCGGCGCGTACTCGAGCATGAGTCGACGCTCGGCCCCGTCAGAGGCGAACCGAACCGTGACGATCCCTCCCGGTTCGATTCCGACGACCACCCCTTCGCCGAGGTTCTCGTGTCGAACGTTGTCGCCGGTTGAGAGCTCCGGAGCCTCGGACCGAGCCTCTACCGACTGCGCCGCCCCGTAGGACGACCACGAGGTCGGCTGGAGCCGATCCCAGGTGATCTCGGACTCAGGTAGCTCCTCGAGAAACCGGCTCGGCAGGTTGTAACCACGAGTGCCCCACAACATCCGGCCCGCCGCGTGGGTAAGCGTGAGCCGTTCCCGAGCACGAGTCAACCCGACGTAGCAGAGGCGTCGTTCTTCCTCGATGCCCTGCTCTTCGATCGAACGGACGTGAGGGAAGACTCCCTCCTCCATGCCGACCAAAAAGACGGCTCGAAACTCGAGGCCCTTCGCGTTGTGGAGCGTCATCAAGGTGACCTTGCTCTCTTCCTCGTCGATCGCGTCCTGGTCGGTGAACAGGGAGATGCCCTGCAGGAACTCGGAGAGGCTCGCCTCGGTCGCCGTCTCCTGGTACTCGCGCGCCACCGAGACCAGTTCCTGGAGGTTCTCGATCCTGCCCTGTGCCTCGATAGTTCGTTCGGCTTCGAGCGACTCGAGGTAGCCACTGCGCTCGAGAACCCGCTCGAGAAGATCCGGTACGTCCAGCTCTTGCGCCTGTGCCATGAGCGACTCCATCAGCGTCCGGAACTTCTTGACAGCCTTGAGCGGCGCCGCGCCGACTCCTGCCTCCTCGGCTCGACGAGTTGCCTCCCACAGCGTGACGTCCTGGGTGTCGGCAAGGTTCTGCATCCTCGAGATCGAGGCATCCCCGATACCGCGCCGGGGCCGGTTCGCGATTCGCGCGAGCGAGATCGCGTCGGCCGGATTGTCGATGACCTGGAGGTACGCGACGAGATCCTTGATCTCGGCGCGCTCGTAGAACTTCGGCCCGCCGATGACCTGATACGGAATCTCCTGACGCACGAGAATGTCCTCGATCACTCTGGATTGGGCGTTCGTCCGGTAGAACACGGCGATCTCCGAGCCCGCATAGCTCTGCTCCAGAAGTGTCGCCAGTTCGGCAGCGACGAAGCGGGCCTCCGCATGCTCGTCCTCGACCTCGAGCACCCGCACCGGTTCACCCTCACCCAATTCGGAGAAGAGGTTCTTGGGCTTGCGCTCCTCGTTGTGGTCAATCACGCCGTTGGCGGCGCGCAAGATCGAATTCACGGAGCGGTAGTTCTGCTCGAGCGCGATCGTCGTCACATCCTGAAAATCGCGCTCGAACTCCAGGATGTTGCGAATGTCGGCACCGCGAAAGGCGTAGATCGACTGATCCGGGTCGCCGACAACGCACACGTTCCCGTGGACGCCGCCCAGCACCTGCAAGAGGCGGTATTGCGCGTGGTTCGTGTCCTGGTACTCATCGACCAAGATGTAACGGAAGGCCTTCTGCCACCGCTCCCGGGCCTCGGGAAAGCGCTCAAGGGCCTGGACGGTCAAAAACAACAGATCGTCGAAGTCGAGCGTGTTCGAGGCAGCAAGCCGTCGCTGGTAGAGGTCGTAGACGTCGGCGACGGTTTGTTCGTAGAACGACGAGAGCTGCTGTCGGTACTCATCGGGACCGATCAGCAGGTTCTTGGCTCTCGAGATCTGATTGTGGATGCCCCGCGGCGTGAAGCGCTTGGGATCGCGATCAAGCTCTTCGAGACACGCCTTCGTCAGCCGAACTTGATCGGCGTCGTCGTAGATCGTGAAGTTGGACTTGTAGCCGAGCCTTGGAATCTCGCGACGGAGAATGCGTCCGCAGGCCGCATGGAACGTCATCACCCACATACGGGAAGCGGTCTCGCCAAGCAGGTCCTCGAGCCGTCGCCTCATCTCGAGCGCCGCACGATTCGTGAACGTGATGGCGAGGATCTGGTTTGGCTTCGCTCCGAGAGCAGCCACCAGATGTGCGACTCGATAGGTCAGGACACGCGTCTTCCCGGAGCCGGCTCCGGCAACGACGAGAACCGGACCGTCAGTCGCGAGAACCGCCTTGCGCTGTGCCTCGTTCAGGTCGGCCAGGTACTGATCCGGAGAGAGTGTGGTCACGGCCCCGATAGTAGTGGTGCGACGACCGCGGTTGTCCGCTCTGCCCGAAGAACCGCGCAGCGGCGTGTGACGGAAGTGGTTAACTTCCGGGACGTTGGTGCCAGCCAACCTTCACGGTCGCCCAGGCCGCCGAACTCGGCTAACGACCACCTCGAGCTCGGTCTCGACCCAGGTGCGTGCCTCGGTGAGCGCTGATCTACTCGTCGACTTCAAGACGACCTCGACCTCGGGCCCCGTCTCGAGAAAGCGTGGATAGCTTCCAATTGAGACGTTCGGATGCCGGCGCGTCGCCTCTTCCAGGACCAGGACGATCTGACCCTCTCCGGTCTTGTAGTTCCGACGCCAAGTGACGATCGGCTCGCCCTGGAACCGCGGCGCGATCGAGTCGAACATCGCCTCCATCTCGCTCGGCAGGCCCGGCATGACGACCACGTTTTCGTGGACGAAGCCCGGTGCTCCCCCGAGCGGGTTGTCGATCGGAAGCGCACCTTCAGGGAGCCGAGCCCAGCGCGCTGCGTAGTCGCTCAACCCCTTGGGAGCGAATTGTGACCGGAGGTCGGCGGCGAGATCCGGGATCTCTACCGTCGGTACGCCAAATGCTCGCGCGACAGCTTCGCGGGTAATGTCGTCGGGCGTTCCACCAAGTCCGCCCGTGAGGAAGATCCAAGTCACACGTGGCGACTCCGCGCGAAGGACTTCTCCAATCTCGTCGTAATCGTCTCTGACCGCGGCGAGTGCACGCACCTCGACTCCGAGCTCGGCAAGCCGACGAGAGAGCCACGATGCGTTCGTGTTCTCGACGTCACCCGAGACGATCTCGTTCCCGACCGTCACTACGACTGCCGTTGCGTTTACGACCACGACCTCTCGCGAGTATATGTAGGGCCCTGCTCGCTGCCTTCGAAATCGAGTTCTAGCGAGTCCGCGAGAAGCGGTGAACTGCCTCGAGCAACTCCTTCGACTTCTCCGCGGCAACCTCGGGATCCCCAGTGGCGACCGCGCCGGCGACGCAGTGGTTCACGTGATCGTCAAGGATCTTGAACGCGAGACTCTCGAGCGCCGTCGAGACAGCAGAGATCTGCGTAAGGACGTCAATGCAGTAGCGATCCTCTTCGATCATTCGTTCGATGCCGCGTACCTGACCCTCGATGCGGTGGAGGCGCTTCACGAGAGCGTCTTTGTCGGCCGAATAGCCGTGTTGCATTTGCTCGCTCATGCTCATACAGGTTCTCCTTGAACTCTGGGGGCGGGCTCCGGCCTCGCTTCGAGCTCGAGCTCTTCCCGGCTACTACGAAAACGCCGGAGCCGAAGCGAGTTCGTCACGACGAAAACGCTCGAGAAAGCCATAGCTGCTGCGGCGATGATCGGATCGAGCAGGCCCGCGGCTGCGAGCGGAATCGCGGCAACATTGTAGGCAAACGCCCAGAAGAGGTTCTGTTTGATCGTACGCAGCGTGCGTCTCGCGAGTGAGATCGCGTCCCCGGCAGCGCGAAGGTCACCCGAGACGAGAGTGATGTCGCTGGCCTCGATCGCCACGTCGGTTCCGGTTCCGATTGCAAGGCCGAGGTCGGCCTGGGCAAGGGCGGGCGCGTCATTGACACCGTCGCCAACCATTGCCACAACCTCGTCCCTCTCTTGCAGGGCACTGACGGCCTGCGTCTTGTGCTCGGGGAGAACCTCTGCCTGCACGTCTTCGATTCCGACCTGACGCCCAACCGCGACTGCGGCGCGCTCATTGTCCCCCGTCAGCAGGACCGGGGTCAGCCCGAGATCTCTCAGCTCGGCGATCGCGGCAGGACTCGAGGCCTTGACCCGATCGGCGAGCACGAACAGACCCTGTACGCGTCCATCCGAGGCGACTGCAACGACCGTCTGGCCGAGGCTCTCGGCACTGTGTCGCGCCTCCACAAGGTCCGACGGAAGCGCAAGCCCCCAGTCGGCGAGCAACTCCGGCCGCCCAACGATGACAGCGTGGCCCTCGACCACGGCTTCGACGCCGAGGCCCGAGCGACTCCGGAACTCGTCGACGGATGCCAGGGAGCCGATGTCCGCGCGGGCGCGCTCTGCGATCGCCCGAGCGATCGGGTGCTCGCTCGGGTCTTCCGCTGCCCCGGCGAGTCTTAGGAGCTCTTCGCTTCTGAGGCCGTCAACCGGAAGAATGTCGGCAACCCGGAGCCGGCCCTCGGTGACAGTTCCGGTCTTGTCGAGAGCGATTGTGGTGATCTGACGGGTCCGCTCGAGGACCTCTGGTCCCTTGATCAGGATCCCGAGTTGCGCGCCACGGCCGGTCCCGACCATGATCGCAGTCGGAGTTGCAAGTCCCAGCGCGCAGGGACAGGCGATGATCAGTACTGCCACGGCCGCGGTGAACGCGGCTGATGCGTCCCCTGCAATCGCCAGCCAACCGATGAGCGTCGCGAGGGAGATCGAGATCACGATGGGCACGAAGACCGCTGAAACTCGGTCTGCGAGCCGCTGAATCGGCGCCTTGCCCGCCTGCGCCTCGGCCACGAGCTTCGTGATTTGCGCGAGAGCCGTCTCGGCGCCGACTTTGATCGCTCGAACGATCAGGCGCCCCGAGCTATTGATCGTCGCGCCGGCCACGCTCGACCCAGGAGCCACTTCAACCGGAACCGGCTCGCCCGTCAGCATCGACTGGTCGACGGCGGAACGGCCCTCTTCAACGATCCCATCTGTCGCGATCTTCTCCCCCGGTCGAACAACGAAACGGTCGCCGACACGAAGCTGCTCGATCGGAACGACGACCTCGTCGTCGTCGACGAGCACGCGTGCGTCCTTGGCGCCGAGCTCAACCAGGGAGCGGATCGCTTCGCTCGCGCGGCCCTTGGCGCGCGCTTCGAGATATCGGCCGACCAGGATCAGCGTCGTGATGACGCCCGCGACCTCGAAATACACTTCCGCATCGTCAAACGCGAGGAGTGCAACGACCGACCAGATCCAGGCCGCGAGCGTTCCGATCGAGATGAGTGTGTCCATCGACGCCGCACGGTGACGGAGATTGGCGAACGCGGCCCGATGGAAGCCAGCGCCGCTATAGAAAACCACCGGCGTCGCGAGGGCAAGAGCAAGCCACTCCCATCCCACGAAGTGAAGGGGCGGAATCATTGAGACTACGACGAGCGGCACCGTGAGGATGGCCGCAACGATCAAACGACGTCGGAGCCGTCGGGGTCCGACATCGTCGTCCTCGGCTTCGGTTCCGACGTGAGCGTGGTATCCAACGTCCTCGACAGCGCGGATCAACTGATCGAGCTTTACCCGTGACGGGTCGTAGTCGACAGTCGCCTGTTCCGTGGCAAGGTTGACCGCGGCATCGACGCCTTCGATGCTCTCGAGCCCTTTCTCGATCCGCGCAGCACACGAGGCGCACGTCATGCCCTCGAGGGACAGTTCGACGCGCTCCTTCTGATCGACTGATGCCAGGTTCGCCATTATCCTCAGTATACCCTATAGGGGTATGCTCTGAGCGGCCTCGGTAGACTTCTGGCCGGCCCAGTGCGGCGCGTGGACGTCCGCTGTACGCAGCTTGTCATCGCGCGGCGATCTCGTCGCGGCCCGGCTGAGCAGCCGGTTTGTCCGCCGAGCGGAGTGAGCTGTGGAAAGGCCAGAGATCGATTCGGGTGACGGCGTCACCGATCTGTTGCACACCTTCACGGCTCCGTTTGGAACGGGCCACTAGAGTATGCAGCGGGTGGTGGGTGGTTCACGTCCTCCCCTCCCAGATGGGTGGGGTTTGGGCTCGGCGTCCTCCCAGGTTGGCGCGGCACAAAGCGCCCGTGCAAGACCCGCCTACCAGCACGACGAAACAGAGGTCGAAGAAAGAGCTCGAGCCAGGTCTCGTGACGATGCAGAGACGCACCCGTCCGGTCGATTAGAGGCTTGACAAGGATCTTCAGCCGATGCGCATCAACGGTTGCCGTTTGACGCGCACGACACTACCGCCGAAGCGCCCGTCAGGCCTGCCATAAGCTCGGACCTATCATCGCGGTCGACGGCGTCGGCGAACCGTCAGCGAACCGGAAACGGCCGTCGCGCGAGAGCAGCCGCGACCTGGGCGGTCGTCCAGACGGGTGCGCTCACACGCTTGGCCGTGTAGCGGAAACTTCCGTCAGGACGCTGTAGTCGCTCGAGGTAGGCGAAGGCGCGTCGACCGGGAGACTGACCAGCAGCGATCAGTGCTTGAATCGCCCAAGCCGTCGATTGAGCGTCTGACGGGCCGCCGCGATAGAGGGAGTAACCCCCGTCGGCGTTCTGATGACGCCTGATGAAGGCGATTCCGCGCCGCACCGATCGGTGGCGCGACGAAAAGCCGGCGGCGCGGAGAGCCTGAACCGCTGCCGAGGTGTCGTTCGAATCCGGCACGACACCCTTCTGCCAGCCCCAACCGCCGTTCGACCACTGATTGCGCACGAGGAACCGGAGAGTCGACGCCGTTGCCGGCCGGTCGGCAGCCCGGAGAGCGAGAACGCCCCAGATCGTTGAGTTGATGGCCGGCCCGATCGCGCCGCTGCGCTTTCGGAAAAACTCAAGCCGCCTGGCGAGGCTTCCCACGTCTCGACCGAGAGCGTCAAGGGCGAGGATCCGAAGCTCGAGATCGGTGACAGCCGGATCGGATTTGCCCTGCAGGTACCTCGCCGCACCCGCGGGAACCTGACCTGCAGCGGCCAAACCGAGGACGGCCCAGCCGGTGAGAGAGGGGTCTGAGCGACCACGCCTTTCGGCAAATCCGCCGTCGCGATTTTGGTGCTTGCGGAGAAACTTGACGGCATCCGAGAGCGCACTTCCGTGCGCCGGGCCGGCTATGAGTCCGGCCATCGCTGCCAGTAACACGAGGGCGAGAACGAGCCGAGCGCGACTCATGACCAGGCAACCTCGGCCTTGAGTCGTCGGGCGTATCGCTGCAACACCCTCCGAAGCTCTGGTCCGACAGCGAGAGCGAGCAAGACATTCCCGATCGCGTGGGCTGTATTGAAGGCAACCCCGGCACCCAGTACGACCGCGAGTGCCGAGCCCGTGTGCGGGAAGAACCCGTACCAGTGCCAGAGATCGAGGAGCGTGCCATACGCGAACCCCAGGAAGAGCACGAACGCCGCGAACGCCAGCCGGCCCTCGAGATAGCGACGAAGAAGGCCGGCGAGGAGACCACAGAGCCCCCACGCCAGCATCTGCCAGGGGGTATGCGGGCCCTGACCCAAGAAGAAGTTCGATGCGAAGGCGGCGAGTGCGCCAACGGCGAATCCGCGCTTCGGGCCGAGCGCAACTCCCGCCGCCGCCACGAGAACAGTCACCGGCTGGACGCCGGGAACAGGCGCGAACAGCACTCGCCCCGCGGCGGCAAGACCACCGAGAGTCGCGATCAGCGTCAGCTCTTTGACCGACCCTGGCGAGCCTTCGATCCAGGCAACGCCCGCCACAACCGCGGCCACCGCGGCGAGAAGAAGCGCGAGGCCTCCGCGCCCAGGATCGAGAGCTGCCCAGGCAGAGGCGGAGAGCGCTCCCGCGGCCGCGACCAACGCGACGCGCGAGGCCCGGCTGGGCATGACGAGCCGCGAAGCTGGCGAGGCAGCCCGAGACCACGAAGTCAACATGTGAACACGCCATCCCGAAGTTCGAGGGACTCTGCGGTCCGGGCCCCGGGGCCAGGTAACTCTACGACCCGCCCTTCAGCAAGACTCAGCCGGCGATCCGCCGGAAAGGCAGTGTCGTGAGTCGCAATCAGTACGCCGCGTCCCTGAGAGGCATAGCTGAAGAGCCACTCGGCGAGTGCCTCTTTCCGATCGGGATCGATTCCACGCGTCGGCTCGTCGAGCACGAGCAGGTCCGGCTCCGAAACCGCGACGGCGGCCAAACCGAGGCGCTCTCGTTCTCCGCTCGAGAGATCCCGCGGATGGCGATCCGCCAGGTGCGTAAGATCGACTCGCTGGAGCGCGACTTTGGCACGCGTCCGATCTCCTCGGATGCCGACGGCGACCTCATCCAAAACATGCTCTTTGACGAGGTAGCGCCCCGGATCCTGAGAGAGGTAGCCGGCCCGTCCGCGTCTCTGGACCGATCCTTCTTGCGGAGTCAGCAATCCGGCAGCGATCTTGGCGAGGGTTGTCTTACCCGAGCCGTTCACACCCTCGAGAACGACAACCTCGCCCGGCCGGATCGTGAGGGAGGCTCCGTCGAGAACTGCGTCGTTCTCCGAGTATCCGAACTGCGCGGCGGCGACTCGGCAAACGTCGCTGTCGGTGGGTTCGACCGGTCCCGCCTCGCCGGTTGCTCGACCCTCGAGCGTGCGGACTGCCTCGCCAGCTCCAGGCTTGCTCGCGACGTACGCCGGCCGGTGGGCGCTCAGCCAGCTCGAGGCCACATCGACGGCCGCGTCCAGCACGACCTTCCCGCCGTCAACGAAGACGACGCGATCCGCGAACTCTAGAACTCGCTCAATCCGGTGTTCCGAGATCACGACCGCCATGCCCAGGGAGTCGACGAGAGCGAGGAAACCCGACGCCGACTCCGGATCCAGCTGTGACGTCGGCTCGTCCAGGATGAGAAGTCGCGGTCGAACCGCCAGTGCTGCGGCAAGACAAACACGCTGAAGTTCCCCTCCAGAGATCTCCACCGTCTTCCGCTCGGCGAGGTGCCCGATCCCCACCTCGGCGAGCGCTTCGTCGACTCGCGGCCAAATCTCCATCTCGTCGACACCGAGATTCTCGAGTCCGAAAGCAACCTCGTTCGCCACCCGCGTCATCACGATCTGATCCTCGGGATCCTGAAAGACGGTGGCCACGTGACTCGCGATCTCGGCGGGTCGCGAGACCCGCGTATCGAGACCCGCGACCTCCACTTGGCCTGAGAACCGACCGCCATGAAAGTGTGGAACGAGTCCGGAAAGCGCTCGGAGCACCGTCGACTTTCCAGCCCCTGAAGGTCCGAGCATCGCGACTTTCTCGCCTTCGCGAATCTCGAGCGAGATCCCTTGGATCGCAGCCCGCGGCGAACCCGGGTAGCTGAAACTCAAGTCCCTGGTTCGGGCGACAACGTTGCGACCTACAGCCATACGACTCCTGCAAGCAGCGCGAGGCCCGCCGCGACCAGGGCGCAGCGGTCCGTGAGCGTCCAGCCCGGCCTCGGCGCGCGCGTTGAGCCGGGCCGTCCAAAGCCTCGTGCCTCCATGGCCTCGGCCAACATCGACGCTCGGTCGAGTGAGTTCCCAAGCACCGGTGAGAGGAGCCGCGCGCGGTCGCGCACACCTTGAAGCGCCATGCCGCGGCCTTCCAGCGCCTCGGCGAAGCCAGCCGCATCCCGTTCGAGAGTCGGAATCAGTCGTGTCGCGAGTGCCACGGCAAGTGCCGACCGTCTTGCGAAACTGGCCGATGCGAGCAGACCATCGTGGTCGAGGAGAAGCGCGTAGGCCGTGAAGGCCAATCCGATCGCGGTGAGGCGAAGACCGTTGACGGCCGCAGTTCGGATCTCTTCGCTGGTGACGTCGATCGGACCAAGCACCGGAACCACCGGACCACGCCAGAGCGCGTTGATCCCCTCGACCGCAAGGAGTGGAGACAGCAGGAACACGCCGAGGCCCGCCGTGAGAGCGCCGATGAGATAGAAGCGCCTCCGCTCGACCGGCGCGCGGAGACAGATCATGAGCAGTCCGCCGGCAAGGAGAAGGATCACGACCGGGCTCTCGACGAGGAGGGCGAGGGCACCGGCCACCGCGAGGACGATCGCCGCCGGAACCGTCGAGAGTTTTACGGCTTCGCGCACTCGACCTCACCGTCCGTGTCGAACCAGGCGGAATAACAGAAACGAACAGCGGATGGCTCGTCGACGAGGCGCACTGCCCCTGCTCGGACGGCGTCGGCCTCGCCCACGAGTGTGAACGTGACCGGCGAGTCACTGGCGTCACCCCGCGCCGCGCGAAGTTCTGCGCCTTCGACACTCTCGTCGATCTCCAGAACGAATCGATGTGGCTCGCCGGCCGCCGTCTCCGAGGTCAGGAGTTCACCGAGCGCGGCCGCCTCGTCCGCGAGATCGGGCGGGGCAACAATTTCGACACGTCGCGGCTCCCGACTGAATCCCCGCAGGAAGGGCTCTGGAAAGGCGCCAACCACAACGGGCTGTCGCATCTGCTCGCCCCAGAACCGATGATCCCACCAGACGACATCACCGTCCTCGAGTACGACCTCGGCAGCGCCGACATCAGGCTCGATTCCATTCAGGAAGTAGAACCAGTCTTCCTGGGCCGTGACGCTTCCCTCGACGCCGTCCACGGTCTGGACGAAGCGACCGCCGAAGCGGGTCTCGACGTCGGTCTCCGACTCGAGCGCTTGGAGCACCGTCAGTCCGGACGAAACCTCTGCCGTCAGCATTACCTCGGATCCACCATCGCGCGTCACCCAGAGCTCCGCCTTGCCGCTCTCGGCATCGGAGCCGGCGGTTCCACACCCGACGAGGAGGAACGCCGCGATGAGGCCGAAGAGGACACGCCAGAGCAGAATTCCTCCTTTCAGCGCAACCTGATCAGCTCCGACCGGATCATCCCATCCTTTGTCGCTCTCACGGTCGCGACGCGCCCGCTCGGACAAAACTGGCCGGATTCCGACGCCACGCGCCGATGATTGACTTTGAACACGACGTCGCGCGCGCGCGTCGCTCTGCCGTTGGCGTCAACGGCGTGTGCTCGGATGCAGCCATTTGCTCTCCGCTCGAGACTGAGAGTCTGTGGCCCGCCCTCGGGCCCGAACCTGGCGTGGTACCAGAGCACGCGGTCGCCGTCTTTCAGAACAACGTCGGCGGCACCGACCGGAGGAGAGGCGCCGTTCACTTTGAACACCCAACCGGAAACACCCGCCGACGGGAAGCGTCCGATCTTGTCCACGAACAACCCGAACGAGAACGCCTTCAGCCGGTAGGCGAACTCACCCTTTCGGCTCGCCGACTCGAGCGCGCCAAGGGCCGTTGGCTTGGAGAGTGTTGTGACGGAGCCATCGGTCGCCCGGAGTGGGCCTTCAAACACCCTGAGCCGTGGTTCGGTCTTGCCGAAGAGGGTCTTGTTCACTCCCTCGACGCGAACATGGACGTTCGCTGCGAGCGCCGAGGCCGCGAGTAACAGGACCGTCGCAACGACGCCTAATAGAAAGGTGATTCGAAACACGTTGCCTCCTTCCGCGAGGGGAACGGCGTCCGAGCGAGCGACAGGTCTTCTGACTTGGGGCTCCCTCCTCGCCGCCTTCCCAGTCCGAAGACCAGTGGCGTCTTGGCCAAGGAGCGTCTCCCCTTACAGCGGCGGGACCGTGCCGGACTCTCACCGGCTTCCCTAACCGCTCGCCTATGAGTGAACGAGCAGCCTACCACCTTCCGCGGACCGTACACCGGTGACCGCGTAGGCGGCCTGTCACCTAGAACGCGGGCCCCAGAGCCCGCCTCCCGCTTTTTAGCCTAGGGAGGATTTGCGCACGCGTGGTGCGCGGAAGCCGTCGACTCTGAGCCGGCGCGAGAAGGAGGCGGCGTCGATCCGATTGCCGTCTCCTGAGGCGAACCTCGCCCTCAGCCGTGACCGCGACGTCCGCACCCGCGTTGGCAGGTGCCGGCGTACGAGACCACCATCGATCAGTTCAATAAATCGATGAGCGTTCCAGCCCCCTGAATGATCAGGTCGATCGGCGCGCGCTCGACGACCTCGCGGAGCAGAAGCGCCTCGAGACTTCCGATCGACCCGCGGGCTTGTTCATCCTCCAACGCGCGGAGCAGGCCGGCTCGGGTCGCCTCTTCGATGGTCTCATCGTCCCAGTCGATCTCGACCGGAGGATCATCGAGACCGAAAGACACGATGAACTCTTCGCGGGAGACGTCGAGTTCGCAAGCAGCTCCCGCCAAGCCGCTCAGCACGATCCGCTGCACGGTTCCGTCAATCCCCTCGCCCTCGAAGCTCGACATTTCGGTGCATGGCTCGGTTGTGGCGACTTCGCCGTAACCGCGCGCTCCCATCCCAAGCTCGATCGCGATCAACACACCGGCGACGCAGAAGAGCCCAACCAGTACGCCGATGGCCCACGTTCGACCGCTCATGAGTTCGCCTCCCGTTTCCGTGCTCCGAGGAGCAGGACCGGAACGAGCGTCGCTGCCGCGAACGCAGCGCACAGCAGGAACGAGGTTCGGAAGCCGCGTGTGATCACCGCCTCGATCGTCCCGATCAAGGAGTCGCGGAACTCCGCGAGCTCGGGATTCGCGTCGACGCCACGGCTTTCGAAAGGCTCAGCAAGATCAGGGAACTCGCCGCGTGGCGTTTGGTCGATCAGGTCGCGCATGTCGAGGGCGAGCGGGACCTTCGTCGAGATTCCTACCTCAGAATCGAGAATCACGGACGTCGCGCCCAACGCTGCTTGTTGTGCTCCGTCGTCGAGTTCGGTGGCGAGGAGCGGGGCAATGAGGACGAGTGCAAGAACGAGCCCGGCATGCCGTGCGCCGGTTGTCCAGGCCCCCGTCTTGGCGAGAATCGGGCCGTCATGAAGTGATTCCTGCGTCAACGGAGGGACTGTAAGGCCGAGACCGACACCGCAGAGCGCCAGCGCCGCAGCCATGATGCCGGCACTGCTGTCGGGCAAGAGCGCCAGCGCAACGAGCCCGAGCGCCAAGAGCCCGGCCCCCCCGGCTGAACCAAGGACTCGCGGAAGACAAGCAGCGAGCGGACGAGAAGCAACCGTTGCCAGGGGCAACACGGTCACGATCACCGCTGCTGTGAGCGGCTCGAATCGCCAGACGGCAACGAGGATTGTCACGGCGAGAAAGAGCGCTCCGACAAGAGCCCCGAACACAAAGCCGAGTCCCGTGTTGGCGAGCCACACGCGCCTCGGCTGGACGGTTGGATCGGATCCATCCGACGCAGGCTCTTCAGCTCGGGCCGCCCACGCGCCAACGAGGGCGACGGCAGCGATTGGAGCCTGGACGACAAAGATCGCCCGCCAGTCGAAGAGCTGGGTCAGGATTCCGCCAAGAGCCGGGCCCATCGCCGCTCCAATCGTTCCGGTCACGATCCACAAACTCATCCCGAGCTTGGAAGAGCCCATGAGGAACCCGAGGACGGGGAGTGCTCCCACCAGTAGGGCGGCAGCGCCCAATCCCTGGAGTGCGCGAAACGCGATCAGCACTCCGAGATCGCCGGAGACGGCCGCCCCGAGCGAGGCCACCAGAAAAACCACGAGTCCGATCGCGAGGATTCGAGCCGGCGCGAGGAGCCGAAGGAACGGAACGATCGCGAACGCGGCGACCGCCACCACCACGTTGTAAGACGTAATCACCCAGGAGACGCCAGGAATGGACGTGTTGAACTCGCCGAGCATGTCCGGAAGCGCGAGTACGACGATCGAGGAGTCAGCGAACGCGACTGCAACCGCGGCAGCCACCGCGGCGGTTAGCCAGCGAGCAGCTGTGAGGCCCAGCGGGCGTAGCGCGCCCGCCGGGCGCGGCGCGAGTTCAGTCTCCCGGCCCTCCACCTGCGACCAAGGCTAGAGGACAATTTCGAGTCCTGCGTAACATGGAAACGAGTCGTGCTTAGCACCGCAAAAACAAAGGAGCTCGGACGGTGAGGAGCGCCCTGTGCCTCGTCTTCGCAGCCGGACTCGCCCTCGTGGCGACCGGCTGTGGCTCCGACAATGGCGACGAATCCGCATCGACAGACACCGTGACGGTCGTCGAGACGGTGACGGTCGCAGAGCCTACCGAGGTCCCGCCTGGCGTCTGCTCGAATGACGACGGGGCGCTCGAAGCGGCATTCGTCTTCGTCGAGACTCCGTCTTCAGGAGAGAGAGTCGAGCCAGGTTTCACGGTCGCCGGGTGCTCCCGCACGTTCGAGTCGACTTTCCTCTGGCGCCTCCTCGATCGAGACGGTGCCGAGCTCGCCGGCGACTTCGCAATGGGCGGGGGAGTCGATGGGCCCGGCGATTTCGAGTTCGAGGTCGACTACACGGTGGCCGAACTGCAGATCGGCCATCTCGAGGTCTTCGAGGAGGACGTCTCCGAGGGCGAAGGTTTCCCTCCGCCTCGAAACGTCATCCCACTCGTTCTTTTGCCCTAGACACTGTCGCGCACTGGTCTCAGGCGGTGCCGTCATCGCCATGCCGGCGATAGAGACGCCAGCGCACCGCCTATCACCGCCAACAGAGTTTTCGCGAACGGCGAGCGAGGACTTGGTTGCGGGTCGGCCGCGACGGCCGGTAGCCTCGTCCAGTTGTCACCTTCGAGGCCTGGCGATGGACGCAAGCGCATCTGAGCAAACTGAGCAACCCGCGCAATCGAGCCGGCTCTCTCGACGACGCACGCTCATCGTGGTGATCGTGATGCTGCTCCTTGGAGCGGGCGCGGCGGCTCTCGGCCTCGCACTCACTCGCGGAGGCGACAGCGCGAGTGCGGCCGAGTCCCCCGCGGAGGGCGTCGCCGGCATCGCGGTCGGCTCCAGGATTTCGGCGGAGCCGCAGGCCAACGCCGTTGCGACTCCCGACAAGGAACTGCAGGAAAAGCGCGTAACGATCACCGCGACGGGTGACATCACGTTGGGCACCACGCCGATTCTGCCTCCCGGCGGTGCCTCTGCCCTGCTTGCCGGAGTGGCCTCCGCGCTCAAAGGCAACATCGTCCTCGGCAACCTCGAGACCGCTCTCTCAACCGGCAGCGGTTCTAAGTGCGGATCGGGCAGTTCGAATTGCTTCGCCTTCCAGGCGCCGCCTTCGTACGCCAAGGGCCTTCGATCGGCGGGGTTCACGGTCATGAACCTGGCGAACAACCACTCGCTCGACTTCGGCCAGGCCGGTTTGCAGCAGACGATCAACTCGCTCCGCAGACAGAAGATTCGGCACACCGGACGGCCCGGTCAGATCAAGATCATCAAGGCTGGCGGTCTGCGAGTCGCGATCCTCGGGTTCGCCCCGTATCCCTGGGCACAGAATCTGCTCGATATCTCCGGGGCGAAACGGCTCGTACGAAAGGCCGACAGAGAGGCTGACCTCGTCGTGGTCACGTTCCACGGAGGAGCCGAAGGCGTCAGCGCGGCGCGCGTATCGCCCGGCCCGGAGACGTTCCTCGGCGAGCCGCGGGGTAACCCGGTGGCCTTCTCCCATGCCGTCGTCGATGCAGGCGCCGACGTCGTGTTCGGGCACGGGCCGCATGTCCTGCGTGGAATGGAGTGGTACAAGGGTCGGCTCATCGCATACAGCCTGGGCAACTTCTCGAGCTACAAGAACTTCAATCTTGCCGGGCTCAAAGCCGTAAGCGGCGTACTCCGGGTCACGCTGCGGGGGGACGGGACGTGGGTCAAGGGCAGGTTCGTCCCGCTGCTACTCGTCGGTGACGGCGCGCCGGTGATCGATTCCCAAAAGCTCGCGCTCGGAAAGGTGCGCTCGCTCTCGAAGCAAGATTTCGGCAAGCGCGCGATGCGGATCTCGGCCAAGGGTGTCGTGCGTCCGCCGCACGGCGCATCGTAGAGGCCTCGGTCAGCCGCCGAACGGCTGAGACGAAGCTGATAGAGCAGGAAGCTGCCAAGTCGGGCGGGTAGCCTAGGGCTCCGGTGCTCTTCCCCACCGTCACGTTCGCCATCTTCTTTCTGATCGTCCTGCCGCTCAACTGGCTCTTCATGCCGCGGCAGGCGTGGTGGCGAGTCTTCATCCTCGCGGCGAGCTACATCTTCTACGGGTGGTGGAACTGGCGATACGTCTTCCTGCTCGTTGGCCTGACTCTCTTCAATTGGTTTTTCGGCAGGTTCATCCACAGCGAGAACGACGCGACTCGCCGCAAAGCCCTGCTGGGGCTCGCGGTCTTGGGGAACGTAGGGACGCTCGCCTACTTCAAGTACAAGAACTTCTTCCTGAGCTCGGCCTATAACACCCTCGACGCTTTCGGGCTCGAAGTGTCAACGGCACTGGTCTCGGTGATCTTGCCCGTCGGGATCTCCTTCTACACGTTCATGGCACTCGCCTACGTGATCGACATCTATCGCCGGGATTTCAAGCCGACGACACTGCCGAAGTTCGCGGTGTATCTCGCGTTCTTCCCGCACCTGGTCGCGGGTCCGATCGTCCGGCCCGGCGAACTCATCCCGCAGTTCTCGCGCCCGCGAGATCCGCGTCGGATCGATACGAGTCGCGCGTTCGGCCTGATCGTGGCCGGGCTCTTCATGAAGGTCGTGATCGCCAACTACTTGGCGACCGAGATCGTCGACGATGTTTTCGGGGCACCGACGCAGTACTCGTCGCTGGACGTTTTGGTCGCCATCTATGGGTACTCGGTGCAGATCTTCGCCGACTTCTTCGGCTACACCGCGATCGCTATCGGCGTTGCTCTTCTCCTCGGGTTCAAATTCCCAGACAACTTCAACAACCCATACACGGCGGTGTCGATCCAGGACTTCTGGCACCGCTGGCACATGACCTTGTCGCGTTGGTTCCGCGACTACGTGTACATCCCGCTCGGCGGTAATCGCGGCTCACACGCACGCGTTTATCGCAACCTCATGGCGACGATGCTTCTTGCGGGACTCTGGCACGGGGCGGGCTGGACCTTTGTCGTCTGGGGAGGGATCCACGGCATCGCCCTCGTCTACGAGCGATGGCGAGGTTACCGGCGAGCGGCACAGGGACTGCCAGAGCCGGAGGACACATTCTGGCGACGGGCGTGGCGACGGTTCATCACGTTCCAAATCGTGTGTTTCGCCTGGATCTTCTTCCGGGCAGACTCCTTCGACACGGCCGGAGAGATCATCACCCGACTCTTCACGGCGTGGAACGAAGAGGTCGCTCTGGTGAGCGTGGGCGTATTGCTCGCGATCGCGGTCGGAATCGGCGCCCAGTACATCCCGGCCCACACAATTCGCACGCTCATGGCATCGTTCTCTCGTCGGCGACTCGTCACGCAGGGTGCCGTACTCGGAGTTACGCTCCTCGCCGTCGGAGCGCTCGGGCCCGAAGGCGTCGCTCCTTTCATTTACTTCCAGTTCTGACCATGGCAGTCACTGAGCACGAGAAAACGACCAGCGTTGAGCCGAAATCACCGCGCACAAGAACGTCGATCGCTCCCACGCCTTCGAACGACGTCCCCCCTCGCCTCCTTCGCCCGATCGGGCACGCAATCATCGTTATCGTCGTCGCGCTTGTCGTCGGCGCGTTCCTTAACGCGCAGGGCCTGCGTAAGAGCGCGCACCGCCAGTCGGAGGGCTGGCAACGTGACGTCGCACTCGCGGTTACGAAGCCTCTTGCCGACGTCAGTGCGTTCCTGCGAATCGACCGACCACGGCAAGAAGTCAAGGAAGCGATCGGCCGCGGGGACGACGACACGGTGGACACTGAAGTGAACTTCAACATCGAAGCAAGCCGAACCGCCTTTGAACAACGCGGGGTGATCCAGGAGGCTGAAGAATCGGCCGGCGTCGTCCAACTCACACCGGCGGAGTCCAATACGCCGTCAGCCGGCGAGGGGGAAACCTCGCTCGAGCCGGGAGGGCCGGTCATACCGAATCAGCCGTTGCCCGCGTTTAGCCCCGAGGATCCCCTCCGCGTCTGGGTCGGCGGCGACTCGCTTTCAATTGTCCCCGGTCAGTCGATCTTCAGGATCGTGAGCGGGAACAAGGCCATGGAGGCAGCAGGCGAAATCGACGGACGACTCGCGACCGGGCTCAGTCGGCCCGATGTCTTCAACTGGTTCCGGTACATCCCGAGGCGAGTCAAGAAACATCAGGCCGACGTCGTGGTTCTGACGTTCGGGGCGAACGACGACAAGAGCTACATGACAGGCGTCCCAGAGGACGCGGAGGTCAAAGGCTTCGGTGGCGAGGGTTGGATCGCCGAGTACCGCCGTCGCGTTGCCGGCCTGATGGACGTGCTCAACAGCCAGGGTCGACTGGTGGTCTGGATCGGCCTGCCGGTCACCCGAGACGCGGGTCAGACCGAGCGTTACCGGCTGATCAACCGGATCTATCGTCAGGAAGCTGCGAAGCGTGACCATGGGGTGATCTTCATCGATACCGCGGATCTCCTGAGTGACGTTGACGGGAACTACGCGGACTACATCCCGGATCTCGACGGGCAGCTTGTTCAGGTTCGCGCTCCAGACGGAGTGCATTTCCACCCCGAAGGCGGTGACCTGATCGCGACTGAAATGTTCACGAGATTGAAGGAGTACGTCGATACGACGAGCTGGCGGCTGGAGCAGGGCAGAACTGAGACACCACAACAGGATTTGCCGACCGCTCCGTGATAACCGAGTGAAGAGTTTCTGCGGCCAGGACGCTCGTCGTGGATAGACTCCTGCGCTTATGCGTAGCGACCGGAGGGAAGATTGACGTGAACCGCCTGTTGGCTGGAATCGGGATGGTCCTTTCAGCTGGTGTCGCAATCGCGGCCCTTGCCACCGTTGTCGAGCCGATAGGCGCGATTGATCGCACGCTCGTGATCAACGCGGCGGCCCAGGAGCCAGCAACCCCTCCGGAACCTGCGCCAGAGCCCACGCCGGGGCCGACCCCGACCGAGCCCACGCCGACGGAACCGAGCGGGACGACGAACGGAGAAGAGGCGACAGACGGAGATGGCGTGCCCGCTTGGGTGTGGGTAATCGTCGGCATCGCAGTCGTCGCCGTCTTGCTCGCGGTCTTCCTCCTCGGGAAGGGCCGTGGAGAGAAGGTGGACAGCCAGGCGCGACGTGCGAAGACGCCCGCCGAACGACAGGAGATCCTCGTTGCAGCTCTGAGCGGCTGGACATCCCAAGGCTGGACGATCGAGTCTCAGACCGCGGATGTCGCGGTGCTGAAGAAGGAAGGTCAGCGCCGGCAGCTTCGTGTCGACGAGCTGGGCGCACTCCATCAGCAGGAACTGCCGGGGCCCACGGGCGGCGCCGGGCCCCCCACGCCGTCCTGATCGGGCGGTTTTCCAACGGGGGATGCCGCCACCGCCCACCACCCGCCTTGGAGGCTACTCCTCACTTACTCGGGTATGGGTGTCGAATCGTGCTGAGTGAGTGTCCGAATAGCGCCGGCCTCGCATGCATCCTGGCATGAAGGGCACGCAGCGGGGCCACGCACTTAATTAGCCCCTCGGCTCGAAGAGGCTGCCGCTACGCTGAGCGCCGTGAATCAGCGCGTTCTCGCGTGGACGCTCGCGGCGGTATGGGCAGCCGTTATCTTCGGTCTGTCCTCGATCCCGGGTCTCAGCTCGGACCTGGGCACCTGGGATCTCGTCCTGCAGAAGATTGCGCACTTCGTGGAGTTCGGGATCCTGGGCGGGCTCCTCTATTGGGCCACGAATCAGCGCGTCATCGCCATTGCGCTCACGTCCCTCTATGCGGCAACAGATGAGATTCATCAAGCATTCGTCTCCGGGCGGAACGGAGCTGTCTCGGATTGGGCCGTCGATACGGCTGGGGCGATCGTTGGCGTCCTCGTCGCGGCTGAAATCCTCCGGCGACGCTCTGAGAGTCCGGCCCAGACCGTGATCGAATGATCCAAGGCGTGGTGATCGACCTGGACGGTGTCCTCGGCGATACACGTCCACTTTGGAACGACTTTCTAACGGAAGCCGCACGCCGATACGAAGCCATCAGCCCGCTCGCCGTGAGCGAGCTTCCCTCCGACCGGGGCGAAGCTGCTGCCGAGCTCGATAACTGGGCCAAGGGGGGTATCGGCGATTGGCAGGGTGCGCTCGAACGGTTTGCAGAGGAGCGTGCGCCTGTCTACCTCCGTCCTCGCTCAGAGTCGAACGCGGCTCTCCGCCGCCTTAGCGAGGCCGGCTGGCGCGTCGGCGTCTACACTGACGCCCCGGCTCCGCTTGCTCACTTGGCGCTCGCCCATCTCGGCGTGGCGCGACATGTCGACGAGGTCGCAGCCGGCCTCGATGCCCGAACAAGAATCGTCGAGCAGGTCGGGACGAACGCACTCCTCGCAGAGACGCCCGAGGATCTGGCTAAGATCGCAAGTGATGGCTGAGGAACGCAGATACTTCGACGATCGTCAGATCGACGCGCTGCTCGAGCGACTCGACAGAATCTGCGCGGAACTCCAGACCCTGAACAAGCGCCTCGACTCCGCCGAAGAACTCCAGCGGATCACACATCAACTGACGGCACTCAACGACTCGCTCTCCGCGATCGCCGTAGCAGCATTGGGACGAGAGGGGCCTCAGGTCCGCCGCAGACGCTCGGCCTAGCCGGTCCGCCGCCGCGGTCCCCGGGGCCGCCGCTTGCCTCCCTCCAGTTCCAGCCTAACGTGGAAATGCGCGCACGTGGGTCACGCTTCGTCGCGAGAGTGCGTCAGGTCGGACAGCAGCCGTCCAGAGAAGAAGGCTCCTCTCGCGCCGGATAGTCCGACCATCCAAGAAAGCGAGATCGCGGTTCTCTGGAGCGGGGCTGGCAAAGGAGCCGAGGCTGAGCCCGGAGGACAGTACGGCTGGGTACGGCCGAGGGGCGAAGCCGAAGGATCCCGCCGCGAGCGTCGTCAGGGCGCGGCGGAGGGCGGCTCCGCCGCCCGGGAGCGCGCCCGGCCAGCGGCCCAAGGCCCCTCGGGCTGCTGGGGCGGCGCTCGCAAAAGAGGCAAAGCCGAGACCCGTCGACAGTACGTTCCAGTACGGCGACGGGTCGAGGCTGCAGGATCTTGCAGCGAGCGTCGTCAGGGCGCGGCGGAGGGCGGCTCCGCCGCCCGGGAGCGCGCCCG
>CAYTCZ010000028.1:0-10892 GCA_964436315.1 uncultured Gaiellales bacterium | reverse complement strand
GCCAGCGGCCCAAGGAGTTAGGCGTGGATGGAGACGATGAGGGGCACCATCAAAATCGCGACGATGTTCGTGATCTTGATCATCGGGTTGATCGCCGGGCCGGCCGTGTCCTTGTAGGGATCGCCGACCGTGTCCCCGGTGACGGCGGCCGCGTGGGCGTCTGAACCCTTACCGCCGAGGGCGCCGTCCTCGATCAGCTTCTTTGCGTTGTCCCAGGCACCGCCACCGGACGTCATTGCGATCGCGAGGAAGATTCCGGTGACGATGGTGCCGATCAAAAGACCGCCGAGCATCTCGGGTTTGATGATCCCGACCACGATTGGAAACGCAATCGGGATGAGTGCGGGCAGCATCATGCTCCGGATGGCCGCACCTGTGACCAGGTCGACAGCCTTCCCATACTCGGGTTGGCCGGTTCCCTCCATGATCCCGGGTATCTCACGGAACTGGCGCCGCACCTCCTGGACGACCTGACCGCCCACGCGGCCCACCGCCTCCATCGCCAGCGCTGCGAACAGAAACGGCATCAGTCCTCCGACGAACAGTCCGGCAATGACCCAGGCGTCTTCGAGCTGGAAGACAACGTCGAGCCCTTCGTTGGCTAACTCTGACGTGAAGCCGTCGAATAAGACGAGTGCCGCCAGCCCCGCAGAGCCGATCGCGTAGCCTTTCGTCACAGCCTTTGTCGTGTTCCCGACCGCGTCGAGCTGATCCGTCGTATGACGGACCTGTTCGTCGAGATCGGCCATCTCGGCGATCCCGCCGGCGTTGTCTGTAACCGGACCGAAGGCGTCGAGCGTAACGATGACGCCCGTCATCGCAAGCTGAGCCATGACCGCGACGCCGACGCCGTAGAGGCCGGCAAGCTCGAACGCCCCAACAATCGCGATCGCGATGACGACCACGGGGAGGGTCGTCGACTGCATACCGACGGCCAAGCCGCGAATGATGTTCGTCGCGTGTCCCGTGACCGAAGCCTCTGCGATCGCCTTGACGGGCGGCCAACGTGAGCCGGTGTAGAACTCTGTGATCGCAACGAGTGCGAACGTGACACCGAGTCCGATCAGAGTGCACCCGTAGAGCTCCCAGTACGAGAACGGCCCGTCGTCGAAGGCCATGGTCACGGGGATGAAGCCGAGTGCCGAGAGAATCGTCGCGATGATCACGACGCGGTAGAGCGCCCCGATGATCGAACCACCAGGGCGGATCCGCGCGAACGCAGTTGCAATGACGGTGGCAACAATCGCGACGCCACCGATGTTGAGCGGATAGAGGTAGAGGAGTGCATCGGCAAGCTCGGCTTGGATAGCGCCGAGGAACATCACGGCGACCGCAGTGACTGCATAGGTCTCGAAGAGGTCAGCCGCCATACCGGCGCAGTCGCCGACGTTGTCGCCGACGTTGTCGGCGATCACGGCCGGATTGCGCGGGTCGTCTTCAGGGATTCCGGCCTCGATCTTGCCCACCAGGTCCGCCCCGACATCAGCTGCCTTGGTGAAGATGCCGCCGCCGAGACGGGCGAATACCGAGATCAGGGAGCCTCCGAACGCCAGCCCGATGAGAGCGCGCGTCGCCTCTTCCGGCGTGTCATCGAACCACGACGTGAGGATCCCGTAGTAGGCAGCGGTCCCGAAGAGAGCGAGGCCCACGACGAGAAGGCCGGTGACGGCACCGGCGCGAAACGAGACGTTGAACGCTGGTGCGACACCGCCTTCGCTCGCAGCCTGGGCCGTCCGGACGTTGCCTCGCACAGCGACGTTCATGCCGATGAAGCCGGCCGCGGCCGACAGGACCGCTCCGATCAGGAAGCCGACCGCGACGTCCCAGCCGAGCTCATTCCAGAAACCCAGCCCGAGGAATATCACCAGTGCGAAGACGGCAATGGTGATGTACTGACGCCGCAAGTACGCGCTGGCGCCCGCCTGTACCGCCTGGGCGATCTCGCGCATCCGATCGGTACCGGCCGGCAGCCGGAGCAGCCAGAAGGTCAGCCCGATCCCGTACGCGATCGCCAGCGCCGACGTCAACAGCGCAAAGAGAACGGCGTGGTCCTGGAAAAACGCGGTCAAGTGATCAGACAGAGAGTCTCACAAAGTGTGCGTCTTCAGGCCCGAGCGCACGGCTGTATCCCGCTTCCCAAGCCAGAAGTGCCGGGCGAGAGTTTTATCACAAAGGCCGGACGTGTGGCTGCCGCTACCGGCGCCTTCACGTGAAATCAGAAGCTCGCACCGCGAAGTGCAGTCGCGCAAAGATGCTCCTCCGGCTGCGGCGCAATTCGTGGAATCACGGCGAAGAGCAACTCGCGGAGCCTCTCGTTGTTCTGGTTGAAGACCTTGACCACCGTCTCTTGAGAGACCGGTTCGGTGCCTTCGACACCCACGTCGTGATCGGTGACCATCGAGATATTGGCGTAGCAGAGTTCGAGCTCGCGCGCGAGGAAACCCTCGGGATAGGCGGTCATGTTGATTACCTCCCAGCCCATTCCGGAAAACCATCTCGACTCGGCCCGCGTCGAGAATCGAGGTCCTTGGACCACGACGACGGTACCGCCGTCCCGCACAGGTATGCCGAGCTCACCTGCTGTCTCAACGAGTAAGGATCTGAGCTCCGGGCAATACGGATCCGCCGCGGAGACGTGCGTCGTCTTCGGTCCATCGTAGAAGGTGTCCTCCCGTCCCCGGGTCCGATCCACGAATTGGTCGCACACAACGAACTCGCCCAGAGCGAGTTCTGCGCTCAGTGCCCCAGACGCACAGGGGCCGATGATCCGTCGTACGCCGATCTCCTTCATCGCCCAGAGGTTGGCACGGTAGGGAATCGCGTGGGGAGGCAACTCATGCTTCCGGCCGTGACGAGGCAGGAATGCGACCTCTGCGCCGTCGATTTTGCCGACGGTGAACGGAGCAGAGGGCTTCCCGAAGGGCGTGTCGACGTCGACCTCCTTGACGTCGTCGACGAACGAGTAGAAGCCCGAGCCACCGAACACACCGATCACGCTGATTCATCCTCCTCGGATTCAGTGGAATCGGCCGATGCAGATTCCGCCTCAGATTCGTCCGAGTCTGCGGCCCGGTCATCGGCGCTGCCTGTCGTGTCGACGCCGTCGTCCCCCGCCGCTTTCACGAACGCGAGCTGAAGATTCGCGACAGACTGGTTGAAGTCGCGGATCAGGTCTGCTGGAACGACCTGCCCGAGAATGGGCGTCACGGCCCGCATGGTTTCAATCGCCAGCCGCGTCTGCTCCAAATCGCGATCATCCTTGGTCTCCTCGGTGAGACCGAGGCTTCGATAGCCGATCGTCGAGATGTTGATGAGAGTTTGGATGAGAACATCTTCGACCCGCAGCCGCTTCAGATCTTCCGCGAGCTGTCGTGCAATTTCTTCTTCCTCTGGGCTGAACTCCCGTTCAGACACTGACAACCTCCATGATTTCTTGGGCGTAGATCTCCTCGAGAGTTTGTCCTGCCTCATGCCGAGCGATCTGGCGCTCGGCGGGATTCTCGTTCGGAAGGTTGAGATAACTGGCTGCCCCGATCTCGGCCGCCGCTGGAGCCACCCATTCGAGGAGTTCCTCGAGCGCCGCGCGCGCGGGACGGACCGCCCGGTGGTCCGGGTAGCTGCGGAGATCGAGCAGCTCGCCAGAAAGCCCTCGGCGGATCGCCCGCCAGAAGTTTTCCTCGATGAGCCGATGCGGACAAGCCGGCAGGGGCTCATCCTCGTCGACCGCATGCGCTACTCGAACCGTCAAGGCATACAGCAGTGCGGCGAGTGAATAGGCCTCCCCCAGTTCGGGTTGCCCGTCGCAGATCCGGATTTCCACCGTGGGAAAGGCGAGATGAGCCCGCACGCTCCACCACAGCTGGGTGTGCTCAGTGACGGATCCTGTCGCGTAGAGGTACCGAAGGAACGTTTCGTACTCCGCCCAGTCAGCAAATGCATCCGGCACGCCACAGCGTGGAAACATGCGGGTGAAGATCTGCGTTCGCGCGGAGTGAAGGTGCGTATAGACGCCCTCGACAAACGGAGAACTCGCCGAGTAGGCGAGTAGCTCCGGCAGGAAGCTCCGTAACGCGTTGACCACCGCGATGGCGCGGTCGGGCCCGTTGATCGCAACGTGGACGTGTAGGCCGAACGTGTTGTTCCGCCAGACGACGTACCGGAGGATCTCGTCGTTGCTCCGGTAGTGCGGCGTGTCGATTATCTTCTGCTCCTGCCACGGGCTCCATGGGTGCGTTCCGACTCCGCTCAGTCGAATACCAAGTGGCCCGACGATCTCGAGCAACTGTCGACGCCGGAGCGCCATCGTCTCCACCGCTTCGGCAAAGTCCACGCACGGCCCCGTCCGGATCTCGACCTCCGACGAAATCAGCTCCCCAACGAGATGTGGCTCTATTTCGCTGCCCTTCGCGGCCGCTTCAACTTCGAGGAATCGATTGACCAAGCCGAGTGTGTCGGGGTCGAGGAGCGCGAACTCCTCTTCCACGGCCATGGTGAAGTCCGTAGCGGCTGCGTATTGCTCGCGCGCGCGAGTAATCATCTCGTCCGCTGAAAGTGTCTGCTCCTCACCCATGTCAGTCCCGCAGGCCGGTCTTGTTAGCTCGGGAGTATCTCAGCCGCGACGCGTTCCCAGCTCCAACGAGCGACGGCCGCCCGCCTCGCCGCCTGCGAAAGCATCAGCCAGCTGGCGCTCGGGAGCTCGAGAATCTGGGTGACCTTCATCCGCAGGTCGTCCACGTCCCCGCTGCGAAAGCTCGAGAGCGGTCGGTATTCAGGTGGATATTCCTCTTCGAGACCCCTCGCGATCTCAGCGAGGCCCGAATGCCGCGCAACGAGTGGCGGCGACCCGCACGCCGCTGCCTCGGCTGCGACCATCCCGAAAGCCTCGGGGAAGACCGAGGGCGTCACGCTGACGTCGGCAAGCGGCCAGAGGTGCGCCAGATGACGGTGCTCGAGGGCTCCGGTGAAAAGAACTTCCGGGTCCGCCGCGCGCTCGAGCTCGTTCCGGGATTCCCCGAAACCAACGATCACCGTCCTGACCTGGAGCTCACGCACTGCGTCGAGAAGGAGGGATACACCTTTCTCGTGACTGAGCTTGCCGACAAAGAGAACAGTTGGGCGCTCGCCCGACAAGAAGCCGGCAAAACGATCGGCGTTCCCCTCATCTGGAAGTCGCTCGTTCGCGTTCCCCGGATTCGGACGATCGTTTGATGCCTCATCAACCAGCTTGGCGAGGGCCACGTCTCGCGCTTGAGGCTTCAGCTGCTCGACGTCCACCCCTGGCGAGACGATCCGGACCCGGTTCATGTAGTCCCCCGCGCCGAGGACATCTTCGATCACCCCTCGGATGTGCTCCGAGCCCGCCAGGATCGACTCGGCGCTCGCCAAGGACTCACGCGCCCAGGCGCAGAGGTCCTCGTTCCCCCGCATCGAGAACTCGAGCTCCGAGCCATGTGCCTTCACCGTGTACGGCATTCCGGCAGCACTCCCTACGGGCCCGCCCAGGAGGAGGTGGTTCGTGAGGAGGAAATCCGCCGGCATGTGCTCGCGAAGCGCCTGCGCGTTCCGCTCGACGAAGCGCTCACGTTCCTCGGTGGAGAGGTCTTGGAGGAGACGCGGCTCAGCGTCGACGTACCCGTCGAGGACGAAGACGGGAAGCGGGCCGTCGATATCGGGCCGGACAACGTGCGCTCCGGCGAGGTCGAATCGCTCTGGATGGGGGTCCTGACAGAAGACCGTCACGTGATGATCGAGTTTGCTCCACGCGCGCGCGAGCGCACGCGTGTAGACGTTCGAGCCGGTACCCGCGAGCAGATAGCCATGCCACAGCAGGATGTTCACCGCGTCATTGTTACGGGCTCGGGCCGAACGGCAGCTAGCGAATGATCGCGGCCGACAAAGCGAGTTGCGTCCGTTCAGGATCCTGGCCCGTATCGAGACCCGATTCCATCCGCTCGACCACCATGCGAACCAGCGGGAGAACTTCGTCGACGCGAACGCGTGTCGTCGCAGCACCGACGATGAGAGCGCTCGTGGCACGACCGACCCGGACGAGTATCAGGCACGCACCGTGTGCGCCGTACGGCGACTCGAACATCGCCCGCACGCCAACAGCCGCATCGCCGAGGCCAGGCAAATCAAGAAGCTCCCACTCCCTCATCGCCGGCACCACACTGGTTCCGTCCGCGAAGCCCGCGACGAAGATCTCCGCGCCGTTGTGGATCTGATAAGCGATATGAAGCAGGTACTGCTGTGCGTCCTTGCTCGACGCAAACAACTCGATGTGGCTGTTCATGAAGAAGACCTGCGACTCACCGAATCGCTCGCTGGTCGATGCCGAAAGGTTGCGGTCGAACGTGGCGGTCGCACCCGGCTCCCAGACCTCGTACCCCTCGGTATCGACGGTGAAGCCAGGAACATCCTCCTCCGAGAGCGCCATCGAGGGAAGATCGGGCCCGACTTCCTCTCCGTCCGACGCGCAACCGATCACAAATAGGATCGCGAGTCCGAGGCTCAGCGCGACAAGTGCTTGGCGTACCGAAAGCCGATCCATCGCTCAGGCAGCCGAGCGTGCGTGCCCGGCTAGGCGGGTAGGATCACCGTCGCGCCGGACGCTCCGTGAAGCGGCCGATTCCGCGCTCGTGTTCATCCGTCAGCGTCGTGACGCTAGCGACGGACGATGAGACGGGAATGAGAGGGTCGATGCCGCGCTCGGGTTACGGCCCGTCCGCGCCAGGAAGATCGGGGATCACGATCCAGGCGTGCGCCCCGCCGGACGAGCGGTTTTCGACGTGCGCCGTACCGCCGTGCGCGTGAGCAATGACCTGGACGATTGCCAGACCGAGGCCCGTCCCACTTCTCCCGCGCGATTCATCAGGCCGGGCGAACCGATCGAACGCTTCGTCGAGAAAGTCTGGCGGAAACCCGGATCCCTCATCCGTGACGTGGAACTCCACTCCCTGACCGTTGCGAGTCGCCGTCAGTCGGATCGTCCCGGCGCCGTGCCGCACCGCGTTGTCGACGAGATTCCCGAGGGCCTGCTCGAGCCGGAGGGAATCGCCCTGGAGCGTCAGGTCCGGCGGGGCCTCAGTCTCGACCGCTCCGTTCACGACACCCACATGGCTGAAGCGTGTCGCGACGAGCGCGAGCAACTCGGACGCGTTGATCTCGGTGCGACGAACAGGAAACTCGCCTTGATCGGATCGAGCGAGGACGAGTAGATCCTCAGCCAGCCGGATCAGCCGATCAGTGTCTTCCGCCGCCGACCGAAGAGCGGCCAGCAGCTCCTCGGGAGACCGCGCACGTCGGAGTGCAAGCTCTAGTTCGGCTTTGAGTGAGGCCAGAGGTGTCCGTAACTCGTGGCTTGCCTCAGCGACGAACCGGCGCTCGCGCGAGAGAGCAGACTCGAGTCGGGCGAGCATCGCATTGAGCGTCTCACCGAGCCTTGAGATCTCGTCGCGCTGGGGAGGAACTGGGAGCCGTCTTCCCGGCTCGGCGGCGGAGACGGCCGCCGCTTCCTGCCTCATCGCCTCGACCGGTCGCAGCGCCGCGGCGGCGAGCAGGTATCCGAGCCCCGAGGCGACGATGAGCGCGATCGGCCCGATGATCAACAGCTGAGTCAGTAGACCGCTGAGGGCGTCGTCTCGGTCCTCGAGTGAGGCACCCACAACGACGATGACCTCTCCTCCGTCGAGCTCAATCGGGGTTGCGAGTACTCGAGAAGGAGCGTCCAATAGCTCTGACAGGGCCTCCCTCTCGATGAACATTGTGCCCCGGGACGCCTGGGAAAGCTCAGCCTCGGAGAGGAGAACCAGGTCGCCAAGCTGCGGACTCGTATCGAGGACTTGCCCGTCGGTGGCGAGGACCTGGGCAAACGCCTCGTCGAGCTCGGCGAGGCGCTCGGCGCCGCTCTCGCGAAGCCCTGTCCCGCCCTCGATCACCAGCGCAGAGATCTCGTCGGCGCGAGAGCGGAGACTGTCGTTGAGTGAGGAGTCGAGCTCGGACTCGAGTCGCAGGTAGAGGAAGGCTCCCGTCGCGGCGAGGACAACCGCCATCGCCAGTGCGAACGCGAGCGCGAGGCGCAGCCGGATGGACAGCCTACTCCGAAGCCAGCGCATGCCGCCCCTTTTCACTCCACGTGCGTGTTGACCATCAGCCGCCGCCGTCCTCGCGGAGCCGGTATCCGGCGCCGCGAACCGTCTCGATCGACTTGACTCCGAATGGACGATCGACCTTCTCTCGCAAGTAGCGGACGTAGACGTCGACGACATTGGAGCGGTTCTCGTAGCTGTAGTCCCAGGCGTGCTCGAGTAGATCGAATCGCGAGAGAACCCGTCCGGGCCGGCGCATGAAGATCTCGAGCAACGCGAACTCCTTCTTGGAGAGCTCGATCCTCGTCTCTCCGCGCCAGACCTCATGCGTCGATGGATCCAGTCGTAGCGAGCCCACCTCGAGTACGGCGGGGCGCTCACCCGGCCCACGTCGCACGAGCGCACGAAGCCGGGCGAGGAGCTCGGCAAACGAAAACGGCTTGGGCAGGTAGTCGTCCGCGCCGGCATCGAGTCCTTCCACCCGATCGTCGACGGCGTCACGGGCGGTGAGCATCATCACCGGCGACCAGACGCCGTCAGAGCGAAGCTGCCGACAGACCTGAAACCCGTCGATCCCAGGCAACATCACATCGAGGACGATTGCGTCGTAATCGGTCGAGTTCGCCATCCAGATGGCGTCCTCCCCCACTCCGGCCACATCCGCCGCGTATCCCTCCTCGTGGAGCCCGCGCCGGATCAGCCCGGCCATCTTGACATCGTCTTCGACGACGAGAACCCGCATGCCAACATGGTCCCGATCGAAAATGAGAGTTAGATGAGCGTACCACGTCGGCAGCGTGATTTCGGCACGCAGTCTCATCTCGCTCTCATCGTCCACACGTATGCTGGAGACGACAGACCCTTTCAGAGCGATCGTCCCGGGACCGGAAGCCAATGAGACGGAGATGGATCATCATCATCGCGGTCGGTGCCGTGCTGTTAGTCGGTGCCGCCGCAGGAGGGAGCATCGCCGCCTTCACCGGGGGCGACGCGTTCGGCGATGAGCCGTTCCAGGAGGAGTTCGGTCTGTCGGAACGCACCCTGGTCCCGACGGGGCGGAACACCTACTTCATCCTCGAGCCTGGATACCAGATCGTCCTGGAATCGAGCAACGAGAAGGTCGCGATCACCGTCCTCGACGAGACGAAGGAGGTCGCTGGAGTCACCACGCGGGTCGTCGAGGAACGCGAGTGGAAAAACGATCAACTGATCGAGATCTCGCTCAATTACTTCGCGATCGACGAAGAAACCGGAGACGTCTTCTACTTCGGCGAAGGCGTCGATGACTACAAGGACGGGGAGGTCGTCGCGCACGCCGGCGCCTGGCTCGCCGGTGAGAACGGCGCACGCCCTGGCCTGATGATGCCGGGAAATCCGGTCGTCGGTACGAGGTACTTCATGGAGATTGCTCCCGGAGTCGCGATGGATCGCGCCGAGATCGTCAGCGTCGACGAGACGTTCGAAACCCCGGCCGGCACCTTCTCACCGAGCCTGCGGGTCAAGGAAGGCACCGCCCTCAACAAGAAGGAGAAGGAGTTCAAGACCTACGCTCCTGAGATTGGGTTGATTCAGGACGAGAAGTTGCTCCTCACCCAGTACGGGTTTCTCGCAGGAGGCTGACGCGCTAGCTCGGCGCAGGCTCTAGCGGTGGCGTCTCGCCATACAGGTCCGGACTGTGCTCGTAGGCGCTCTCCTCCAATTCGAAGGCTGCTGACCGGGCCTCTGACAGCTCGTCTTCGCTCAACGTCACGACCTCGATGAGTTCTAGGGTTTCCATGTTTGGATCCTCACCTCTCCAGCCAACCTGAACATTTCCGACGCCGGGCGCGTAGTACTTCTGCTGGAAGGCACCAGGCTCCTCTTCGCTGAACTCATCCATGATCAAGACGTCCTCGTAGCAACCGGCTTGCACACAGGTCTCCTGACCTACGTCGTAGGTCTGAGCCCGGTCCGTGAACTCGACCGCCGGGGCCCAGCCCTGTGAATAGCTCGGGTCCCCAGGTTCGTTGACCGCCTTGATGCGAATCCCGGCCCTCGCATCCTGGAGGCCGGCGATCCACGCTGGAGCGTCGGCGAACTCCCCGTCCTCGTATTCCTCCGGGTACTCGCCCATACGCCATACGTTGCCATCGTTATCTTGCGCATAGAAGGCGAGTTCCGCCTCCACCAGTTCGTCTTCGCTGAAATCGCGATCCCAGGAGACGACCGTGTGTACTCCGTCGATCACCTTGGTCAGATCGGTGATCGTGATCACGACGCGATGGGGGATCTCCTCACCATCTTCGATGGTCACTCCCTCGTAGACGTGCTGGGTGCCCGGTACGAGGGGCAGCCATTCATTGTCGATCGTGGTCGGATCGTCGAAGTTGTCGCGGTCGAACTCTTCGTAGGGCTGCTCGGAAGTCTCGCCGTTGGCGGGTTGGTCTTCTGGTTCCTCGGAAGGGGGAGCCGCTTCCGCCGGAGACTCGACTGCTTCTTGCGAAGTATCCGTTGCTTCGGATGCGCCGTCATCACCGCCGCACGCTGCGACCGAAAGGGCGATCGCAAGCATCAACGCAACGGTCACGGTGAGCGCACGAGCGAGCATCATCTCGACCTCCATGCACGCTGTGAGACCCAGACAAACCGCACAGAGTTGAACCGTTCCGCCATTTTGATGCGCCTAGCCAGCTGCTTGTGGAGTACCTCGGCCGCGAACATACGAGTATAGGCCTCCGTCTTTTGGTTTCGCAAAACGAAGGTAGAGAGACGGCACGACGAACAGGTTCAACAGCGTCGAAGTAACCAAGCCACCGAGGATGACGA
>CAYTCZ010000027.1:33140-35469 GCA_964436315.1 uncultured Gaiellales bacterium | reverse complement strand
TGCATGAGGGCGAGCACCTCGTCGGCCGACGCGACCTTGCCGTCATGCACGACCAGTCCGTCCGAGAGGACGATCACGCGATCGGCATAGGAGGCGATGCGCGGGTCGTGCGTGACCATCACGACGGTCTGGTCGAACTCGTCGACCGCTCGCCTGAGCAGATCGAGGACGTCAGCACCCGATTTCGAGTCGAGGTTTCCGGTCGGCTCGTCGGCGAAGACGACCGCAGGCCGTGTGATCAGAGCGCGTGCGATCGAGACGCGCTGTTGCTGGCCACCGGAGAGCTCGGCGGGTCGGTGAGTGCGTCGGTCGGTCAAGTTGACCGTCTCGAGCAGGCCGTCGAGTAGCTTCTGATCGACCTTCCGGCCGGCGATCTTCACCGGGAGGGCGACGTTCTCCTCGGCCGTCAGCACTGGCACGAGGTTGAAGAACTGGAAGACGAAGCCGAGCTTGTCGCGGCGCAGATTCGTCAGCTCGCGATCGTCGAGAGCGGTGATCTTGGTCCCTTCAATCCAGACGTCACCGCTCGTCGGACGGTCGAGTCCGGCGAGGATGTGCATGAGGGTCGACTTCCCTGAGCCGGAAGGCCCGACGATAGCCGTTGCCTCTCCTCGTGGGAATTCCAAGGACACGCCGGCAAGCGCATCGACAGCCGCACCGCCCTCTCCAAAACGTCGACGGAGATCGGAGCATTCGATCACTGCCCCGGCTCCGTTCGATTCGTCTCGGCTCGACTCAGGCTGAGCCGTGAGGTCGCTCATGCGCGACTCCTCTCAGTCGCTGCTCAACTCGCGTGGCTTGATCTCGCAAACACAACCGCTGAGATGAAGCGATCATCGAGGGCCTCCACGACTTGGGCATCGGGGTGAATCCGGAATCGGCTGCGGAAAGCCCGAAGGCTGCGGTCTGTCTCTTCGAGACCCGTGCCTCGGACACCTGTCAAGAACCTGTTACTGGGCCATTGATCCTGGCACGCTCGATTTTGCCCAGCGCCGGCCGTATACTCGCGCGCCATGGCGACAGCATCAGATGGCGCCAGCGTTGTTCTCGGAGCCGGGCCGGTCGGGAAGTCGCTCGTAGGGAGACTTGCTGACCAAGGAAGGTCCGTCCGGGTGGTAACTCGGAGCGGAGGCGCCGATGTCCCGGATGGGGTGGAGGTCGTGCAGGGCGATGTTTCGAACGGAGAATCGATGGCACAAGCATGTGTCGGCGCGAGCGACGTCTACTCATGCGTGGGTCTCGACTACACGGGCTGGCCCGAGCGTTGGCCCCCGATGATGGAGGGAATGCTCCTGGGTGCCGAGGCCGCGGGCGCACGTTTCATCTTCATGGACAACCTGTACATGTACGGACCGGTCAATGAGCCGATGCGCGAAGACATGCCGCTTACCGACTACGGCAAGAAGCCGGCGGTTCGCGCTCAGCTGACCCGGATGTGGCAGCAGGCGCACGAAGCAGGTCGAGTGAGGGCCGTATCGGTTCGCGCGAGCGACTTCTACGGCCCCGGCGTGACCTTCGCTGCGCTTGGGGAGAACTCGTTCGGCCGGATCGTGCAGGGGAAAGCGGCGCAGGTCGTTGGCGATCCTGACCTGCCCCACAGCTTCATCTACGTCCCAGATGTCGCTCGCGCTCTCCACACGATCGGAGAGGCAGGCGACGACGCGTTCGGGCAAGCGTGGAACGTCCCGAACGCGCCCGACAGGACGATGCGCGAAATCATCACAACGTTTGCAGGCGAAGTCGGCCAGGAAGGCAAGGTTCAGGTCGCGCCGGGCCTCCTTCTCTCGGTCATGGGGCTCTTCAACGGGAACGTGCGAGAGCTCAAGGAAATGCTCTACCAGTGGCAGCGACCGTTCCAGGTCGATGCTTCGAAGTTCAAGGACCGCTTCTGGAGTGACCCGACGTCGTTCGATGACGGGATCGCTGCGACGGCTGATTGGTACAAGCAGCAAGTTGGGTGAATCGAGCTGGCGCGTGACGTCGTGCTCGGCGCGGGCCCGCTAGGGGCCGCGGTCGCCAGGCAGCTCGAGGACGGAGGCTCGTCCGTGCTCCTGCTGCAGATGCCCGCGCGACCGCGCAGGGCATAGGATCGCGGCGCGACCGACCGCGAGACGTCGGCGCGGGCAATCGATCCGCTCGCACCCGCGAGTCACCTCCGCGTGGTGGGCAGGCTGGCCTCGCCGGAGTCGGTCGATCTCAGGGGCTTTCTGACTCGGAACGGTGTGGACTACTCTGGCTCCCTGTCGACCGGGACCCACTGATTCGCTACCTCGGTGGGCTCAGTCTCGAGCCGGAAAACTTGCCTGTCTGTGTCTTCCCCGACGGTTCG
>CAYTCZ010000027.1:0-33040 GCA_964436315.1 uncultured Gaiellales bacterium | reverse complement strand
TTTTTCGTCGGGAGGTCATAGGCAGACGGGCTGGCCGGACACGAGGGGTTCGAGCAATAGAGAACGATCTCGTCGTCAGGCTGAAGAAGCTGGAGTGCCTGTTCGGGTGCGGTGATGCTGAGCGAGCCCGGGATGTGCTTGGCGCGATAGGCCCACTCGCTGAGGACCATGACGAGCTTGAAGTCGTCCCCGCGATCAAGCTTTTCCTTCAACTCATCACGAGTGATCAGTCTCATGTCGCGCGAAAACCCTAGACGGTCGGTGCGGCAGCCTGCCGACCGGTGCCTGTCACCTCTCGTGCTCCCGCTTCGGGCGGGTCAGCTCGACGACGTTGCCGTCTGGGTCGGCGACGTGGAGCGTTCGCTCGCCCCAGGGTCGATCGGTCGGAGGTGTGAGCACCTCGACGCCGAGGTCGGCGAGGCGCTGATGCTCGGCATCGACGTCGTTGACGAAGAACGCGACTTCGCCCTGCGGCCAGGGTGCCCTGTCTGCTGGCGCGGTTCGGCCGATGAGCTGGGCCAAGTTCGCCCGCGCGTAGAGCGAGAATTTTGCTCCCTCGGTCGCGAACTCGGCGTACGTTTCGTTCGAGAAGCGGAAGGGGAGGCCGATCACGTCACGGTAGAAGGTAATGGAACGCTCGAGGTCGGAGGCGAAAAAGATCGCGTATCCAAGTCGGCTTGGCATCGGGCCATCGTCGCACGTAACCGGGCGCGACGCGTGTCGAGCGGACTATGTTGGCCTCATGGTGAGTGAGACGGGGAGACTAAAGCCACCGGCCGACGGATTCGTGACCGAGTATCCCGAATCGCACTTCGACGCGATCCTCGTTGTCTCGTTTGGCGGTCCCGAAGGCATGGACGATGTCATGCCGTTTCTCGAGAACGTCACGCGGGGCCGGAACGTGCCGCGTAAACGGCTCGAGGAAGTTGCTCACCACTACGCGCGGTTTGACGGCGTCAGTCCGATCAATGCCCAGAACCGCGCTCTGATCAAGGCTCTCTGTCAGGAGCTGGACGCGAATGGGATCGACGTCCCGATCTACTTCGGGAATCGAAACTGGCACCCCTTCCTCGCCGACACGTTGCAAGAGATGACCGACGACGGCGTTGAGCGTGCCCTGGGGTTCTTCACTGCCGCGTACTCGAGCTATTCCAGTTGCCGCCAGTATCGGGAGAACATCTTCGACGCGCAGCAAGCGGTTGGCTCGAAGGCCTGCGAGGTGCTGAGGACGCGAGCCTTCTACAACCATCCGGGATTTGTCGAGCCCAATGCCGAGCATGTTGCTGTGGCCCTGTCCGAAATCCCGACGGACCGTCAGAGAAGCACACATGTCGCCTTCGTTGCCCACAGCATTCCGCAGGCTATGGCTGCTCACTGTCGGTACGAGGCCCAACTCGGCGAGACCGCGCGCCTCGTTGCCGATCGCGTCGGTACGACGGACTTCGCGGTCGTTTATCAGTCACGGAGCGGCGCTCCCCACGTGCCCTGGCTCGAGCCTGACATCTGTGACCATCTGCGAAGCCTTACCGAGCGTGATGTCACGGACGTCATCGTTTCCCCAATCGGTTTCATCTCCGACCACCTCGAGGTGCTCTTCGATCTCGATGTCGAAGCCCGGGAAGTCGCGACGGAGCTCGGGCTCAACATGTTGCGTGCGCCCACTGTCGGAACCCATCCCAGGTTCGTTGCGATGATCCGGGAGCTCATCCAGGAGCGGCTCGATCCGAGCCTGCCTCGACCGGCTCTTGGTACGGACGGCCCGGGTCACGACGTGTGTCCGCGAACCTGCTGCCTTCCCGGAACGGGTCGCGCGAGCCCATGGGCAGCCGCGTCCCACGTGTAACAACTAACCTGGGCACGTGCGCATCTGCTCGCTCGTGCCGGGAGCGACCGAGGTTCTCTTTGCACTCGGGCTCGGAGACTCGGTCGTCGGCGTTACCCACGAGTGCGACTGGCCGCCCGAAGCGCAGGCTCGTCGAGCCGTCACGGCGTCGGTCCTCGATACGGAGGAACTCGGAAGTTCCGAGATCGACCAGGCCGTCTCGCAGGCTGCCGAAGAAGATCTGCCGCTGTACGCAATCGGTGAAGAGGTGTGGGACGAGCTGCAACCGGACATTGTCGTGGTCCAGGAACTCTGTGACGTGTGTGCGGTCACAGTGGACGATGCCCGAAACGTTGTCGCCGCGAGAAAGGTTGGCGCGGAGCTTCTCGACTACTCGCCGTCGTCACTCGGTGACACGATGGTTGCAATCAAGGCGCTGGGCGCGCGACTCGACGCCGAGGGCGAGGCCGAAGAGATCGTCGGAGTCATGCAGGCGTGCTTCGATCGAGTCACTGCCGCGCTCGCCGAAGTCGAGAGCATCCCTCGGGTCTTCTTCACCGAATGGCTCGAACCGCCGTATTCAGCCGGTCATTGGGTCCCGGACATGGTCTCCCTCGCACGCGGCACCGATGTTGCCGGCATGTCAGGCGAACCGTCGCATCGCATGCGCTGGTCTGACGTTGCCGAGCTCCGTCCCGACGTGGTGATCCTTGCTCCCTGTGGTTTCGATCTCGATCGAACCCTGGCAGAAGTTGCACCGCTCGAACTCAGTGCCAACTTGCTCGAGACTCCCGCACGCGAGGAGAGCAAAGTGTTTGCCGTGGACGCAAACGGCTACTTCTCGAGACCGGCCCCGCGGCTCGCCGACGGCGTCGAGCAACTCGCCTATCTCCTCCACCCGGACGCATATCCAGATCCGGGCTTGCCCTGGAGCCGGATCCGCCTCTAGTCCAAGCGAGGATTCCCGACCGTGCCGCTGTACCTTCGCGAGTCCGATGTTGAGCTGCTGCTCACCCCCGCCGTCGCGATCGACGCAGTCGAAGGTGGCCTTGGGAGGATCCACAACGGCGAGCTGCGCGAGAGCGCCGGTGTTCGACTCGCGCTCGAATCCGGCCTCGCTTCATCTGTGCTCGCGGTTGACACCGCGAGAGAGATCTCGGCAGGCGAACTCGCGGTAGCAGCCGACGACGTACAGCGCCAGCTCACGGTGTTCAACGCGAACACATCCGACGTTCTTGCGGTTGTCGAAGCGAGGCGTCTGTCGATTCTCCGCGCAAGCGCGCTCTCGGCGATCGCGTGCCGGTGTCTTGCGACTGAGAATGCACACACGCTCGGAGTGATCGGAGCCGGGGCGCACGCCGAATGGCAGGTGCAATGTATCCGGCACGCACTCCCGGACGTGGACGAGGTTGTTGTGTATGGTCGAAGAGAAGGACCGCTCGTCGAGTTTGCAAAACGTCTCGATGCTCGAGCGGGCGACTACTATCGGGACGTCGCAGTGCAGGACATCGTTGTCACAGCGACGTCCTCTCCTGATCCGGTTCTCCGTGGTGAGTGGCTTCGCGACGGCACGCTCGTGTGTGCGGCGGGAGCCACTCAGGTTGAGCGTCGAGAGTTGGACAACGAAGTTGTGCGACGCGCAAGCTTCGTTTGCTGTGACTCGAAGGATCGCGCGCGCGCGGAGGCGGGGGATCTCGTTGAACCCGTCGAGCGGGGCGTGCTCGACTGGCTCGAGGTCTACGAGCTCGCGGAAGTTGCCACGGGAACGACATCAGGGCGGCAACGATCGGAGGACATCGTCCTCGTGAAGATCGTCGGGTCGGCCTCCCTCGCCCTGGTTCTCGCCGAGGCCGTCATGGCGCTCGCCGACGAGCGGGGCCTGGGGACGAGGCTCTAGCCCTGGAGCCTATTCCGGTAGGTGCAACACCCCCGGCTGGCGGCTGAGACGCGGCGTATCTCGCCGCGATCGCCCTCGCACATATCTCTCTCGATATGCGCTTCAGTCGATCCCGCCAAGCTGCTTGGTCTCATCCGTCCCCGACGACACCGCGCCACCGGGATAGGCCTTTACTTCTCTTTGAGGTGCTGCGCGGCCTCTTCTGCCGTGTTCTCGCCCACTGCGCGGATGATGTCGGGCCGCTGGAGCAGCCGGAGCCGTTGATCCTCGGTCGTGCGGTTCTTGAGGTACGCATCGTCGAGGATCTCGTTCACGGCGCGGCCCTGCTTGTGCTCACGAATGACGTAGGAGGCGAGCGCCTCTTCCTTCGAGATGGTCTTCGTGCCCTCCTCGAAGGGGGAGCGTCGGAGTCCGAGTCGTTCGAGCAGTCCCACAGAGTCATTGTATCCTCCTGCCGTGACCGGCCGATACGACGCGCAACGCTTCGCCGAGCGGCTCCTCCACGGGGTCGGTGTCGATGGTTCGAAGGAAGAGATCGTGATCTGGATCGAACGGAGGACGGGTGCCCTCTGGGCGGTTGGCCGAGCGATCGACTTCCGCAACCGCTCGATCCCCGAGCCTCGAGCTGACGACTACATCTTCGAGGGCTACGAGATGGGCGATGCGATCGAGGCTGCGAACAACGCTCTCTCGGACGATCTCGCAGTCTCTGTGGAAGAGGGAATCGACCAGACCGTTCCGCCGTTTCGGGAAAACGACCTCTTGAAACCTCTGGAGCGCTGGTTCTTCGGGCACGAGCCGCGCCCGGTGGTCGAGCCGCCCGAACAGCGCACCCAATAGACAGGGAGACTCAAACCCTCCGGGCATCGCTCGGAGAGCCGTGCTCAGCCGACGCCGATTCGGCTGGCGAGCTCACGTGAGATCGGCCGCTCATGCTTGCCAACCTTCACAATCAGCGGGCCGTTGAAGGGTTCGACGTCCTGCAGGATGACGCGTTGACCCGGCACGAGCGAGAGCTGCTCTAAGTATCGGAGCAGAGCCGGGTCGCCGTCTGGAATTCGCTTGATCACGGCAGCCTCGCCGGGAACGAGCGCATCGAGCGGACGAAACTCTCCCGGCTCGTAGTTGAGTGCTGCATCGGGAATCGGGTCGCCGTGGGGGTCATGAGTCGGGTAACCGAGCGCCTCGTCGATCCTGGCTTCGAGTTCCTCAGAAAGGACGTGTTCGAGCTTGTCCGCCTCGGCATGGACTGCGTCGATTCCGAGACCGAGGGTCTCTGCCAGATACTGCTCGAGTAGCCGATGGTGTCGGATCACCTCGAGTGCGATCTTCTCTCCCGACTCGGTGAGCGTGACACCGTGATACGGCGTGTGATCGACCAAGCCGAGCGCCGCGAGCTTCTTCAGCATCGCCGTAACCGATGAAGCACTGACGCCCATGCGTGCAGCGAGTACCGATGTTGTCGCTCGCTCGCCGCTAGCCTCGACGCTGTGGATCTCCTTGAGGTAGTCCTGAATCGCCTCCGAGAGATCGGGCTCCGACACGCCGCAAGTCTATGACTGCGCCCTCGCGCGCCGAAGAGTGTTAGCCTCGCCGCCTTGCTGATTCGGCTTGGACACAGCCCTGATCCAGACGATGCCTTCATGTTCTGGGCGCTCGCGTCGGGCGAAGTCGATCTCCGCGGGTTCGAGTTCGAGCACGTCCTTCGGGACATCCAGACGCTGAACGAGTGGGCTATGGAGGGGCGGCTCGAGGTGACGGCCATCTCGCTCCATACGTATCCATTCGTGCAAGACCGTTACGTGATCCTTCCGCATGGCGCGAGTATGGGCTCCGGCTACGGGCCGATACTCGTGTCTCGTTCGCCTCTCAGCCCGGAGGAGCTCCAGGAGGTCGAGATCGCCGTGCCGGGCCGGATGACGACGGCATTCCTTGTCTTACGTCTGTACCTCGGCAGGGAACCTCGGTACCGGGAGGTGCCTTTCGACGAGATCATGGCCGAGGTGCGCTCTGGTCGAGCGGACGCGGGACTTCTCATTCACGAGGGCCAGCTGACGTATGCGGCTGAGGGGCTCCATTCCAATCTCGACCTCGGGGAGTGGTGGCTGCTCGAAACCGGCCTTCCCTTGCCACTTGGCATCAACGTTGCTCGTCGCGATCTCGGCGAGGAAACACTGCACGAGCTTTCAGAGGTGCTGCGCGAGTCGATTGTCGCCGGACTCTCTTCGCGGGATGACGCTCTCGAATATGCGCTTCGTTTCGGGCGTGGTCTCAGCCCGACGCTCGCAGACCGGTTCGTCGGTATGTACGTGAACGAGCTGACTGAGGACTACGGGGACGAGGGGCGCCAAGCTGTCGAGGAGCTCCTGCGTCGCGGTGAGGCAATCGGCGCCTTCGACGAGCCGGTCCGCGTCGAATTCGTCTCCTAGCCACTGGCACCCAGACTGGCTCCATGGCGGAGGCGGCCAGGGTCAGGCGGCCGTGTTTTCAGCGGGCTCGCGCGACGGCAAGTAGCGCCACGAACGCCGCAGAATGAGGTGCGCGAGCGCGAAGACCGCGACCGCGTTGACGACGTGAAGGGCAGCGAGCTCCGGAACATCGTCGATGTTGGCCAAGATCACCTGCAGAACGTTGAGGCCGAGCAAGACGGCGGTGAGGACAATCATCCGTTTTGGCAGCTTGGCGACGAACGTGAGCACGACCATCACCAGTGAAACGGCGAGGAGGACGAACCCGAGACCGCGATGCGCCTCGAAGCTCGTCGAACCGAAAACGGCGAGACCGGCAAGGAAGAACTGGACAACGACGACAGCGAGATAGGCCGCCGCGACGAGGAAGAAGACGAACGGCAATCGGCCCATCATGGAGACTCTAGTGGGTGATCCGGGGCTAGGCATTGTCAAGATTGTTGTCGTCTATGACAAGGCGCCGGCCGCGGCGGATCTGGATCGCCACATCGGGCTGGCAGATCAGATTCCACGGGCGACGTTTTCGTACCGACGAGTCATGGGCGATCCAACTCGTGACGATGAGCCGGAGGCCTACGGCGAGTTCCAGTTCACGACCATGGAGTCCTTCCAGCAGGCGATCAAAACCAAGGAGTATCTGGAGTTCCGAAGGCACGCTGGGGACCTCGGGATCGACGCGCGCGTGAACTACGTCGAGCTTCAGACTTCGAGAGGCGTACGACCGCTTACTCGTCTAGCTCCGCCGGGACGATCTCGAGTTCAAGAATCGACATTGCGCGAACGATGATCAACGACACGCGTGTGCCGATGCGCTCGGAACCCATGAGCCGCTGAAGGTCTTCGAACCGGCCCACCGGTTTGCCCTCGATGGCGACGATCAGATCTTCCGGTCGCACCCCTGCTATCTCGGCGGGACTGCCGTTGACGACCTCCACGACCTCGGCTGCTGTTTTCTGATTGCGTTCGGTTGCGAGCTTCGGCGGTAGTGGACGTGTTCCACCGGCAATACCGAGGAAGGCCCGCCGGAAACGCCCCTCGGTCATGAGCGCACCGATGATGCGTCTGGTCGCTTCGTTGATCGGGACAGCCAGGCCAAGCCCGACGCCGGCGACCGCGGTATTGATTCCGATTACCGAGCCTCGGCCGTCGGCCAAGGCGCCGCCGGAGTTTCCCGGGTTCAGCGCTGCGTCTGTCTGAATCACGTTCTCGACGAAGCGGTTCGTCGAGCCGGAGCGCGTCGGCAAGGAACGGCCCAGTGCCGAAACGACCCCCGCCGTTACCGATCCGGCGAAGCCGTGTGGGTTCCCGATCGCGACGACCAGTTGGCCGACACGGAGCTGCTCGGCATTCCCTAGGAGTGCGGGAACGAGCGCCTTTGCCTCCGCGCGCAGGACGGCGAGATCCGAGAGGGGATCTTTGCCCACAACCGCAAACTCGAGTTCGGCGCCGTCGACGAACGCTGCAAGGCCGCTTCGATGCATGTTCTGAACGACATGTGCAGAGGTGAGCATGAAACCGTCAGGGGTGATTACGACGGCGGAGCCACCGCCGTCGGCCGTGCCGCCGCGGACGCGGCGCGAGAGGCTCAGATTTGCGACCGACGGCGTGAGTTGCTCGGCGACGCCTGCTACCACACGGGAGTAGGCGTCCAGGGCTTCGCGATCGCTCGGCACCGACGGATCACCATCGCTCGGCATCGACGACTGCGAGGAGATGAAGGTGAGTTCGGCCATCCTCGCCGGAACGTAGCAAGAGCGGCCGGTCCCGCATCTGCTGGGCCTCTCACGGCGATGCGACAGGAGGTCGCCGAATCCGATCTCGCGGACCTGATCCATTTGTGAGTGCCGTATATGCCGGGGCGCCGTCTAGACTGAACTGGGGTGGATGGGATCCTCGATTGGTACCTCGTCGGCGTCGCGGCCGGGTTAGGCGTCGCCGCGGGGCTTTCGTTCGTCTGGATTACGAGAGCCGATGGCGGTCGTCCGATCGCGGTTGCCGCACTCGGGGCGACAGTGGCGATTGGTGTCGTCGTCGCAGTCCTGGTCGTGGTCTGGGCCGCCGTGGCGCTTGCCGCGGGCGCGGCCCTCGGCTTGGCGTCCTTTCGTAAGCTCTCGTCAGCAGCGATGCCCGCCGCGGTTATCGGAAGTTCACTACTCGCCGTGGTTCCGGTGGTCGGGTACGTCGAAGCGATCACCTCGCCGCTTGTCGGCATGCGGCTCGAGCGGAGGGCGGCGACGCGGCACGCGGGCCTCCGCATCCTCGCGAAGGACTGAGCGGACCAATGCAACCAGCCCGGACAAAGCGCGGTCAGTGAAGCGCACGATCCTCGCGATCATCGACGGCCTAACCCCCGAGATGCTTGACCGGGGGATCGAGTCTGGCCAGCTTCGCGCACTCCCATTCCTCCGTGAGACCGGGCTCTCGACCGTGGCGACGACGACCTTCCCATCGGTCACGCCCGTCTGCCTCTCGTCGATCGCAACGGGTGCTCACCCCGATCGTCATCACATTCCGAGCATCGTCTGGTATCACCGAGGCGAACGCCGCCTTGTCGAGTACGGATCGTCGTTTTCGGCGATGCGGGCTGTCGGGGCCGAGCGATCGGCGCTCGACGCGATCTTCAACATGTCTCACGCGCACTTGAGCGGCGCCGTCCCAACGCTGTTCGAGGTCGTCGAGGACGCGGGACTGGTCGCCGGAGCCATCAACTTCACGTGCTACCGCGGTCGGCGCCGTCACTCGATCAAGGTGCCCGGCCTTGCGGCGCGGAACGGCTGGTACGAGGCCGCATACGGTCCGCGGCGGTTCTTCTTCTTCAATCTGTTCGAATCCGACGAGACGGGTGCCGGTCTTGCAGTGCGCAACAGACTCGACGGGTCCGTCGACGAGTACGCGGCTGCTGTCGGCCGCTGGCTCGTAACGCGTGACGGCTTCGATTTCCTCGTCTTCTATCTGCCTGACTACGACTACGCCGCCCATATGCGCGGCCCTGATGACGCTCTCGATGCTCTTCGCCATGCCGACGAGTGTCTGGCGGAGCTGATCGCTGCCGCCGGCGGCACCGATGAGTTCCTCGAGCGGTATTCGATCATCGTCTGTTCTGATCACGGACAGACTCGTGTCTCACATACCGCGCGTCTGCAGGATTCATTTCCCGGGGTTTCGGTCTACAAGGGTCGGCGCGACGGGCACCCCGAGCGGAGCGAGATCGTCGTTGCCGCCTCAAATCGTGCTGGCATGGTCTATCGCCAACCAGGTTGCCCCGCCTCATCGCGCGAGCTTGCTGAATCGCTCGACAATGACCCGGCCGTGGACATCGTCCTCTTCAGGGAGAACGGCGGCGCTGTTGCACGGCGCGCCGGTGAGGAGATGGAGTTTCGACCGAACGGCGCAGGCTGGCACGTGGCTGGAAGCGGCGACCTGCTCGACGAAACTCGCTATCCGAACGGACTCGAGCGCGCGTGGCACGCGCTCGGGTGTCAGAACGCCGGGGACCTCATCATCTCGCCCACGGATGGCTACGAGTTCTCGGACGCGGGTGGGCGGACCCATCTCGGTGGAGGCTCCCACGGTGCGCTCACGGCCGGCGACTCGACGGTACCCGTGATTGCCGCCGGACTCCAGACGCGGGTGCTCCCGCCGAGACTCCGGACCACCGACCTCGCGTCAGTCGTCCTTCGCGAGCTCGACATCGAGCCCCCGCCGTCAATGCGGTCTTCCGGCGAAGGCGGTGTCTAAGTCGAGCACAGGGCCAGACTACGCGGCCTTGCGCCGCGCAATGGTTGAAGAGCAACTCGAAGGAAGGGACATCCGGGACAAGACCGTTTTGGCGGCGTTCGCCACGGTCCCGCGAGAGGAGTTCGTCGATCCGGAAGAGCGCGATCTCGCGTATGCGGATCTGCCGCTTCGGATCGGATTCGGGCAGACCATCTCGCAGCCGTACATGGTTGCGATCATCTGTCAGACCGCGGCGGTTCGGCCCGGGGACCGTGTGCTCGATGTCGGCACTGGGTCCGGCTATCAAGCTGCGATCCTGGCCGAGCTCGGCGCGGACGTCCATTCGATCGAACGAATCGCCGCTCTCGCCGAGACGGCCCGGGAGAATCTCGAACGGGCCGGCTACCCAGATGTGTCCGTCCATGTCGGTGACGGGTCGCTGGGGCTCCCGGAATTCGCGCCCTACGATGCGGTCACCGTTGCTGCCGCTGCACCGCGTATCCCTGAGGCGCTTTTCGAGCAGCTTGTCGTTGGTGGTCGGCTCGTGGTTCCGGTCGGCGGCCATCGGGGTCAAACGCTCGAGCTCGTCGTGCGCAGTCCCGAAGGTCCGGCGGTAGTCAAGTCGGTGCCCTGCCGGTTCGTCCCACTCGTCGGCGAGGAGGGCTTCTCGAGCTAGCGTCGCTTCCCTGGCCTCCGGCCTCGCTGGACGGCTGTCCGCTTCGCGGACAGCTTGACGACCTCCAGCGAGCCCGGCTTCCCCGCACAGCTAACGACGCTCGCGGCGCGATCCGAAGTGGGGGGCACTTAACCCTCGAGGCTTGGCCGTACCGTGAATGTACTGTCCTGCGCCCCTCGGGCTCGCCTCGCTTGGCGAGCCCCGCCCCAGGAACCGACTTGAAGTCACCCGTCGCCTGGTGCTTCTCAGCAAGTCCGGACGGCGCGGTATCTACTCTTCACCGCATGGCGAGCGACTCTGACTCGACCACTGCCGTACCCCTCGTCTTCCAGGCGAACCGAGTCGCAATCGGTCTGCGTCGGCGCGCGAACTGGCTTCAGCTCGCCAAGTTTTGCGCCATCGGCGCGAGCGGCTACGTCATCAACCTCTCGGTGTTCAGTTTCCTGTTTGCGGTCGGGGGGTGGCATTACGTCCCGGCGGCAGTGGGTTCGTTTGCGGTTGCGGTGACGAACAACTACACCTGGAACCGACTGTGGACATTCCGTCGAGAGCGCGGCCACGTTGCCTACCAGGGCCTTCGCTTCGCTGTCGTGTCCCTCGCGGCGTTGGGTGCGAACGTCTCGATTCTCGTGCTACTCATTGCGCTCGGAGCTCCAGAGATTCCGGCACAGGCGACCGCGATCATTCTCGTCACGCCCCTCAACTTCCTCGGGAACAAGCTCTGGAGCTTTCGGATCTCTTAGCGCGCGCCGATAGCGTTTCGTCGCTCAGGTAGCGCAGTGGCTACCTGCCGATTAGCCGTCATCCTCCTCCTCGCGGCGTGCCTCTGGCTGGCTCCCCAGGCGCTCGGGCAGACCACAGATCAGGTCTACGACGAGGATGGAAACCTCATCGAGACGCCCTTTGTGCCTCCTCCGCCCGAGCCTCTGCTGACGGAATCGGACGTACTCGCGCGGGTGTACCGCCAGGAGAAGGTCGCAAGCTGGGCTGACCGCTATCCAGCAGACGAGATCAGGGAAGAGGCGAGCTTCGACGGCGAGAGGGGCGTCTGGGAGGTGAAGGTCTGGGCCGAGGGTGACGCCGGCCAGATCGTTAGGGCCAAGGTCGAGGACGACAGCGGTCGTGTGACCGAGGCCTGGACAGGTCCGCAAGTGGCGTGGTCGATGGCTCGCGGCTCCAAGGGATCGTTCGGCCGGTCGATCAACGACTCGGCGATCTGGTTCGGCCTCTCGGCAGCCTTCTTCATTGGCCTTGCCAACTGGCGCCGCCCGCTGTCGTTGCGGAACCTCGACTTGTTTGTCCTCCTCTCGTTCTCAGCGTCGTGGTGGTTCTTCAACGAAGGTGAGATCTTCACGTCCGTCCCGCTCGCCTATCCACCGCTCGTCTACCTCCTCGGACGCATGGCCTGGATTGGATGGCGCGGGCGCACGAGTCCGTTTCGACCGCTCTGGCCCGTGTGGCTCTTGGCGGCCGCGACCATGTTTCTCGCTGGTTTTCGCATCGGTCTCAACGTCTCCGACTCCAACGTGATCGATGTCGGATTTGCGAGCGTTGTCGGGGCTCAGCGCATTGCCGGACAGGGCGAGAGTCCCTACGGACACATGCCGAACATGGAGGGAGAGGAATGTGGCGAACCGGACGCCAACGGGCGTGTTCGCGACCGGATTCAGACGAACGGTCGCTGTGAAACGTCGGTCGCTCGGGGCGATACGTACGGGCCGGTCACATACATCGCCTACATCCCGGGCTACCTGGCGTTCGGCTGGTCTGGTAAATGGGACAACGAGGCAGGAGTCAGCTTCGGAAACCTCCCGGCGGCTCACTTCACCTCGATAGCCGCTGACGTCCTGGCAATGCTGGGCATGTTCCTGCTGGGTCGCCGCTTCGGCGGAATTGGCTTTGGCGTTGCCCTTGCCTTTGCTTGGGCGGCGTACCCGTTCACCCAGTACGTCTCGAGCTCGAACTCGAACGATGCGGTGATGCCGCTCCTTCTCATCTACGGGTTGCTCTTCGCTACCTCGCCGCCTGGGCGCGGATTGCTACTCGGGCTCGCGTCGTGGGCGAAGTTCGCATCGCTTCTGCTCGTCCCGCTCTGGGCGACGTATCCCCACGGCGCCCGCGCTCAGCTTACGGCGATCCGATTCGGTCTCGGCTTTCTCCTCGCCACTGTCTTGGCGTTCCTGATCCTCTTCCTCGAGCCGAACCCTTTGTCCGCCACAGGTACGTTCTGGGACAGGACGTTCGGTTGGCAGTTGGATCGGGCATCGCCGTTTTCGATCTGGGATTGGGGGCAGTACCGCTACCCGGATCTCTCGGCGGTTCAGATCGCGCTCCAGGGGCTGCTCATCGTGTCCTCAGTCGCCGTGGCGTTCCTGCCGGGAGCCAGAACGCCGCTTCAGCTCGCGGCGTTGTCGGCCGCGCTGCTCATCGGTTTCGAGATCGTCCTCACGCACTGGTTTTACCTCTACATTCCCTGGTTCTTCCCGTTCGTTGCCTTCGCAATGCTCGTGCCCACTCCGGCCCGGGAGACCGTCGACTCGGTCGAGGAGGTGAGAACTGAGCGTCCGATCCGAGAGCTGGCTCCAGCAGGCTGAGCATCCCCACCGCTGGGTGGTGTTCGGAGTCGCGGCGGCGCTCTTCGCGGTCTCGTGGGGGCTTTTGCACGTCGGTTTCCTCGCTCAGAATCAGATCGTCGATACGCCTGTCTATCAGCGCTACGGCGACCGGGTTTTCGACGGCGAGCTCCCGTACCGCGATTTCTTGCTGGAGTATCCGCCCGCCGCGCTGCCGGCGTTCATCGCCCCTTCGCTGGCATCGAGCGACGACTACCGCAATACATTCGAGGCGCTCATGCTCGTTGCGGGCATAGGGATGGTCGTGCTCGTTGGGATCTCACTCAGCGCGGTTCGGGCCCCGCCGACCCGCCTCTATGTAGCGCTGCTGCTGGTCGCGGTCGCGCCTCTTCTCCTCGGCTCGGTGATTCTCACTCGGTTCGACCTCTGGCCGGCTCTACTCACGGTCGGTGCATTGGCGCTCTTCGTCTCGGGCAGAGAACGACTCGGCTTCGGTGCGCTCGGAGTTGCTGTCTCGGCCAAGCTCTACCCGCTCGTGATGCTCCCTCTCGCGCTTCTCTACGTCGGCCGGCGGCACGGACGAAGAGAGGCGCTCGTCAGTCTCGCCGTCTTTTGCGTGGCCGCCGCCGTCTTTTTCATTCCCTTCCTCGTCCTTGCGCCCAACGGCCTGATCGAGAGCTTCGAGCGACAACTCGGCCGGCCACTTCAGATCGAGAGCCTGGGAGCAGCGATTCTGCTCAGCGTCCATCAGCTTGATCCCGACTACATCCCGGAGGTCGTCTCGAGCTTCGGCTCGCAGAATCTCGCCGGGGCGCTCGCCGATGCGGTGGCGGTAATCCAGAGCGCCTTGCAAGTAATCGCCATCGTCGCAGTCTGGGCGGTCTTCGCCCTCGGCCAGCCGACTCGAGAACGCTTTCTGACCGCTGCCGCAACCGCGGTCGTCGCGTTCGTCGCCTTCGCGAAAGTGCTGTCCCCGCAGTTCATGATCTGGCTCATTCCACTGATCCCGCTCGTTGCCGGCTCGACCGGCACCGCCGCGGCCTTACTCGTGGCCGCGGCGCTACTGCTCACACAGCTCTGGTTCCCCGGCCGGTACTTCGACCTCGTCGACCTCGGCTCGGAAAGCTGGCTCGTCTTGGCCCGGAACCTCGTCCTCGTCGCCCTGTACGCCGTGCTATTGAGTCGGTTGGCTCGGACTACGGAGTCGGCTTCGAGATCGGAATTCGCACCGCCTCGCAGCGCGTAGCGCGGCCGGAGTCGTCACAGTCGACGAGCGCGCCTTCGATGCGAACGTCACCGTCCGCTGGATGAAAGCGAACCGGCACTCCGGTCCGCATTCGCTGGATCGCGAGCTCCGCACGGACGCCGATCACGGAGTCGTGTGGACCCGTCATGCCGGCGTCGGTGATGGCAGCCGTGCCACCGGGAAGGATCCGAGCGTCGTTGGTCTGCACGTGGGTGTGGGTGCCGAGTACCGCTGTCACGCGACCGTCGAGCAACTTCGCGAGGGCAATCTTCTCGCTCGTCGCCTCGGCGTGGAAGTCGATAACGACGACCGGCGATTGGCGACGGGCCTGCTCGACGAGTGCTTCGGCGATGTGAAACGGATGGACGGTCACGTCCAGAAAGAGCGAGCCTTGGAGGTTCAGGACCGCGACACCATCGATGACCGTCATGCCCCGACCAGGCGCTGAGTCGCTTCCGAGGTTGGCGGGCCTGATTACGCGATCGTTCTCCTCCAGTACGGGAATCAAGTCGCGGTGCCGCCATGTGTGGTTTCCAAGCGTGATCACGTCGGCTCCCGCAGCAAGCAGCTTGTTCGCAAGCTTGGCGGTGAGGCCGATGCCGTCCGCCGCGTTTTCTCCGTTTACGATGCAAAAGTCGACCTCGAGCTCCTCGCGAAGATCGGATAGGCGATGCTCAACCGCGCGGCGGCCCGGAGCGCCGAAGACATCTGCGACGAAGAGGATTCTCAACGGTGGTGTCGGCTCTGGCGAAAGCGGTGGACATGCCCACCGAGGTTCGTGCTCGAACCGTACTCGATTCGCGCCGCCTTCGGCGATTGGCTAGTCCGCGGTTGCTATGGAGCTACGAGCGACTCGGCGGGCCGAACCGTGATCGTGATGTGCTGACCGGAGTCCTGCGTGTATTCGGCCAGCGCCGCTGTCTCGACCGGCGTCATATCGACGACTTGACCGATCTTGCTGCGCGCGGCGCTGATCGTCGAGCCGACGGTGAGCGACTCATCCGGCTCGAGTCGCGAGACGGTGACGACAAGCGAGGCGTTCCCAGATGGCTGAATGTCGATCTCTGCGCCGTAACGCTCGCCGTTCACGATCGTGTCCGAGATTGCAACGATGGTGCCGTCGACCGGCGCGTAGACGTCTGCTCCCACTGGTGCGCCGACGTCGAGTCCACTCGTCGGATCGCCCTCGCCTCCCAGGAGGTAGTACTCGAGACCGGTGGCGCTCTCGCCCTCGCCGCCGAACAGCTTGTCTGAGACGCGCTCGAGGAAGCCGGCATTGCCTTGTGTTCCCACCGGATCGAGCGCGAGGGCCTCGCCGCCCGCACCGTGGTAGCCGATCGCCGTTACCTGACTCTGATGAACTGGGAGCGCCAGACGGAGCTCGTCTTGCATCGCGACGACCTCGGGCTCTGGTGGTCCGGCCGGGAGCAGTCGCGTTGCCGGGGCCGGCCCCGGCGCGATCTCCGCGCTCGAGTCGCCGCCGAAGGCCACGAACAGGCCCGCGACAAGGGCAAGGGCGGCCGCAGCGGTAGCGACCACCATCGAAGCACGCCGCGCTCGGACACGGGCCCGTTCTTGTTCCGCAGCCCGGCGCCGATCCCGACGAGCACGCACGCGTACGGCCTCGGTCGAAGCCATCGGCGGCACCGTATCGGAGGCCTCAACGGGTTTCAACACCGGTCGAACCTCGACGGGGGGCGGTGCGGGAATGTCGAGTTCGAATTCGAGCTCACGCGCGAGAGAGCCATCAACTTCGATCCAGCCAACGGAAGGCAAGGCTCGGCCTCTGTTCGGCCGGGCGGTGCGTGTGTCGGTTGGCTTTTCGGTTCCGGACACGACGGAACTGGAGGTACGATGGCGCGCGGCGCGGTCGCCGCTCGTTCATGAAGGTGCCAGGTGGGGCGGATAGCGGAGTGCTTCTCGCCGGGCGCGGTGTGTCTCGCCGATACGGAAAACAGGTTGCCCTCGCCCGTACCGACTTCGAGATTCGGCCCGGTGATGCCACGGCGCTGATCGGACCGAACGGTGCCGGGAAATCGACCTTGCTCTCGATTCTTGCCGGGGCACTCGAACCAACTGAGGGCGAAATCGGCGTCACCGAAGGAGCCAAGGTCGGCTGGGTTCCGCAGCGTCCGTCGATCTATAGCCGTCTCTCTCCCCAGGAGAACCTGGAGTTTTTCGCAAGGCTCGAGGGCGAGTCGGATCCGAGCGGCGCTGCGAGAGAACTGCTCGAACGCGTCGAGCTTGCAGCCGAACGGAGGTTCGTCTCCGAGCTGTCGCTGGGAAATCAGCAGCGACTCAACCTCGCCGTGGCGCTACTCGGTGAGCCTGAGGTTCTGTTGCTGGACGAGCCGACCGCGTCGCTCGATCCCCGCCAGCGCCGCCGCCTCTGGGAGACGGCGGGCGCTGTCACCCAGCGCGGAGGTGCAGTCGTCTTCGCGACTCAGAACCTCGAGGAACTCGAGCGCTTTGCAAACCGGGTTGCGGTGTTGCTGCACGGCGAAAAGGTCTTCGACGGCACCGTGGAGGAGTACGGTCGTTCGCCTGAGGCCGACGTCTTCGCATGAGAAACGCGGGCCTTCTCCTCGTCAAGGATCTGCGAGTTCTGGGACGCGCGCGGCCACTGCTCGTACTTCTCGTTGTCTATCCGCTCCTGATCGCCCTGCTCGTGGGTCTGGTCGTTCGCTTCGCGGCCGACCGCCCGCCGGTGGCTTTCGTCGACCTCGACGGCCTTCCTGAGGTCCTCGAGGTCGGCGGCGAGGAGTTCGATCTTCAGGGGGCCCTCGCGTCGGTCGACGACGACGTCGAGCTCATCTCGATGTCTGAGGGCGAAGCGGAGCGTCGGCTCGAGAGCGGCGACGTGTTGGCCGTCATCGTCGTTCCCGACGGTTTCGCTCGCCGGATCCGAGGGATGTCGCAAGCTCCGACGCTCGTACTCAGGCTCGCCCCGGGCGGGCTCTCATCCGAGATCCAGCGCCGCGTCGAATCGCTCGTCTTCGATCTCAACCGGGAGCTCTCCGAGACCTTCATCCAGGCGAACCTCGAACTCCTCGACCTGCTGATCGAAGGTGGCGCCGGCGCGTTCGCCGGCAACGAGTTCACGATCATCGGCTTCGAGGAGACGCTTGAGATCTTCGACGAGATCGAGCAGCAAACGGATGATCCGGAGATCCTGGCGCGAATCGCCGGGCTCCGGGACTTCATCGAGCAAGCGACGTTTGCGGTGACTGTCAGCGAGGGCCCGCTCCGTGCAACTGCGAATCCAATCGAGCTCGAGACGGACTCCGGAGAAGGTCGAACGCTCCTGCTCTCGGCGCAGGTGCAGGCATACGCCATCGCGTTGACGCTGGTCTTCCTCTGTGTCCTCCTCTCTGCCGCCGCGATTGCCTCCGAGCGCGACGAGGGGGTGATTGGCCGCCTCGCCCGCGGCCTTGTCCGGCTGCGTGAGCTGATCGTCGAGAAGACAGCCCTCGCCGCAGTGGTGGCGATCGCTCTCGGGATCGTTCTCGTCATCGTGTTCGGCGTCGCCGTCGAGATGGCCGACTCGGGCGGTGGGCAGGCCTGGGAGCGAGTTCCGCTGCTGGCGCTCGCCCTCCTTGTCGCAGGCTTCGGGTTCGGTGCGCTCGGGGTGGTGATCGGGGTCCTCGCGCGGGAGGGAAGAACTGCCGCACTGGTCGGATTTCTCGTTGTCCTGCCGATCGTACTCCTCGGCCTGATCCCGACAGGATCTTCGGATGTCGCCTCGTGGATCTCGACGTTCTTCCCCTTCGTCCATGCTGTCGACCTCTTCCGGGCGACGTTGTTCGAACTGAGTCCCTGGAGCGAATTCGGTCGCGAGGCCGCCTGGCTCGTGGGTCTGACGATCGCCTACTGGGCCACGTCTCGAATCGGCGTGCGAAGATTGTTGCGGTGAGCGAATTTCCACGCATTCGGCTCCGGCGGTTTCGCCGTGAGCCAGCCCTGCGAGCCTTGATCCGCGAGACACGGCTCGACCTCGTCGACTTCATCCAGCCGCTGTTCGTCGTTCCGGGGGACGGGATCGAACGACCGCTCGAAGGTCTACCCGGCGTTGCGCAGCGATCGGTAGACAACCTCGTGCGCGAGGCGCAGGCCCTCGCGAGTCTGGGCGCGGGCGGAGTTCTTCTCTTCGGCATTCCCGAGTCCAAGGACGACGCCGCGTCGGGCGCATATGATGAGAACGGCATCGTCCAGACGGCACTTCGGGAACTCAGCGAGAACGTTTCAGGGCTGACACTCGTAACTGACGTGTGTCTCTGCGCATACACCTCCCACGGGCACTGTGGCCTCGTGCAGGACGGAGAGATACTGAACGACGTCTCGCTCGAACTGCTCGCCCAGACTGCGGTAAGCCATGCCGACGCGGGTGCCGACATCGTCGCTCCGAGCGACATGCTCGACGGACGGGTCGGCGCTATTCGCGGAAGCCTCGATTCCGAAGGGCACTCGATGGTGTCGATCATCTCCTACGCAGCCAAGTACGCCTCCGCGTTCTACGGTCCGTTTCGTGAGGCCGCCCAGTCGGCGCCGGCCTTCGGAGATCGGCGGACTCATCAGATGGATCCGGCAAACGTCCGTGAAGCGATGCGGGAATGCGAGCTGGACGTCAAGGAAGGCGCCGACGCCATCATGATCAAGCCGGCGCTTCCCTACCTCGATGTGATTTCAGCGGCGAGGGATCGCTTCGATCTCCCTGTGGGTGCCTATAACGTGACCGGCGAGTACGCGATGGTGAAGGCCGCGGCAGCGAGCGGGTGGCTCGACGAGCAGCAAGCCGCGGTCGAGTCGCTGCTCGGAATCAAGCGTGCTGGCGCCGATTTCATCGTGTCGTACTGGACGAAGGAGCTTGCAGAATGGCTTTGACCGACCTCTCTCTCGCCGAGAGCGCGACTTTTTACCGGCGCGGTAGAGCAGTCATTCCCGGCGGAGTGAACTCGCCCGTCCGAGCCTGGCGATCAGTCAGCCTCGACGAGCCGTTCTTTGCTGCGCGTGGAGAGGGAGCGTTTCTCGAGGACGTCGACGGCAATCGCTACGTCGACTGGGTGATGTCGTGGGGTCCGTTGGTCTTCGGTCACGGGGATCCGGAGATCGTCGAGGCCGTCCGCCAGGCCGCCGCTCGCGGCACGACGTTCGGTGCGCCGACGCCGAATGAAGTGGAACTAGCAGAGGAGCTTGCGGATGCCATCCCGTCGATCGAGCTAGTGCGGGTCGTCTCGTCGGGGACCGAGGCGGCGATGAGCGCTGTTCGTCTTGCTCGGGGCTTCACTCGGCGGGACCGGATCATCAAGTTTGCCGGCTGCTACCACGGTCACGCCGACGCGCTGCTCGCGAGCGCCGGCTCTGGCGTTGCGACGCTCGGCATTCCTTCGACTCCGGGCGTTCCAACCGGTGCCATTGCCGACACGGTCGTCTGCCCCTTTAACAGCATCGAGGCGGTCGCCTCCGCGGTCGAGACCTACGGCGAGGGGCTCGCAGCGATTCTGGTGGAGCCGATCGGTGGGAACATGGGCGTCGTTCCACCGGTCCCCGGCTTCCTCGAGGCGGTTCGCCAACTTTGCGATGCCTGCGGGGCACTGCTCATCTTCGACGAGGTCATAACCGGCTTTCGCGTCGCTCGCGGGGGTGCGCAGGAGCTCTTTGACGTTCGTCCTGACCTCACGATTCTCGGCAAGATCGTTGGCGGCGGTATGCCGCTTGCCGCCTTTGGCGGTCGTGCTGACGTAATGGCCGAGCTCGCGCCCGCCGGCCCCGTGTATCAGGCCGGCACGCTTGCGGGGAACCCGCTTGCGACGGCCGCTGCTCTGATTGCGGTTCGCAGGCTCCGAGACCCCTCGATCTACGATCGGCTTGAGAACTCCTCGGCCGCGCTCGAGCGGGGATTGCGCGAGGCTGGATCCGACCATCCGGTCACGATCCAGCGCGTCGGGTCGATGGCGACCCTCTTCTTCCGCGAGGGGCCGGTACGGAACTTCGAGGAGGCGTCGGAGAGCGACACGGATCGCTACGGCGCATTCTTCAGGCATCAGTTGGACGCGGGCGTCTACGTTGCTCCCTCTCAGTTCGAGGCGATGTTTTGCTCGACTGCGCATACGCAAGCTGAGATCGATCGGACTGTGGAGGCGGCAGCGGGATTCTTTGCCGAGAATTCCGCTAATTCGACGGTTTGAGTTCGTGAAGCGGCAGAGCAGCGTAAAGATTTCCGGCAATGCAAATCTATGGGAGGTAATAGCCGGAGAGGCGGAGCAAGAGAGCGCCCTGTGGGCTCAGGCCCTTCGGAATAGGGAGGAGCGAGAGTTCCTCCCTGTCTTCTCGCCGCTTGGGGACGAGCGCTATGCCCTCGGTCTCGAGACGATCTACGAGGGCTATCTCCTCCACTACGGTCGCCCCCGACTCTTCACGGCAGGAGACCGAGACACGACGATCCTCCTTGGCGATTACCTCTACGCCCATGGCCTCGTGCGCATCGCGGATCACGGCGACGTCGGGGTGGTCGCCGACCTCGCAGAGCTCATCTCGCTCTGCTCCCAACTGCGCGCCGACGAGAGCCCGGGAGATGGTCCGGCCTGGGCGGCCACTGTCGCGGCACTCGGCGAGCAGGACGGTCGCCTTGCCATCGCGCGTAACGGGCTTCGCGACTCCGGTGATCCGGCCGCCCTTGCGGTGCTCGCTGAGGCGATCGTCGGGACGGAGTCACTCGAGCAAGCGCTTGCCCTCCACCAGACAAGGACTGTCGGCGAGTACTTCCCCGAACGATAGAATCCGGCGCCGATGGACTTGTTCGGTGCCCTGATCCCGCTCGCCGCCGAGAAATCGATCTCGGAAGAGGGGCGCGACGTCATCCTCAGCATGCTCGTTGTAGGACTGATCTTCGTCGGCGTCATCGTGATCGGGCAGACGGGACGGTGGCTCTCTCACAAGCGCAAAGAGCGACCCAAGCAACGCCGCGCCACGTAGGCGCACGACCGAAGCCCCGCAAGAACTGACTCAAATAGACTGAGCTGGCGGTGCCTGTCTCGGACTTGCGTGCCTGGGTCGACCTGCTGAGGCGGGAGGGCGAACTCGTCGAGATCGACGCCGAGGTTGATCCACACCTCGAGATCACCGAGATCGTCGATCGAACAGTCAAAGCCGGCGGCCCTGCTCTCCTGTTCAGAAATCCCACGGGCTCAGACCACCCGGTTCTGATCAATCAGTTCGGCACCGAGCGTCGAATGTGCCTTGCGTTCGATACGCCGAGTCTCGACGACGTTGCGCGCAAGCTCGAGGACGTGATCGAGATGCAGCCGCCGCAAGGGCTCGTCGAGAAGGTGAAGGGACTCGGAAAGCTGAAGCGTCTGGCCGACTCGCTGCCGAAGGAAGTCGGCAGCGGCCCGGTTCAGGAGCTCGTTCTGGAGCCTGATCTCGACCGGCTTCCGATTCAAACCTGCTGGCCTGGCGACCCGGCGCCGTTCATCACGCTACCAGCGGTCATCACCAATGATCCTCGGACCGGGACACGCAACGTGGGCATGTATCGGATGCAGAAGATCGATACCGCCTCAACGTTCATGCACTGGCAGATCCACAAGGACGGGGCCGCAGATTGGCGGGGCACGGGCGAGCGGCTCGACGTCGCCGTTGCGCTCGGCTGCGACCCGATCACGACGTATTCGGCGAGTGCACCGCTCCCGAAGCACATCGATGAGCTCATGCTCGCCGGCTTCCTCAAGGGTTCGCCGGTTGAACTCGTGAAGGCGAAAACGGTCGACCTATCGGTTCCGGCGAATGCCGAGATGGTTCTCGAGGGGTACATCGCGAAGGGAGAGCTGGGGACCGAGGGTCCCTTTGGTGACCACACCGGCTACTACTCGCCGCCGGAGCCTTTCCCGATCTTTCACCTCACCTGTATCACGATGCGGAAGGACGCGATCTACCCGTCGATCGTCGTCGGCATCCCGCCCGCTGAGGATGCGTGGCTCGGCAAGGCGACCGAGCGCATCTTCCTGCCGGCGATTCGGATGACGGTCCCCGAGATCGTCGACTACGACTTGCCTGTTGCAGGCGCGTTCCACAACTGCGTCATCGTCTCGATCAGGAAGGCGTTTCCGGGCCATGCAAAGAAGGTCATGCACGCGATCTGGGGACTCGGGATGCTCAGCTTGTCGAAGTCGGTCATCGTCGTTGATGAGTTCGTCGACGTGCACGATTACGAGCAGGTCTTCTTCCATACCTGCGCTAACGTCGACCCGAAGCGCGACGTCATACTCTCGGAGGGACCGCTTGACCAACTCGATCACGCAGCCGCGATGTATTGCTACGGCGGGAAGCTCGGAATCGACGCGACGCACAAGTGGGAGAACGAGGGCGCTCGTCCGTGGCCGGACCGAATCGAGATGAGCGAGGAGGTTCGCAACCTGGTCGACCGTCGGTGGGACGAGTACGGCATCGGCCGGTTGCCCCATCAGAATGCCGGCCCGGATGGCGAATTCCAGGGAGTTTCGGCACCGTTGCGACAGTTGCTACGTCGTTGACAGAGACTTCCGGCGACATGAAGAATTCCGATGCTTGTAACTAGGGCGAACAGCGCGAGCCGACGAAGGGAGCTGGGTGGCCGACGAGCACGAGCCGTCGGGGGAGGCCCCCGAGCAGCACGAACCTGAACCACAAGACGACGGCAAATCACATCTCCCTTCGAACTCGATTTGGCCTGCGGGATTTGCGGCCGGAATTGCCCTTGTCCTCGTCGGCCTGATCATCAGCTGGCCCGTCGTAGCCGTCGGCGCCGGGGTCTCGATCGTGTGCGGTTTCCTCTGGGCCCGCGACGTCACGCGTGAGGTTCGACGCCCGGAGCCTGAGCCTGCACCGGCGCCCGAGGTGCACGAACTCGAGGAAGGGCCCGACGACGAGGAGGATCGATACACGCGGAACAAGTTCCTCGAGGGCGCAACTCTCGGTCTCGGAGCGGTGATCGGCGCGGCGGTGGCGATTCCGACGCTCGGCTTTGCCATTGCTCCGGCGTTCACGGGCCAGGAGCGCGATGACATCAATCTCGGGCCGCTCGAGAACTTCCCCGAGGGAGAGTTCGTGATCGTCACGTTCGAGTCCGATCTCGAAGAGGGCCAGGTGAGCAACCGAACCGCGTATATCCGAAACAACGGCTTCGGCGATCAGACACTCAGCATGACGGTCATCTCGAACCGCTGCGTGCATCTCGGATGCCCGGTGCAGCCGAACGGGCCGAGTGGTGAAACGAATCTGGTCACCACGTCATGGGACACGGTGGTCGAGATCACGGCGACGCAGCCATCCGGCTACAGCTGTCCGTGCCACGGCGGTGCGTACGACATCGAGGGCAACCGGACGGCCGGACCGCCGGTCCGGGCGCTTGATCGCTACGAGTTCTCGCTCGTCGACGGGGAGGTCATCCTCGGGAATCCGTTCTCGGTTGGGCGGGTCGACGGCGAGGGCTCCGAAGCGACCATCAAGGGATACAAGCTCGCCGATCCGGGCGTCCACGTCGACGGTTTCGAGCAGATCTTCTACCCGTTCGTGACATGAGGAGGCGTTCCGCGGGAGAGGCCCGCTAGGCATGGCCCGGAAGAAGAAGACCCCCGCGCGAGGACAGGCCGAAGCGATCCTCGTCTATCCCATTGATTGGCTCGAGGACCGCTCGGGGCTCGTCGGGTACACAAAGTGGTTTTTCGTTCGCAATGTTCCGCGAACAACTAACTGGTTCCACACGCTCGGTTCGGCCGCGCTGACCGCCTTCATCGTGCAGGCCGTGACCGGCGTGATCCTGGCGATGTACTACAAGCCGGATCCGGACAAGGCCTACGAATCGATCCAGTTCATCACGAACGAATTGACGTGGGGCTGGCTTGTGCGCGGCATGCATCGCTGGGGAGCGAGCGTCTTCATCATCCTCATCTTCCTGCACCTGGGTCGCGTCTTCCTCTTTGGCGCGTACAAGTACCCCCGCGAGCTGAACTGGCTCATCGGCGTCCTCATCCTCGTCCTTTCGCTTGCTGAGGGATTCACCGGTTACCTGCTCCCGTGGGATCAGACGTCGTACTGGGCGACCGTCGTCGGCATCAACATCAACGCAACCGCGCCGATTCTCGGCCCCTTCATCGCGGACTTTCTGCGAGGTGGTGCCGAGATTGGGCAGACGACCTTAGCCAGGTTCTACTCGTTACACATGCTCGTCATACCCGGCGGGCTCATCGCCCTGATCACCTTGCATTTGTATCTCGTCACGCGGCTGGGCGTCACTCCCCCGCCGTGGACTGAGGCGGAGTACGAGCCCGAGACAGACGGCAGGGAGCCCACGCGCCGAGGGCTCGTTGAGCCTCGTCCGCGCGGCAACGGGAACGGCCGCGTAGCCCCCGAGAAGCCGACGATCGAGGCCTGAGAGGGCGGCGAGTGGAACACAAGTACCAAGTCGCAACGCCGGAGCAGCAGGAAGACTTCCGCCGCTACAAGGAGGACACGAAGAAGCGCGGGAAGTCCTTCTTCCCGTACGCGATGTACCACGACACGGTGATGAGCCTCGTGGTCGTGGCGGTCATCATCGGTCTTGCCTGTATCTGGTTCTTCACGTCAGGAGAGGAACCGGGTGACTCTGGCATCCTCGGCCCACGATATGTGGACGAGGCCGATCCGGGCACCATCTCGTTCATTCCGAGGCCGGACTGGTATTTCTTCTTCCTCTTCTTCCTGCTTCGGATCTTCGAGTGGCCGGAATCGGTCGTCCTCGCGACGGTCGGGATTCCGACGATTCTCCTCATCCTCCTCATTCTCATGCCGTTCCTCGACCGAAGCCGCGAGCGTCGGCTCGTCCGGCGTCCCGTGGCAGTGATCGCCTCACTGCTCGTTATCGCCTCGCTCGGGATTCTCACGTGGAAGGGTGCGACCACTGAGGAGGTGACCGCCAGTGAGGCCGGCGCGCTCGCTGCTGGCTGGGTCGAAGAACAAAACCTGGTCGAGAACGCCGAATCGCTGGGCTTTACGGCTGAGGAGGTCACCGCCGGAGCCGAGCTGTTCGCACAGTCCGGTTGTCTCAACTGCCATGTCTACGCCGGTGAGGGGGCGCAGAACCTTGGTGCTCCCGAACTGACGGAGGAAGGTCTGCGCGGCCGCGGCATTCAGTGGCAGATCGACCACCTGGTTTGTCCGAGCTGCGTCGTCTCCGGCTCGCCGATGCCCGCGTTCGATCGACTCTCCGAAGAACAACTGCGCAACCTCGCGGTCTTCCTCGAGTCCTCGTCGGGCTCAGGGTAGATCCCACCATGCGCGTCTTCCTCGGAATCACGGGGGCTTCTGGAGCCCCGTACGCGGCACGCCTCCTCCGTGCGCTCGCGGAGTCGGGTGCCGAGGTTGGGATCTCGATCTCCGACGCAGGATTCGAGGTTCTGGCGACGGAGCTTCACGGCGAGCCGACACTTCCGGAAGACGAAGTCCTCGAGCGGCTTGTCGACGGGCTCGACGGCGTAACGTACTACCCGAAGGGCGACTACTCGAACCCTACGCGAGCGGCTCAGCGAAGCTCGACGCATACGTCATCTGCCCATGCTCGATGGCCACGGTCGGAACGATTGCGGCAGGGGCGATGGCAAATCTGGTTCACCGAGCCGCTTCCGTTGCCCTCAAGGAGGGTCGAAAACTGGTTCTTGTACCGCGAGAGACCCCGCTGTCCGCGATCTGTCTCGAAAACCTGCTTCGCCTTCAGCGGGCCGGCGCTGTGATCCTAGTGGGTGCACCGGGTTTCTATCACTCTCCACAGACCATCGACGATCTGGTCAACTTTGTGGTGGCCCGATGTCTGGATCAGCCGGGAATCGACAACTCGCTCATGGCCCGATGGAGCGAGAAGGAATGAGCGTGGAAGCGGGCACCCTTCCGGCCGACGACGTCCGGCGGATGTTCGACCGGATTTCTCCAGTCTACGACGTGATGAATCGTGCGATGACTGGCGGGCTCGATCGGCGCTGGCGCCGACTCACCGCCGAGGCAGTCGTCAGGCCGGGCAATCGGGTCCTCGATGCCTGCTGCGGAACCGGGGATCTGGCCGTTGCCGATCTGCGAGCAGGTGGCAAAGTGACGGGTCTCGACTTCTCCGAAGAGATGCTTGCACGTGCCCGGCGCAAATCGACCGCAATCGACTGGGTTCGCGGCGATGTACTTTCGCTCCCGTTCTCGGACGCGAGTTTCGAGGCCGTGACCGTCGGATTTGGCGTGCGAAATCTGGCCGACCTCGAGGCCGGACTCGTCGAGCTCCGTCGAGTTCTCGTTCCCGGCGGGCTCCTTGGCTGTCTCGAAATCACGCGTCCCGAAGGGAGGCTCCGACCGTTCTTCGAGCTTTGGTTCGACCGGCTCGTGCCTCTGGCAGGGAGAATGGTGCCAGGTGGATCCGCGTACACCTACCTTCCCGCGAGCGTGCGACGGTTTCCTGGGCCGGGTGATCTCGGCACAGCGATGACGAGCGCCGGTTTCCGCGACGTGCGTTGGCGGCTCCTCGGTGGCGGAATTGTCGCCCTGCACGTCGCACGAGCGGAGCGGGCATGAACGCGCTTGCGACGATTCGGGCCGTCCCGGGTCTCGAGACCTACCTCGAGCTGCTCGAAGAGCGTCTGTCGGAATCGGTGGTCGAGTATCCGGGCCTCGTCGGCGACATTGGAGGCGAGACGCTCGAAGCCGGCGGAAAACGTCTTCGACCCGCCCTTGTCTTCCTTACGACGCCGCCGGAGTTCCGCCAGAGCGATCGGGTCGTGGCGGGCGGGGCGGCCGTTGAGCTCGTTCATATGGCGACCCTGGTTCACGACGACCTCCTCGACGGCGCCGACCTGAGGCGTGGCCAGCCGACCGTGTGGGCCGCTCACGGCGAGCGGGCAGCTGTCGCGAGCGGCGACTATTTGTTCGCCCGTGCCTTTGCGGAACTCACGCGAACCGGCGATGCCTTCGCGGTCTCGATACTCGCGGACGCCGCGCTTGCGCTCGCCCGGGGAGAGGCGCTGCAGCGCCACCAGGCGTTTCGCCCGGCTACGTCGGTCGACGACTACCTGCTTCGATGCTCGCTGAAGACGGGCAAGCTCTTCGAGGCAGCCTGTGCGCTCGGCTCCGGGAGCCGACAGCTGTCGACGTTTGGCCGCTCGCTCGGGATCGCCTTCCAGATCACGGACGACATCCTGGACTGCTCCGGTGAATTCGACACCACGGGAAAGGCGCCGGGAGTCGATCTGCGCGATGGCACGCCCACGCTTCCGCTGATTTTCGCCGCGCGCAAGGACGGTGAGGTTCGACGAGCCCTTGCGGGAGAACAGGTGGACGACGCTCTTGATCGCGTCGCGGCGACGGGCGCACTCGAGCAATCACGGCGACGCGCCCTGGAGTACACGAAACGGGCAAAGGCTGCTCTCGACGGACAGCCCGACCGCGAGTCGCTCGAAATCCTCGCTCAGGCCGTCGTCGATCGGGAGATGTAGGAGGACAGTCGCGTGGCGGTAGTCGAACAGCAGCGGGCGCTCGACCGTATCTGGGAGAAAGTCGAGGCAAACGAGCGGCTCGACCTCGAGGATGGCCTGGCACTGATGGAGTCCGACGACGTTCTCCAGGTCGGCGAGCTTGCGGATGCCGCGCGCCGTCGGCGCGGCGGCACCGACGACGCCTACTTCGTACAGAACCTCTACTTGAATCAGACGAACGTATGCCGCGTGAAGTGCAAGTTCTGCGCGTTCGCGGTGACGCAGAAGCAGGAGGGCGCGTACACGTACACGGCTGAGGAGCTCGTCGAGGATGCCCTCGAGCAACGCCAACTCAGCGACTTCACCGAGATCCATATGGTCGGAGGGGAGAGTCCGCACGTCGACTTCGACTACTACGTGGAAATCACGGGTCAGCTCCACGAGGCTATGCCGGATGTTCATCTGAAGCTCTTCACGGCGAGCGAGATCCATCACATGACGACGCTCAGCGGGCTGTCCCACGAGCAGGTGCTCATCGAGCTTCGGGATGCTGGACTCGGCTCGTTGCCCGGAGGTGGTGCAGAGATCTTCGCCGATCGGGTTCGCCGGCTGGTCGCTCCAGGGAAGGAGCACCCGGACCTCTGGTTCCATATCCATCGAACGGCGCACAGTCTCAGCATTCCGACTCACTGCACGATGCTGTATGGCCACGTCGAGACCTACGAGGAGCGCGTGGATCACTTGCTCCGCCTGCGCGAGCTCCAAGACGAGACGGGCGGCTTCCTGGCCTTCATTCCTCTTGCCTTCCACCCCGAGAACACCGTGTTCGAGCGGCGGGGCTGGCGGCAGAGTGCCGGGAGCGACGACCTCAAGGTGCACGCTGTTGCCCGGCTTCTGCTCGACAACATCCCGAACATCAAGGCGTATTGGATTGCGATCGGAATGCCGCTCGCAGCGGTTGCGCTCCATTTCGGAGCGAACGACGTGCAGGGGACAGTGGTTCGCGAAGAGATCTTCCATGCGGCCGGAGCGAAGACGGAGACCGAGCAGAAGGTGGAAGAGCTGGTCCGCTACGTGAGAGAGGCGGGGCGGGTGCCGGTCCAGCGAGACACCCTTTACAACGAGCTTCGACGATGGAACTAGTGGTCTCTCCGGTTAGTAGCGCGTGACGTGAGGGAGTGAGGCGTTGGCGACGCAAGAGCTGACCCCGACGCAGCGCGAAATGGACTCGCGCGACTGGAGCTTCGGCGGAACCTGGCCGTACGAGCCGCAATGGTTCTTCACGGACGGGATCCGGATCCACTATGTCGACGAAGGCCCCCGCGATGCTGAGCCCGTGGTCATGCTCCACGGGAATCCGACATGGAGCTACCTCTACCGGAACTTCATCTCGGGGTTGGTCGAGGCCGGCTACCGAGCAATCGCGCATGACGAAATGGGATTCGGCCGCTCCGACAAGCCTACGAGCGCGAAGGAGTACTCGATCCAGCTACACGCGCGACAGTTCGCTGAGTTGATGCGCGAGCTCGATCTCGACGGCGTCACGCTCGTTCTCCAGGACTGGGGCGGGCCGATCGGGCTGTCCTGGGCAGTCGACTATCCAGACCGAGTCAAGCGGCTCGTCATCCTGAACACGTTCACCGGTCTGATTCCGGCCGGTGCCAAGGTGCCGACGCCGTTCAAGCTGATGCGCGCTCCCGGAACCGGTGAGGCGCTTGTCAAAGGCGGGCATGCCTTCGTCCGTGTCGGCCTGTTCAAGAAGGGTGTTGCGAACCCTGAACGGCTTGGCGAGAACGAGCGCAGCGCGTACCTCGCTCCCCATCCGAGCTGGGAGAGTCGGACTGGTGTGCTCGCCTACCCGCGGCTAATCCCATTTGACGAGAACTCCCCGACCCGGCCGCTTGGCGAGCACATCGAGCGCCACCTTCCGAAGCTCGCAGAGAAGCCCGCCCTGATCTGCTGGGGCTTGCTCGACCCGGCCTTTCCGAAGCCACTGATCAAGCGTTGGCAGAAGTTCTTCCCGAACAACGAGCTGCATACCATCGACGATGCCTCGCACTATCTTCAAGAGGACGCACACGAGCGGATCGTTCCCTGGATGATCGACTTCCTCGAGAGGACTAAGTGATCTCGTAGTGCGGCTCGGGCGGATCTCGTACGTCAACATGGCGCCGCTCTTCTTCCGGCTCGACGTCGATGCCGACGAAGTGATCGGTGTCCCTGTCGAGCTAAATGGGAAGCTTCTCGCCGGAGACCTCGACCTCGCCCCCATCTCCTCGATCGAGTATGCGCGGAACGCCGACCGACTCCGGATTCTGCCGCGACTCTGTGTCTCCTCCGAGGGCGCAGTCGACTCGATCCAGCTTGTTTCGAGGGCCCCGCTTTCACGCATCGAGCGCGTAGGCATTACCTCTGAGAGCGCGACCGCTGCGGTCCTCGTACGCGTTCTGCTGCCCGACGCGGAGCAGGTTCCCCTGGGTGATGAGGCCGACGCAAAGCTCCTCATCGGAGACGCGGCGCTCCAGAGCATGTTCGAGGACCCGACGCCCCACTACGACCTCGGACGGCTCTGGCGCGAGCGGACCGGGCTCCCGATGGTGTACGCGGTCTTCGCCTGTCCGAATCCTCCACCGGCAGGACTCATCGAGCTGGAGGATGCGCTGCTCGGCGCGCACCGACTTGCGCGGGCCGAGCCCGAGGAGCTCGCGCGCGAGGCAAGCGGGCTTTACGGCTATCCGCCCGGGTTTCTCGCCCGGTACTTCGAGAAGCTCGGGTACCACTTCGGCCCGCGCGAGCGCGCGGGTCTGCTGAGCTTCTTCGAACTTGCGCGGGACGTCGGTGAGCTCGACGTCGTCCCGGAACTCCGCTTCGTGTCTACCGAGGTGGTTCTGACATGACGTGCAGAGGTCGCAGAGACATGACGTGCACGCATGGAACCGACATGATGAGCAGTCTGGAGGGCGCGCCTCCCACTCCCTTTCTCAACCCTTCCGCCCCGCCAGGCTGGGTGGTCAACCCTTCTCCTTCCCCACCCTGGGTGGGGAGGTCGGGTTTTCCACCCGCCACCCGCTTCGACGATAGCGCTCGAATCCGCACGCGTTCGGGTCTGGCAGTGGCAGCTGTGGATCGGCTCGTCCTAGACTTTCGGGAGGCTCCAACTCGATGAGTGCGACCGTCGAACGATCTTCTATACGGGAGGCGCTCGATCGAGCGCTCGTCGGTGAACGAATCACTGACGACGACGCGCTCGCGCTCCTCGGAAGTCGAGATCTTGTCTCGATCGGTCGCGTTGCCAACGAGCTTCGCAACCGCAAGGTCGCGCCCGACCGCGTGACCTTCATCATCGACCGGAACGTCAACTACACCAACATTTGCCATACCGACTGTGACTTCTGTGCGTTCTATCGCCGGCCGGGTGATCAGCGCGAGGGGTATCTCCTCCCCAAGCCGGTGATTTTCAAGAAGATCGAGGAGACGCTCGCTATCGGGGGCACCGCACTTCTGATGCAAGGCGGACACCATCCCGACCTCGGGATCGACTACTACGAGGACCTCTTCTCGTCGATCAAATCCCGCTATCCGATCCACCTCCACGTTCTTTCGCCGCCGGAGATTCAGCACATCGCGAGACGTTCCAGGCTGACCGTGCCAGAAACTCTCTCTCGGCTACGCGATGCCGGCATGGACTCGATTCCGGGCGGGGGCGCCGAAGTTCTGGTCGATCGGGTGAGGGACGTCATCGCTCCGAAGAAGACGACCTCGGCGGAATGGCTTGGCGTTATGCGCGAAGCACATCGGCTTGGTATCTCGACGACGGCGACCATGATGTACGGCCACGTCGAGACAGTCGAGGAGCGTGTTGAGCACATGCGGAAAATCCGGGAACTCCAGGACGAGATGCACGGCTTCCGAGCCTTCATCTCTTGGACGTTCCAACCGGCCGGCACGCGCTTGGCAGAGAAGGTGACGACCTACCCCACATCCTTCGACTACCTGCTCACCCAGGCTGTAAGCCGCATCTATCTGGACAATGTCGACCACATCCAGTCGAGTTGGGTTACTCAAGGCCTGAAGGTTGGGCAGGTTGCCCTCGAGTTCGGCGCAGACGACATGGGTTCGGTGATGATCGAAGAAAACGTCGTTTCTGCTGCCGGTACGACGTACCGGGCTTCCACGGACGACTTCGTCCGCGCAATCAAGTCACTCGGGAAGACTCCGGTTCAGCGCGACACGCTCTACCGAGATATCAGGACCTGGAACTAGCTCGATCGCCGGAGCGTTGCGTTTCGCCGCCCGAGCACGGAGTGCTCGGCCACGGTAGAACCGTTTCGCGATCTCTGCGAAGACCCGCGCTGGATCCATCACACATCAGGCGCGAAGCGCCGCCTCCCGGCGCGAATAGAGACGGCAGGATCCGCCGCCCGCTGCACCAAGTAAAAAAGGGGCGACGTTTCCGCCGCCCCTGTGACCGAAGGAATGACCCGAATCGCAGGGAGACCCCGGTGTGGGGTCTCCCTGCTCGGGTCGTGTCGGCTCGTTAGTGAGCGAGCCGGCGTCGGCTGCGGACGAGGATTGCCGCAGCCAGAGCGAGTAGCACTGCGCCGAGGACGACCGCTCCACCGATGACTGCGTCGATGAAGTCGAATCCGTCGGGGATCGCGATAGCGACCGGCGCGGGCTCAACCGTGTAGGCCTCGGGGAGCGCCTGGAGCGGATGCTCGATGACGCGATTCTGGCCAGTGTCTGCGTAGGCGGCTGGGAGAGCCTGGAACGGATGCTGCTCGTCACCGACGTTGGTGTAGGCGGCGGGCAGGCTCTGGAACGGATGGGTCTCGGTGCTCACGCCGACGTAGGCGTTGGGCAGCGAGGAGAGCGGGTGCTCGATGACCCTGTCCTGGCCGCTGTTGGCGGCAGGCAGGTTCTGGAGCGGATGGTTGACCCCCTCGTCGTTCGTCTGGGCGGCGACGATCAGCTCGGCGTCGCTCATCCCGACGTAGTCAGGAGTCATGCTGAACGCGTGTCCGGCATCGGTAGCCGTCTCGTAGTAGCTCGGCGTCTCAAAGCTAAACGGATGCTCGTTCTGATCGGCAGCCGCAGCAGTTGGAACGGCGATCGCGGCGGCGGCAATCGCCGCTGCAAAGATCTTTCGTGTCCGGCCCTTGGTCTGCATGTCGTTTCCTCCTC
>CAYTCZ010000026.1:32518-35840 GCA_964436315.1 uncultured Gaiellales bacterium | reverse complement strand
CGTCTAGGTATGCGGCCTCCCTGCGTCCTCGAGCTACTCGGTTTTCGCCGGCCATTTGGGCACGTATGTACCGGAGAGACCACTTGACCTCTACAGCTTGAAATTCGCGGGGAACGGAAAGCTCAAGCTATCGGCCACTCTCGCAAAGCGCCCGGGAGCCAAGTAGGCGAGCAACGGGGCGTTGTGGATGAGTTCGAGGTCATCCTGTTCTGCTCCTCTGGCGAACCGCTCGTCGACTGATGCCGCGACGATCTTGCCGACGATGAGACTGTTCTCGCCGAATCCGTCGACGATTCGCTCGAGGGTACATTCGAGCTGCAGATAGCAACCAGCAACAACCACCCCGTCTACGACTGAGGCAGGCGCAGTTGGGAGAGCAGCGAGACTCGGTTTCGAGTCATCTTCCATACGGGGCGCTGCTGCCATGCTCGTCTCGACGATCTGATCGGGCCCAGGAAAACTCGCAGTGAATGCCTGGTGTTCGAGGACGTTGACGTACGTGCCGTGGCGAGGGCTGCAGACGAACGACCAGAAGTTCTGCCAGCCGAGCGGGCTCGCCATGTGTTTCGGGGCGATGTCGTGTCCATCGCCCTCCTTCGTTGCCACGAGGGCAAGTGGAGAAACCATGAAGAACCGATCCCAGATCGGCACGTCGAGCGAGAGCCGGACCACCCTGTGTTCACTCGTGTGGTCAGTCAAAGCAGTCTCCAGACCCCTTTCACAACCGTGCGCTACAAGCCTATCGCGCTGCGCGTGGCCCCACGTCAGCCGTCCGTGACAACCTCTCGGTGTGCAAATCCCACTCCTCGCTGGATCCCGGATCACGGTCGTAACCCTCGACGACCGTGTTGAGCTCCTGCTGCCTCCTTCTCCGGTCGAGGGGCCTGCGAACGTCGGGAACGCCGTACGCGAGGCGCTTCGAGATCCTGTGGACAGCGAGCCGCTGAGAGCGCTCGTCCCCAAGAACGGGCGTGTCACAATCCTCACCGACTCGTGGGCGCTTCCGCTCCCGGCGCCGCAGAACGATCCGCGCCGAGAAGCGCTCGCCGTGATCATTGATGAACTCGAACGCGCGGGTGTTCGAGGTGACCGGCTCAAGGTACTCGTTGCGGGAGGCCTCGCCCGACGATCCACTCCCGCCGACCTCGAGGTGCGATTTGGAGATCAGCTCGTACGGCGACTTTACGGGCGGCTCCTTGCCCACGATGTTGAGGATCCGGATCTCGCCGAGATCCAGAGCCCCGCCGGCGATCCCGTTCTCGTCAATCGAGCTCTCGTTGACGTTGACACGGTCGTCTGCGTCTCCGCGGCAGAAAGCATCGTCGACGGAGGGCCCGGGACACTCCTGGGAGCCTCCGACGTCGGCTCGGCACGACAGGCTGTGGACAGCCCGAGTCTGCTTGCACCAGACGGGCCGTCGGCGGTCAGGGCGCGAGAGATAGGAAACGCGCTCGCTGCACAGGTTGCCCTCGCGGGCGTCTCGCTTACGCTCTCACACCCCGTCTGGGATGGCGCGCTCACCAACGTGCCCTACGAGAGAGCTGCGGTCGAGCGCTTCGCGTCGAGCAGTGCGCGCCAGGCCTTCTCGCTTTTGCCGAGTCCGGTCCGCCGCCGCATCGTTCACAATCGACTCCCGAAGGTTGGCACGGCAGCCGTGTTCGCCGGCTCACTGACAGAAGCACACGACGCTGCACTCGGGCTCATGCGCATCACTCGCGGTCTACCGATTTCCACCCCGCTTGACGGACTCATCATGGGCGTGCCCCCGGTCACTCCGTATCCGCCGCTCGAACGGGCGAATCCCGTCGACGCGGCGTACCTCGGCCTCGGCTATGCCCTCAGGCTCTGGGGCGGGCGCTTTCCAATCACTGATGGGGGAACGCTCGTGATTCAACACAGGCTCCACCGCCGGTTCGCCCATCCGACACAGGCCCCGCACAGGGTCTTCTTCTCTTCTCTCCGTCCGAGCGCCAGCATCGAGCCGAGCTCCCTCGCCGAGGCGGAGGAGGCGGCAGCACGGAACGGCAGTGCGATCGCCGCGTACCGTGAAGGGCGCTCGTGCCACCCTCGCCTGCCGTTCGCGCAGTGGGAGGCCTGCGCGCCCGCACGCCAGCGTCTCGGCGCGGTGCTCGTGGCCGGCTGCCGGGACGCGACCGCCGCTCGCCGCCTCGGTTTCGTCCCGGTGCGGACCCTGCCCGCAGCGTTGGAAATGGCTCGGGCAACGCGGGACGGCGACACCCGCCTCGGCGCCCTGCTTACGCCCCCGTTTTTCCCGCTCCTCGTGTCGGCTTGACCGGCCCGAGGGCATTGTCCCGTTGGGGTGCCTGTTGAATGGCATCCCCGGCGGTGCCAGAATCAAGTTTCTTTGATCACGTCACGGGCCTCCAGGAGAGGGGACGAATGCCCGGGTACGTCATTGCAGAGCGCGAAGTCGAGGGAGTCCGAGAAGAGGGCGATACCGCTGAGACGCGGGTCACTATCGACGAGGGTCGAACCGGCCATCTACAGCAGTCGATCGTTCGCTTCGGGCCGGGGAGGGCTCGCTCTCGATCGGCTCCCGACGGCGCCGAAGAAGTGCTCTACGTCGTCTCCGGAAGCGGTGTGATCCATCTCAACGGAGACTCCCATGACGTCGCTGCCGAAACCGGCGTCTACATCGCCCCGGGTGAGCAGTACGACGTCGAGAACACCGGCGGCGGTGACCTCATCGTCGTCTCCGTCCTCGCGCCGCTGCCCGAGGAGTCGGCCGCAGACGTCGGCGAAAGGCGGGTAACGGTCCGGCTGGCCGACCAGCCGGAACATCCGGCAGGCAGGGATCGGAAGTTCTGGTTCGTGGTCAATCCGGAAGTCGGATGCCACGGATTCACCCAGTTTGTCGGCTGGATACCGCCCGGCCGCGCCAAGGACCACTATCACTTGTACAACGAGGTCGTCTACATACTCGAGGGAAACGGAGTGCTACATCGGGAGGGAGAACCAGACGTGCCGATTTCTCAGGGATCGTGTATCCACTTCCCGCCACGCATGGTTCATTGCCTCGAGAACGTCGGAGGGGATCCAATCCGCGTTCTTGGAGTCTTCTATCCGCCCGGTAGCGCAGCGGAGGCGTACAACCCAGATGAGTCATAGAACTGAGGAGGGAGAATGACACGAAAACGTTGGTGGATCCTGCTGCTGGCGCTGGTTGCGGCCTTAACGGTGGTAGCCGCAGGGTGCGGCGGCGACGACGACTCGGCGGAGCCCGCACCGCCGGCGGAGCCCGCTGCAGAGCCCGAACCGGCTCCGGAGCCCGCTCCAGAGCCCGAACCGGCGCCCGAACCGG
>CAYTCZ010000026.1:0-32418 GCA_964436315.1 uncultured Gaiellales bacterium | reverse complement strand
GAACCGGAGCCAGAGCCTGAGGCCGCACCAGTCGAGTGCGGCGGCAACATCGGCTTCATGTTTCCCATCACTGGACCCGCGGCGTTCATCGGGCAAGAACAGCTGAATTGGGCGTCATTCGCGGTCGACCGCTGGAACGCGGAGAACGGAACGAGCTTCGAGTTCACCGAGGGCGATACGATGCTCGACCCGGCGGAGGGAGCAGTCGTCGCCGAGCAGTTCCTCGCCGATGACTCCATCCTCGCAATCGTCGGGCCGGCGAGCAGTCCGGTCGTGGAGGCCGCGGCCGCCGTCATCGACGGTCAAATCGCCTATGTATCCCCGTCGTCGACCCAGACGGACATTACGTTGAACACCGAGACGTTCTTCCGCGTTGTGCCGACGGACGACGACCAGGGTCCCACGGCTGCCAACTTCATGATTGATCAGCTTGGAGCGCAGAAGGTGCTGATCATCGACGACCAGACGTCGTACTCAACCGGCCTCGCGGACTTTGCGACGTCGGCCCTCGAGGAAGCTGGCGTCACCGTCGACCGCGAGTCAGTCAGTCAGGACCAGACGGACTTCTCAGCGCTTGTGAGCACGATCGCCGACGATACCGACGTCGTGTTCCTGCCGTGGCAGCTGGCGGCAAACGCTCAGCTCTTCGCCGACCAGATGGTCGAGCAGGGGAAGACGGCTGCGCTGTTTGGCTCGGACGGCACGGATACGCCGGAGTTCACGGCTGAAGGCGCCTACGTCTCGGTGTTCGCGCCTATCATCACGACCATCGACGATCCGGAAATTCAGGGCATCATCGATGAGTACAACGCCACCGTCGGCGAAGAGTTCGGCACGTTTGGACCTCCGAGCTATTTGGCTGCCGAGGTCCTGATGGCTGCGGCGCAGTCGATCTGCGAGGCGGGCGAGGAACCGACTCGTGAAAGCATGATCGAAGCTGTTCGCGCCACGAACTTCCCGACCTCGATTATTGGAGAGATGATCGCCTTCGACGAGGCCGGCGACGTCACCCCGAGGAAGTTCTTCATCCTCCAGATCCAGAACGGCGAGAAGGTCGTCGTCGCATAATCGAAGAGGAGTCGAACGCTATGCGGCCCATCCGAACCTGGGTGGGCCGCTTCGTTTCTCGGTCTATCTCTGCGCAGCGTCGCAGATGCTCCGCCATGCGCATTGTGTGTCCCGACAAAGCCCTCTCGCCACGGTTGATCAAATGACGTAGCAGCCTCGTGGATTTCTTCGTCCAGCAGATCGTCAATGGGCTCACGCTCGGGAGTGTGTACGCGCTTCTCGCCCTCGGTTACTCGATGGTCTACGGGATTCTGAAGCTCCTCAACTTCGCCCACGGCGAGGTGTACATGTTCGGGGCTTTCGCCGGCTACGGCGTGCTGATCGGGCTCGGCGGCCCCGACAATCCTGCGGTCCCAGTCGCAGTGCTTCTCCTGCTCATGTTCCTGGCGGGAATGGCCATGTCCGGCTTGCTCGGCGTGACGATCGAACGGTTCGCCTATCGACCCCTTCGGAATGCTCCGAGGATCGCACCGCTCATCAGCGCGATCGGCGTCTCCTTCTTTCTCCAGGCGACCGCCCTGCTCCTTTTCACGGCGAAGTTCCGCTCTTACGAGACGCCGAAACTCATCAGTCCGGCGACCGGTATCCACGCAGGGCCGCTCGACATCTCGCTGATCCGAATCCTCGTAATCCTCTCAGCGATCCTGCTGATGATCGCCCTCACCCTGCTCGTTGGGCGAACGAAGCTCGGGAAGGCAATGCGCGCCACGTCGGTCGATCGAGAGGCGGCCGCGATGATGGGCATCAACACCGATCGCGTCATCGTTGCGACGTTCTTGATCGGGTCGATCCTTGCCGGCGCAGCTGGCGTGATGGTCGGGCTCGTCTTCCAGCGCGTCTTCCATTTCATGGGCTTCCTTGCCGGCTTCAAAGCATTCACCGCCGCGGTCGTGGGCGGCATCGGAAGCATCCCGGGAGCCATGTTGGGCGGGCTCATGATCGGCCTGGCGGAAGCCTTCTCGGCTGCCTATATCTCATCGACGTTCTCGAATCTCATCGTTTTCGCGATCCTTGTTGTGTTTCTCCTGCTCCGTCCGAACGGAATCCTCGGTCAGCCACTGCCCTCGAAGGTGTGACTCGGTAGATGGCACGAATCGGACAGGATGACTGGGTTGCGACCGTCGACGCCCGGGCCCAGCCCTACAGAGGTCTGACGGGCCCGGCGCGGCAATCGTGGGACCGCGTTCACCCGGGTCTTCGGCTGCTCGGTTTCGCAGTTATCGCCGCGATCTTTCCTTTCCTGACCGACTCGGATTTCCTCGTCCGCGTCGGCCTCAACGTTCTCCTCTTCGCGATGCTCGCAATCGGGCTGAACGTCACCGTCGGCTGGGCCGGGATGCTCGATCTCGGCTACGTGGCCTTCTACGGCTTCGGCGCCTACATGTACGCGTATCTCTCTTCTGAAAAGTTCGGCGTTCACTGGCCGACTGAGGTGACCATCCTCGTCGTCGTCGCTGCGACGGCGTTGCTAGGCCTCTTGCTTGGCCTCCCGTCGAGGCGACTCCTCGGCGACTACCTAGCGATCATCACGCTCTTCTTCGCCCAGATGTTCGTCGAGATCACAAACAACGGCAATCGGATCAGCGGTTTTGATCTGACCGGGGGGCCGAACGGTCTCACGCGGTTGGACGACTTCGAGATATTCGGTATCAACTTCACCGAGATCACCGATTACTACTACTTGCAGCTGATCCTGCTGGTGGCGGTCATCATCGGCCTCTATCACGTCAACCAATCCCGCACGGGGCGTGCGTGGCGCGCTATTCGAGAGGATCCCCTCGCCGCGGAAAGTATGACCGTTCCGGTCAACCGCCTGAAACTTCTGGCGTTCGTCTTCGGCGCTGCCACAGCGGGACTTACCGGAACGGTGTTCGCGGCAGTCCAGGCGAGCGTCTTCCCCGCGAACTTCGAATTGATACTCCTGGTCATGATCTACGCCGCCCTCGTCCTTGGGGGGACCGGAAGCATCCCGGGGGCAATACTCGGCGCAATCATCATCGCTTCTATTCCAAACGTCCTCCGACCGAACTCCGTTGACAGTGCGAGCTGGCTCTTCTACCTCGGGCTCCTGGGCGGCCTCGTCCTGTTCGTGCGTCCGTGGCGACGGCTCGTGATTGTGATCGCTGGTGTCGTCGCGTTGGGGTTCGCGGTCGCCGGAATCGTAGAAGCCATCTGGCCCGATGCTCTCGCGGACACGGCTGCACGCGGCAGCAACCTTGCAGAGGGCGTTTTCAACTGGGTGGTCGTTCTCGACGAAGGTCAGACCGCAGGCAACGCCGTCTTCGTCCTCCTCGTACTTTCGATTCTCGCTTTTATCCAGGCGAAGGGGTACTGGAGGACGACGCTCTTGATCCCGATTGTCTATATGTCAGTGTTCCTTTGGGAAAACCGTCTCGTGGCCGAGCCGAGCGTGACACGACAGCTGGTGTTCGGTGCGATCCTCGTGATACTGATGGCGAGTAGACCGCAGGGCATGCTTGGAACGCCGCGGGTCGAGATCACCTGACGTATGCCCTCCCTACTCGAAACACACGGACTAAGCAAGTCTTTCGGTGGTCTGTCGGTAATTCACGATCTCGACCTAAATGTGAACGAGGGTGAGATCGTCAGCGCGATTGGACCGAACGGGGCAGGGAAAACAACGCTTTTCAACCTGATCACCGGTCTCTACGCTCCCGACAGCGGCGAGATTTTGTTCGAAGGCGAGAGCCTCCTCGGCCTCGAACCGAACGAAATCGCCAAGCGAGGAATCGCCCGAACATTCCAGACGCTGCGCGTCTTCCTCAACATGACGGTCAAGGAGAACGTTATGGCCGCCAGCTACGGAAAGACGAAGGCACGCTCCCTCCAGGCGATGTTCCGTACGCCCGGCCAGCGACGTGAAGAGAAACGCGTCCACGAGCTCGCGGAGCAACAGCTCGCCTTCTTCGGAGACAGGTTGATGGGCTACCGGTGGGATCAGCCGGCCTACAGCCTCTCGTACGCCAACCGTCGGCGACTCGAGATCGCCCGCGCGATGGCAACCCAGCCGCGGATGCTCCTCCTCGACGAGCCGGCGGCTGGGATGAACCCGAACGAGACGCTCGAGATCACGGAGCTCATCGGGAAACTCCGCGACGAACGTGGCTTCACTATCTTCGTGATCGAGCATGACATGAACGTCGTGAAGGGGATCTCGGATCGGGTCATCGCTCTCGACCACGGCATCAAGATCGCGGAAGGTTCCTATTACGAGGTCTCGGAAGACCCGGGGGTCATCGAGGCGTATCTCGGCTCCCGAACGGCGGAGACGAAATGAGCCTGCTGCTCAAGCTCGACAACGTCGACACGTACTACGGACAGATCCACATTCTCCAGGGAGTGACGGTCGAGGTGAACGAAGGTGAGCTCGTCTGTCTCCTCGGTGGAAACGCCTCCGGAAAGTCGACCACGCTGAAAACCTGTCTCGGGATCGTGAGACCGGTCAACGGAAGCGTGTTCTTCCAAGGCGAAGACGTCACCAGCCGCGATACGAGTTACCGGATCGAACTCGGGATGGCAATCGTGCCCGAGAACCGGCGAGTGTTCGGCCCAATGACCGTGCTCGAGAACCTGGAGATGGGCGCGTACCTCCAGAAGTGGAGTCTGAAGGAAGACCTTGACCGCGTGTACGAACTCTTCCCGAAGCTCCACGAGCGTCGCTCGCAGGCGGCCGGCACGCTTTCCGGCGGGGAGCAGCAGATGCTTGCGATAGGACGCGCGCTTATGTCCCGCCCAACGCTCATGCTGATGGATGAGCCTTCGATGGGCCTCGCTCCGATTCTCGTCGAGCAGAACTTCGAGCTGATCAAGCAGGTCCACGAGTCCGGCGTCTCGATCTTGATGGTCGAGCAGAATGCAAATATGGCGCTCTCGATCGCGGATCGCGGCTACGTCCTCGCGACCGGGCAGATCGCGCTTGCCGACAAGGCCACCGCCCTCCTCGAGAATGAGGACCTGAAGAAGGCGTATCTTGGCCGTTGAGTCGGTTGCGCCGGTCTCGTTGCCGAGCGACGTCCGCAGTCGATTTCCAATCCTCGAGCGGCAGGTGTACCTGAACGCCTGCAGCCAGGGTGCTCTGTCAATCGACGTTCGTCGCGCGTACGAGGAGTACCTCCGAGACTGGGAGGAGAAGGGCGCGCCATGGGATTACTGGGTCGAACGGGCCGAGACGGCCCGGGCGAGCTTCGCGGAACTCATCAACGCTGCACCAAACGAGGTCGCCGTAACCGCCTCGGTCTCGGCTGGAGTGAACGCACTGATGAGCGCTTTCCGACCCGACGACGAGCGGCACAAGATCGTGATCAGCGACTTCGAGTTTCCGACCGTCGGGCAGATCTCCCACGCCCAGGAGCTTCGTGGCTGGGACGTCGTTCATGTGGGTGAGGCGGACGACGCGACGATCCCGCTCGAGCACTTCGCCGACGTCGTCGACGAGCGGACAGCGCTGGTTGCCGTGAGTCACGTCTGCTTCCGGAACGGAAGCCGACAGGACATCGGAGCAATTACCGAACTCGCACACGAGCGCGGGGCGCTGGTTCTCGCCGACTCGTATCAGGCGGCGGGGGCGGTACCGATCGACGTCCGAACCAGCGGCGTTGATTTCTTAACGGCTGGCACCGTCAAGTACCTGCTTGGTTCAGCGGGGCTGGCGTTCTTCTTTGCGCGCGCCGACCGCATCGAGCACCTGCTGCCCACCACGACGGGCTGGTTCGCCGACGAAGACATCTTCAAGATGGACATCCGCGACTATTCGCCCTCTCACACTGCCCGGCGGTTCGAGGCAGGAACGCCGCCGGTTCCGAACATCTATGCGGGGATCGCCGGGCTCGAGATCGTGAAGAGCGTCGGTGTTCATGCGATACACGAGCACGTTCGCGAGCTCAACGAGCTCCTCATCGCTGGCGTCGACGAACTCGGCGGTCGAGTCGTCACACCGCGAGATCCTGCAAAACGAGCTGCACTGATTGCTATCGCCTCAACCGACGAACATGCGCTGGTCGACGCCCTCGCAAAGGAGGGAATCATCACCTCCTCGCGGGATGGAAATCTTCGCGTCTCGGCGCATCTCTACAACTCCGCGGAGGACATGGAAACGCTTCTGGGCGCGCTACGAAAACATGCGACACTCTTGCGCTAGTGGAATTCCGGACTCTCGGGCAGACCGGTATCGTGGTCTCTCGGATCATCCTCGGCTGCGGGAACTTCGGCGGTATCGGCTCGGCACCCGAATTCTTCGGCCACGGCGAATCTGACGAAGAGGCATTCGAATTGATGGACGCCGCCTGGGAGATGGGCATCAGCACCTTCGACACGGCCGACGCCTACGGCGGCGGACGAAGTGAGACTGCCATCGGGAAATGGCTCGACGCGAAAGGTTCGGAGGTTCGCGAACGCATCGTCCTGTCAACGAAGGTGTTCCACTCGGTCCACGGCGACCCTGACGATCGTGGCCTTTCGCGAGCGCGCATCCTGCGACAGATCGACGGGAGCCGCCGACGGCTCGGCGTCGATCGAATTGATCTATACCTGACCCACGAGCCGGATCCGAAGACGCCGATCGTCGAGACTCTCGCGGTGATGGACGAGCTCGTGCAGCGAGGCACAGTCCGAGCGGTAGGCGCAAGCAACATCGACGGTCCCGGCCTTGCCGACGCGCTCGAGACGAGCTCCCAGAATCGCCTGGTGCGGTTCGAATGGGTTCAGAACTCGTTCAGCCTCCTCGACCGCCGAGACGAGGATGGCAGCCTTCCGGTCTGCGCACGCGAAGAACTTGGCTACACGCCCTTCAGCCCACTCGCCGGAGGGTGGCTGACCGGGAAGTATCAATCTGGCCAGCCATACCCCGCAGACTCGCGAATGACACTTCGGCCGGAGCCGTACACAGATTTCACCAAGTCGGCTGTCTTCGACGCCCTCGAGCGGTTCAGAGCGGCGGCAAGCGAGCGCGGCGTGGACATGGCGACGCTCGCGCTTGCATGGCTCCTCGGTCATCCTCTGGTAACCGCGATCGTGATCGGCCCGAGAAGCCCTCAGCACTTGGCGCCGGCTCAGGCTGCGCTCGATCTCGAGCTGACCGAGCCTGGGCACGCGGAGCTCACGGAGATCTTCGGCTGATGCGCGTTCTCGTCCTCGGCGACGCCGAAGTCCATGAGCTTCTCCCAATTGCGGATGCCGTCGATGTGATGGTGGACGCTCTTACTGCGCTCGAGCGCGGCGAGATGTCCATGCCGCTTCGCACGCTACTCCGGCCCGAGCGCGGCGCGGGTCTCATGGCGCTCATGCCTGCCCATCGCTCCGTCCCTGAGCCAGTCTTTGGCCTGAAAGAGGTCTGCGTTTTCGGGAGCAACGCTGCTCGCGGACTCGACAGCCATCAGGGTACCGTCCTCCTGCACGACGGGGAGACAGGTGAGTTGAAGGCAGTGATGAATGCTTCCGCGATCACGGCGATCCGCACCGCGGCGGTCTCAGGTGTTGCAACTCGGCTGCTCGCCCGCCAGGACGCTCATGAGCTCGCCATTCTCGGTACCGGAGTTCAGGCCCGCTCGCATCTTGTGGCAATGGCCGCAGTTCGACAGCTCACTCGAGCACGCGTGTGGGGACCAAGTTCAGCGCATCTCGACGAGTTCGTCGAATCAATGGGTCCGAATTGCCCGTTCCGCGTCGAGGCGGTCGAGTCTGCCGAAGCGGCGGTGCGGAATGCAGAGATCGTCGTCACGGCGACATCTGCGAAGGAGCCCGTCCTCGACCGCCGGTGGCTCTCGGACGGGACTCATATCAACGCCGTCGGGTCAAGTATTGCCTCAACGCGCGAACTCGATACGGAAACGGTGGCCGACGCGTCTCTGTTCGTCGATCGAAGAGAATCGACACTCAACGAGTCTGGCGACTTCCTGATGGCGGCGCGCGAGGCAGACCTCTCCCCCAGTCATATCCGCGCCGAACTAGGAGAGGTGCTCGTCGGAAATGCCCCAGGTCGGACATCGGACGAAGAGCTGACGGTCTTCAAGTCGCTCGGTCTGGCCGTGGAGGATCTCGCGACCGCGGAGGCGCTCTACGCCAGGGCCACCACGTCCGAGACCGGCCAATGGGTGAGGTTCTGATCGACCTGGGCTCAATTGAGGCTGCTCGCCGAGCCATTGCCGGTCAGGTTGTTCGCACGCCCCTTGTGCGGTTGGACGAACCCTCGGCCGGACGCCAGATCTATCTGAAGCTCGAGAACCTCCAGCCAATCAGATCGTTCAAGCTGCGCGGCGCGCTCAACGCCATCGCAAACGCACCGGCTGAGGAACTCGATCGCGGAGTGTGGACCACAAGCGCCGGCAACATGGCCCAGGGCGTGGCCTGGGCGGCGAGACAGCGCGGGATCAACTGCGCCGTTGTGGTACCCGAGCACGCGCCCGACGCAAAGACCGCCGCCGTCGAGCGACTCGGCGGGAGAGTCGTTTCGGTTTCGATCGACCGATGGTGGCAGGCGATGCAAGAAGGTCAGTTCGAAGGGCTCGACGGGTTCTTCGTCCACCCAGTTCAGGACGAGGCTGTCATGGCTGGCAACGGGACGATCGGTCTCGAAGTGGTCGAAGACTTGCCCGAGGTCGAGGCGATCATGGTTCCGTTCGGTGGCGGTGGGCTGAGCTGCGGGATTTCGAGCGCCGTACGCGGTTTGGGGACAGACGCCAAAGTCTTCGCCGTAGAGCCAGCAACGGCGGCGCCCCTCTCGGCATCGCTTGCAGCCGGCTCGCCTACCGAGATCATCTATCAACCCTCGTTTGTGGACGGCGCCGGTGGCCCCGCGGTACTACCCCGGATGTGGCCTCGCCTTCTGCGGCTCATCGACGGCGCTGTCGCGGTCACCCTCGAAGAGACTGCCGCCGCCCTCCGTCTCCTTGCTGAGCGAAACTCGATCGTCTCAGAGGGGGCCGGTGCACTCGGAGTTGCAGCGGCCCTCCAAGGATCTCCGCCGGACGCGGAGCAGGTCGTTTGCATCGTGTCGGGCGGAAACATCGAGCTCTCGACTCTCTCGAAGATCCTCGCGGGCGAAACGCCGTAGAACAGGTCAGCACGCTGCCCCGTCCTGGATCGGCGCAGAATCCTTCCACGCTTCGCCCGCGTACGCGGGATTTGAGATCCGGCGCCTTCCGCTCGAAAGTATCGAAATAGCACCGATTAAGATCGGGTTAGTGGGACCCCCCACCCGGGCGGGGGTGCACTAAGCTCCTTTCTGAATCGCGAGCCGAAGTGGCGGAACTGGGAGACGCGCTGGACTCAAAATCCAGTGGGCCTTTGGCCCGTGCGGGTTCGACTCCCGCCTTCGGCATAGGCGCTAAAGGTTCAAGAGGCAATCCGAGGAGGGGGAGGCGTGTCCAAGAAGGTGGGAGTTCTGACGGGCGGGGGCGACTGCCCGGGTCTCAATGCTGTCATCAGAGCTGTCGGCCGACGGACACTCGATCGCGGTCACGAGTACATCGGGATACGAGGCGGCTGGCGGGGCCTGATCGAGAACGATCTCTTCTCGCTTGGCTACCGAGAAATCAGCGGAATCCTGCCGCGCGGCGGAACGATCATCGGGACGACGCGAACAAACCCATACAAGATCGAGGGAGGCGTCGACAAGGTTCTTTCGACGACGGAGGACGAAAGCCTCGACGCGATGGTCGCCATCGGCGGCGAGGACACGCTTGGAGTCGCTGCGAAGCTCCACGAGGAGCACGGCTTTCCAGTCGTCGGGATCCCGAAGACCATCGATAATGACCTCTCGGCGACCGACTACACCTTCGGCTTCGACACGGCGGTCTGGATTGCAACGGAGGCAATTGATCGGCTCCATACGACTGCCGAATCCCACAACCGCGTCATGGTGGTCGAAGTAATGGGCCGACACACGGGCTGGATCGCCGTCATGAGCGGAATCGCGGGCGGAGCCGATGTCATTCTGATCCCCGAGGAGCCGATCACCGTTGAACAGTGCTGCTCGGAGCTCGAGCGTCGCCACGGCCGAGGGAAAGACTTCTCGATCGTGGTCGTGAGCGAGGGCTACAAGATGACGTACGAATCAGGTGTCACGCGAATGATCACGAAAGACGCTTCCCGCGATGCGTTCGGGCACATCCGTCTCGGCGGCGTGGGCGATGCCCTGGCGCGCGAGATTGAGGAGCGCACTGGATTTGAAACGCGCGTGACGGTCCTCGGCCACGTACAGCGTGGCGGTTCGCCCACCGCTCGTGATCGAATTCTCGCCACGCGCTATGGGCTGAAAGCAGCCGATCTGGTCGAGGCAGAGGAGTTCGGAATGATGGCCGCCCTTCATGGAGACGACGTCGTCGCCGTACCGATCGAGAGTGCCGTGACCGAGATCAAGACGGTGCCAGCCGAGTGGTACTCGGTCGCCAAGGCGTTCTTCGGCTGAGCGAACTCGAACTACGCAGTCGGCGGTTCCGGCCCCGAGAGCTCGGCGATCACCGCCGCGAATCGCCCTGTTTCGGGCGTGTCCGAGAGGATCAGTGCGTCCACGCCGGCTTCTTCGAGCGCAAGCACCTCAGCGCGCGTCGAGATACGGCTCTCCGAGATCACAAGCTTGCCCGCTGGGACGTTCACGAGCAGTTCGAACGTTCGCTCGAGACTCTCCACTTCGTCAACAGCATCCCGTTCTGACAGGATCAGAATCTCTGGATCGACGCGCTCGAGCGCGGCCTCGAGCTCGTCCTCATCGCGAACGTCGAGTGCGCACTCGATCCCGAGCTCTGCGGCCTGAGCGTAGAGATTCTCGAGAAGATCCCCGTCCTCGACCTGACCGACGACAAGGCAACAGGCGTCAGCCCGGGCGGACTCAACGGCGCGGAGTCGCTCGCCCGCTTCGATCCGCTCACGGGTGATGATCGGCAGGCCCGTACTTGACCGCGCCCGCGCAACGTCGTCGACAACCCGGACGGCAAGAGCCTCGGCGCGGGCCTCCTCTGCGAGTGCAGCCAGAGCTGCGATGTCGCCGGACAGAATCGGGATGATCGAGATTCCGTCACCCTCAGAGATCGCTTCGCTGAACCGGCCCACCCGCGTCCTCACACCCCGATCGGGTGCCAAACGGTCTTGAGCTCCAGAAACTCGGTCGCATGCCAGAGGGACTGGCCTTCACCGCTTCCCGCGACTCGCTTCACATTTTCGGCCGCAAGCCTCTCCAGGTCGGCCCGACCGGTGTCGATGCCGAGAAGATCGAGCGCATTGACGTCCATGTGCGATGCCATCCAGGGAGCCAACTCGTCCTTCCGACCCGTCAGGACGTTGACGACACCCCCTGGGACGTCCGACGTAGCAAGAACCTCACAGAGTGTGATGGCCTCAAGAGGATGGCTCTCGGCCGCCACGACGACTGCTGTGTTTCCGCCCACGAGAACGGGCGCGATCCGCCGGACGAGTCCGAGCAACGGCGGTGCCTCAGGGGCGACCACGCCCACGACTCCAGTCGGCTCGGGCAGCGTGAAGTTGAAGTACGGGGCAGCCACGGGATTTGAAGAGCCGAGAACCTGAGCGAGCTTGTCCGCCCAACCGGCATACCAAACCCAGGAGTCGATCGCCGCGCCCACCTCATCGTCGGCTACGCCGAGTTCCGCAAACTGCCCGCGGCGCCCCTCGAGTATCTCCGCGACCCGGTAGAGGATTTGGCCACGGTTGTAGGCGGTCTTCCCGGCCCAACCGGGGAATGCTTTTCGAGCCGCACTCACCGCGTCGCGAAGGTCTTTCCGTGACCCCCACGCCACGTTAGCGCCTTGAAGCTCGTAGGAGCGCCCAGATTCTGAGCGTGGGAATGCTCCGTCGATGTAGAGCTTGTACGTCTTGTTGATGGGCAGTCGGCTCATCCGCACTTGAGAGTCTCGAGCGACGGGACGCATGCCAAGAACGTCCCCCGACGGCCGCGTTCGAACACCGCGGTGGGAGCACGCTCTGGCATGGATCTCTTGTTACTTGGCATGGAGCGCGCGCAACGCGTCACATCCGCCGAGTTACGATCAAAACGGGCGGTGGGTGGACGACACCTCCCCACCCAGGGTGGGGTGTGGCGGTGTGCGTGATGGACATCACTCATCGAAGCTGAGGTACGGCGCGAGGCCATGGAGCCCTCCCTCCCGACCGAAGCCGGACTCCTTGTAGCCGCCAAACGGTGAAGCCGGGTCGAAGCGGTTGTACGTGTTGGCCCAAATCACTCCGGCTCGAAGCCGCTGCGCCATCGACAAGATGCGTGAGCCCTTCTCAGTCCAAACGCCCGCCGACAGTCCGTACGGTGTGTTGTTCGCCTTCTCGACCGCTTCGTCGGGTGTCCGGAAGGTCAACACCGAGAGGACAGGGCCGAAGATCTCCTCCTGCGCAATCCGATAGCTCTGGGCCACCTCGGTGAATACGGTCGGCGCGAACCACCAACCCTTGTCGGGCAGCTGACAACTCGGCTGGTAGATCTCAGCCCCCTCGTTCCGTCCGCTCTCCACGAGCTCAGTGATCTTGTCCAGTTGCATCTTCGAATTGATCGCCCCGAGATCGGTGTTCTTGTCGAGCGGATCACCGACCCGGAGTGTGGTGAGTCGTCTCTTGAGCCTCGTCATGACGGCGTCCTGAATCGACTCCTGGACGAACAGTCGAGAGCCGGCACAGCACACGTGGCCTTGGTTGAAGTAGATCCCGTTCACGATGCCTTCGACGGCCTGATCGAGCGGGGCGTCGTCGAAGATGACATTGGCCGCCTTGCCGCCGAGTTCGAGTGTTAGCCGCTTACCGGTTCCGGCGACGGCCTTCTGGATCTCCTTGCCGACCTCAGTCGAGCCGGTGAACGCGACCGTGTCGACGTCCTCGTGGCGGACAAGAGAAGCTCCGGTCCGTCCGTCCCCGGTCACGATGTTGACCACGCCCGGGGGGACCTCCGCTTGACGAAGAACGTCACAAAACAGCAGGGCTGTGAGCGGAGTCGTCTCCGCCGGTTTCAATACGACCGTATTGCCGGCCGCGAGTGCGGGAGCGACCTTCCACGCGAGCATGAGGAGTGGGAAGTTCCAGGGGATGATCTGGGCTGCGACTCCGATCGGACGAGGCCGCCGATTCGGAAAGGCGTACTCCAACTTGTCCGCCCAGCCTGCGTAGTAGAAGAAGTGGGCGGCGGCCAGGGGGAGGTCGACGTCTCGTGACTCGCGGATCGGTTTTCCACCGTCGAGCGACTCGAGCACCGCGAACTCGCGAGCGCGTTCCTGCAACAGTCGCGCGATCCGAAAGATGACCTTCGCGCGCTCACTGGGATCCCAGCTCGACCACCCGTCTTCATACGCGACGCGTGCCGCCGCAACAGCCGCGCCGACGTCTTCGTCGCCGGCGTACGCGAACTCGGCAAGCGGCTCTTCGTTCGCGGGATTGACGCTGGCGTGGAATTCAGCGGAACGTGGCTCGACAAACTCGCCGCCGATGAAGAGACCGTATCGCTCATCGAGAGAGACGATGTCCCGAGACTCTGGAGCCGCTGCGTATTCGAAAGCCGACGGAACGAGCGAGCCGTCCTGGCGCTTTTCGAGCTTGGAGCCTGCGTCGTTCATGTTCTCGAGTCGCCGGATGACGAAAGGGCGGGCCGGCCATAGACAACTCTCAGTCGAGCGGTCTCAATCAACGGTGAAGTAGTCGGGGCTTTGATAGCGACCCGTCTTCTCCTTCCTGATCTGCATCAGCACGTCATTGAGCAGAGATGAGGCACCAAAGCGGAAGAGGTCTGGCGTCAACCACTCAGGCCCCAGCGTCTCGTTTACCACGACGAGATACTGAACCGCCTGCTTGCTCGCTCTGATACCCCCGGCGACTTTCACACCAACTCGCTTGCCGGTCTCCTCGTACACATCCCGGGCGGCCTCGAGCATGACGAGACAGACTGGAAGCGTCGCCGCCGGCTGCACTTTTCCGGTGGAGGTCTTGATGAAGTCGGCGCCGCCCGCGATCGCAAGCAGGCTCGCACGTCTGACGTTGTCGTACGTACCGAGTTCACCGGTCTCGAGGATCACCTTCAAATGGGCAGGAGCGCTCGCCTCCTTCACCAGCCGAACTTCCTCGTAGACCTTCGCGTAGTTTCCGGAAAGGAACGCCCCACGATCAATAACCATGTCGACTTCGTTCGCACCCAACTCGACCGCACGGCGTGCTTCATCAACTTTGAGATCGGTCGGGCTCTGACCGGCCGGGAACGCGGTCGCGACCGAGCAAACCTTTACCGCGCTTGCGTCAAGATGCTTCGCCGCCTGACGTACGAGACTCGGGTACACGCACACCGACGCCACCGAAGGGATAGCAGGATCGGAGGGATCCGGCCGAAGCGCTTTTGAGCAGAGAGCGGCGACTTTGCCCGGTGTATCCGCGCCCTCGAGCGTGGTCAGATCGCACATTCGGACAGCGAGGTCGAGCGCGAACAACTTCGACTCGCGCTTTATCGACCGTCGCGACAACGAGATCGCCCGCTCCTCGACCGCGACCTGGTCGACCGATCCGATTCGAGGAAGCCGGGGCTCGAGAGGGAGCTCAAATCCATGTGGAAGCGCTGGTGCCTGGGCCATGCGGATCTCGACTCCAGTCTAACCCGGCGCGGACGAGTACCCGCTCCGGCCCTCCTGTCTGGGCGTGTGCCGTCGAGCCATGTCAGACGGAATCGGCAAGCTCGTCGAGGAGCGGACGTGTGTCCAACGGCTCAAAGCCGAGACGCTCAGCGATCTCTTCACTACTCGGCCGCGTTCCCTCGAAGAAGAGCTCTCGCAGAAATGCGCCGGTCTCGGCCATTTTCCACCAATCCTCACCGTATTCGGTCCGGAGGAACTGCCGGACTTGGGCGGCTCTGATCCAGGCTCGAAGGTAGTCGGCGGAATAGAAGCCCTCATCCATGTCGGCCAGGAAGCCATCGGCTCGGTACCGAAAGCCCGTGGCAGAAAGGAGGCGCTCGGAGTAGATGGGCGCGTAGTCGAACGCGTTATCGAAGTCGGCCCAAACCTGAAGCTCGTAATGCAACTTCGCGGCGTAGCGGCGGAAGAGATACAATTCGAGAAAGCGCGTAGCTTCAGCGCGGTTGCCCGCCTCCTGATCGTCGAGACCGAAGTGCTTGGCATGCCATGCGACCTCGCGGGTGATCGACTCTATGAGAAACGAGTAGATCTCGGTCAGCGCGTGGTCTCGAGCGAGCTTCCGAAAGGTATACGGAAGTTGCAGATCACAGCCGGCGTAGTGGAGTGCGTGACCGGCCTCATGAAGGAGTGCCTGATAGTCGTGAAGCCCGCCCTGCGAACGGGTGATCAGATGGACGACACGTGGAGGGTCTGACGCGATGACACAAGCCCGAGGGTTCTTCTGAGGTCGGTCGTCCAAGTCCAGCTGAATGCTCGAGTCGTGAGCTAAGTCGAAGCCAAGCTTCTCGAGAGTCTCAAGGCACACAGGAACCGAGCGTTCCTTCGTATACACATCGGCCATCGGCGAGAGCCGTCGGATGTACGCGACGTGAGACGAGCTGGGCTCGAGCTCGGTGTCGTCTCCGAGGAGTTGTTCGACCCATCGTTGTCGAAACGCAGGCCAGAAGCCGGCCTGCTTGGTCGTCGTGACGCTCAGCGCCTTGGCGAGAGATCTCAGGTCGATGCCCTTCAGCTCTGAGCTCCGGGCGATTGGGTCGGGCTCCCCCGACAAGGCAGAATCGATCGCGTCAGCGCGACTGAGCAGGCTGAACCGGCCATCGTTGAAGAGGGCTGATGCCTCGCCTGTGAGTTCCCCGAGCTCTTCACGATCCGCGTACGCGTCGAGGACAGCGAGGCGCGCCTGGGCAGACCTGAGTGGCATCGATTCTCCGCGGAACTCAATCCGATGGGCGAGGATCGCATTCTCAAGCTCGTCGTAGTCCTCGGAGAGTTCGGCCGCGGCAATGCCGCTCGCACAGGCCTCCCGAAGCCTCCGAAGCCGCTCCCGCTCGAGGCCGTCGCTCTCGTCCTCTGAATCTCGTAGCGAAGCATGCTGCTCGCGTGTGAACAGGTCCGCGTAACGAGCGACGATGGCGGCCTGCTCGCTCGTCTCCTTCTCGCCGACCCGAACGGCACGCGCCTCTTCCGATCGCTCGAAGACATACTTGGCCAAGCGACCTTCGAACTCGTCAGCGCTGCGCACTCTCACCCCTCTTTGTCTATGTCAGATTCCGAGACGCTCGAGCAGTGCGGCATCCTGCCGCCATTTCGGTCGCACCTTGACCTGGAGCTCGAGGAACACCTGCCGGCCTAGGAGCCTTTCGATCTCGGGTCGGGCCCGCGACCCGATGTCCTTGATCATACTCCCGCCCCTGCCGATCACGATTCCCTTTTGCGAGCGAGTTTCAACGTAGATCCTCGCCCCCACTTGGCCTCCCTTAATTTCGGCCACCTCAACGCCCAGGGCATGCGGGATCTCTTCACGGGTCAAAGCGAGTGCCTGCTCCCGGATGAGCTCGGCGATGCGAAGCTCAAGACCAAGGTCTGTCAGCTCATCGGGCGGGAAATAGGTTGGCCCGTCTGGCAAGAGCCCGCAGAGCGTGTCCCTCAGGCTCGACACTCCGTCGCCGGTCAGTGCACTCACAGGATGAAGTTCGACGAAGTCACCCAACCTCGCAGCGACCTCAATCTGCTCGGCAATCTGCCCGGGGTCGATCCGATCAACCTTGTTCAAAGCAATGACCACGGGAGCTCCGTTCTCGAAGACGCTGTTCGCGACATAGCGGTCTCCTGGGCCACTTCGCTCCGCTGCGCTCAGGACAAAGAGAATGGCATCGACGTCTGCCAGGCCCGCGTCGACCGAGTGACGCATTCGCTCGGTCATGGGATCGAGCGGTCGCTGGAAGCCGGGCAGGTCGACGAGTATGAGTTGATAGCCTGCGCCGTGGACGACGGCCGCAATCCGATGTCGAGTCGTCTGCGGCTTATCCGAAACGATCGCGACCTTGGCGCCTGCAAGCGCATTGACGAGCGTCGACTTTCCAACATTCGGCCGGCCCGCGACGGCGACAAAGCCACTCTTCATGAAGCGATCACAGATCGAGCGCGAACGAGTCTGGAAGAAGCTCTGTCGGGCGTCGCGTCAAAAGCTCTCCTTCGTGCATGAACGAGACACGATCGATACGAAACTCGAGGAGCCATTGTCGGCAACCGCCGCATGGCGAAGCCGTGATCGCGATCGCCTCCACCTCGCCTGGGCGGATACCGCCGGCAACGGCACAAACCAGAGCCGACCGTTCTGCGCACACGCCTAGCGGATAAGACGCGTTCTCGACGTTCGCGCCGGTGACCACACGACCGTCACGAGCGAGAACGGCCGCGCCGACGTGAAACGTCGAGTAGGGGGCGTATGCCTCGCTGGCGGCGCGAACCGCAGCCTCGTACAGCTCCTGATCGGTCACGACAGGAGCTGAAAGAGGACTAGGCTGACGAGAGCACCCAAGACAGCGCCGGAAATCACCTCGGTTGTTGAGTGAACGCCCGACTCGACGCGCGTCTGAGCGACGAGCAACGCCATAATGAATGCAACCGTCGAGATCAGTAGTCGGTGACGAAAGTCGGCGGCGACGAACGTGATGGCCATCCAGCCGCCGAACGCAAGTGCGGCATGACCCGACGGAAATCCACCGCGAAGAGGCGTACCACGACCACTCAGCGCCTTGATCGTGATCACCAGGATGATGATCACGATGAGGGCGATAATCGTGAGGTTGATCGGCGCCTCGCGTACGCGGGTGATTAGCCGATAGCTCGGTTGGCCCAGCCGGTCGACGAAAACGAGGTACCCGATAGCGACCGCAACTGTCGCGGCGATGAGAACCGCTCCAGCCGCAATGTCCTTCGCGAGCTTTGCCAGCGGATCGAAGCGCGCTGCTGCAACGTCGATCGTTGCCTCGACCGCGGTGTTGACCATCTCCGCGAGCAACACGAAGGCAATGGCAAGCAGCAGAGCAATTAGCTCAAGCTTGGTGACGTCGAGCGCAAAGGCGGTGACGAGCACGACAACCGCGATAGCGAAGTGGATCCGCATGTTGCGCTGCGTTCGGAGCACGTGGATGACGCCCTCGAAGGCGTAATTGAGGCTTTGGAGCACCGACGGGCTGCGGCGAGCCGAGAGACGAGAGGCGGGATCGCCGGGACTCGGGCTGCTGCGCAGGAACGAGAGCCTGCGGCGCGGGGGAGCCTCGGGTGACTCCGGCACCTGAACCGTTGGTTCCGGCCGATCTGGTGCCTTCGGCGGCGTGGCCATCAGACGTACAACTCCTCGTGGCGCTGCATCTCGGCGCCGTGGTCGTGACCGAGGAGATGGAGTAGACCGTGAATCAGCGGGCGCTTCCACTCACTGCCGACGACCTCCGGACAGAGCACGACGTCACCAAGTTGGCGCGGAACCCCAGCCGGGAGTTCGTCCCGGCGGTCGATCGGAAATGAGAGCACGTCGGTGTTCTCGTCGACGCCGAGGTGATCGCGCTTGAGGTCCCGAATCTCGGCGGCCGGTACAAGAGCAATGCCGAGCTCGCCGGATTCGACTCCTTCCGCGTCTAGCACGGTTCGACAGGTGCTCACGACGGCTGCTTCATCGACCTCGACTCCACTGCGGTTTGAAAGCTCGATCGCGATCATCTATGCCGCGCCGTGCCGGTTTCCTCTGCGTGGAGCTTGTACGCCTCGACGATGCGCTGAACGAGAACGTGGCGTACGACGTCCTGATTTCCGAACTCGATGAAGTCGACGCCGTCAATCTGGTCGAGGATCTTGCTCACGTGGATGAGTCCGGATGCCTGATCACGAGGTAGATCAACCTGCGTCACGTCGCCCGTCACCACCATCTTCGATCCGAACCCAAGTCGCGTCAGAAACATCTGCATCTGCTCGGGACTCGTGTTCTGTGCCTCGTCCAGAATGATGAAGGAGTCGTTTAGAGTTCGACCTCGCATGAAAGCGAGCGGCGCGACTTCGATCATGCCCTTTTCCATGTAGGCGTTCAGCCGATCAGCATCCAGCATGTCGTAGAGGGCGTCGTAGAGCGGCCGGAGGTACGGATCGACCTTCGCGAGCATGTCGCCCGGCAGGAAACCAAGCCGCTCGCCGGCTTCGACGGCGGGTCGAGTGAGAATGATGCGACTGACTTGCCTCTCCGCCATTGCCGAGACCGCGAGAGCCATGGCGAGGTACGTCTTCCCAGTTCCGGCCGGGCCGATACCGAACGTGATCGTGCACTTTCGGATCGCGCTCACGTAGCGCTTCTGATTGATCGTCTTGGGCGTGATCGCCTTTCCGCGGTGGCGCCACACAACGTCCTCGAACACATCGCGAAGATCCTCGGACGCATCGAGCGCAGCGAGGACCGCATCGACCGTACTCGGCCCAATCGCATGCCCGCCCTCGACGAGGCCCACGAGTTCGTCGATGACAACGCGGGCCTCGCCGACGCTCGAGCCTTCGCCTTCCAGAGTCAGCCGGTTTCCGCGCAGCAGGATCGTGCAACCGAGGCGGTCGCGAAGAGCCGTGAGAATGCCGTCGTCCACCGTGGCCAGTTCCGCGGCCACCTCGTTGGACACATTGAGAACTTCCTGCAACGATCTAAGGATAGTGACCGCTTCCGCCCCTTACCCCCGACACACGGCGAGACTCCAGGGGCCACCCCGTAGCACCACCCACCTTCGATCATAGTGGGAAACATCACAAGCGTGTGTCACGCTTGGTGTTTGGACTGGAAAAAGCGGGGTTGGTGGGAGGTAAAGCGAGCCTGCGCCTCTCCGAACATGAGACGCCCCGGATGAAGGAACCCCTGACTTAAGCCAACTTCTCGCGCACCAACTGGCTCACGGTTGACCCATCGGCCCGACCTGCAACCTGAGGCATCACGTCCGCCATCACACGTCCGAGATCGCGCAGCGACGTCGCGCCGGTCTCGGCAATTGCATCATCAATGATCCGCTCGAGTTCGTCTTCATCGACAGGCTCGGGCATGAACTCCTCGATGACCTCGAGTTCTCGATCCTCCTTCGCAGCCTCGGCTTCGCGGTCGCCGGCACGAAAAGCTTCCGCGGCCTCGACGCGCTTCTTCCGTTCTCGCTGAAGAACCTGGAGCTCTTCGTTCTCGCTGAGGGGCCGTTGCAGGTCTTTTTCGGCAGCGCGCAAGGCAGAGAGCGTCAGGCGAAGCGTCGCCGTCCGTTCGGCATCTTTCGCCCGCATGGCGTCCTTGAGCTCTCCTTCGATCCGCGTAATGAGGCTCATTCGAACGCCCCCAGACCTCCACCAAGCACGTGCCAGTGGAGGTGGAAGATGGTCTGGCCGCCGCCCGGTCCGACGTTGACGATCACGCGATAGTCCTCGAGTTCGGCCTTGCGCGCGGTCTCGGCAACGAACTCGAGCATGCGTTTCGATTCGTCCGCCGTGAACTCAGTGACGTTGCGGAACGTGTCCACGTGTCTCTCGGGGAGTACCAGCAGATGCACCTCTGCTTTCGGGTTGACGTCGCGAATCGCGACGAAACCATCTGCCCGATGCACGTGATCACCCTCGCGCACGAGATTGCAGAAGAGGCACTCAGGCTGCGACACCGATTACACCCCTGTCGTCCGCGCCAGTTCCGCGCACCCGCACCATGTGCCCGACCTTGCCCTCGACCAGCCACGGCGAGTAGTCGCGCCCGTACCCTCGGCCGGGTCGATCGACGAGCACTTCGTCCACTTTCCCGATCTTGCCGGCCCACCAGCTGCGACACGCAGCGTCCGAGACCGCCCGAAGACGAGCGCTTCTCTGCTTCTTCGTGGGCGGTGGCACCGGATCTTCACGCTCCGTTTGCGTCCCAGGACGTGGCGAATACGGAAACACGTGCACCTTTGTGATTCCGGCTGACTCTACGATCCGGACGGTCCTGTCGAACGCCTTGTCGTCTTCCGTCGGGAAGCCCACGATCACGTCGGTCGTGAGGTGAAATCCTTTCGCCCGTCCAACCCTGCGAAGGAACGACTCTGCCGTATACCGCCTCCTCATCGCCGACAGGACGCCGTCGTCGCCCGATTGCAGCGGAACATGCAAGTGGGGCGAGACGCTCGGCGTTTCGACCATGGCAGCGATCAGCTCGTCGGTGAGGTGATTGACCTCGACCGATGACAGTCGGAGGCGCTCGATGCCGGGGGTTGCGCCGGCCTCTCGAACGAGACGTGAGAGGTCATATCGCTCCGCTCGATCGCGGTAGCAGCCGAGATTGATCCCGGTCAGAACTACCTCCAGGTGACCCTGCTCCGCGCGCCGCGCGATCTCGGCGAGGACGCGCCGCGCGGGACGGCTCCTCGATGCGCCGCGCACGTTCGGAATGACGCAGAAACTGCACCCAAAGCTACAGCCGTCCTGGATCTTGACGAACGCCCGCACCCGATCGAGGCCGGTATCAGCTCGAACGCAGCCGACCGCTCCGACATCCCCGGCGACGAACGCCGGCGTCATCTCGCTTGGGAGCCTCACCACCTTCACGTTTGCGCCCAACTCGCCCAGGGCGTCGCCGCGGAGGTTTGCTGCACAACCCGTGACGTAGACCGTCCGCGCGTTTCGGACGGCACGCCGTGCGGCCTGCCGTGATTTGCGGACTGCTTCGTTCGTCACGCAGCAGCTGTTGATGACAACGACGTCGGCCGGCCCATCGACCTGCTGATGCCCGTCACGGACCAGGTGTTCGCGAATCTCCTGAGCATCATTCTGCGAAACCTTGCAACCGAGGAAACTCACCGAGAACGTCGCCATCGCCGCGCATGTTAGAGGCGCTCGAAAAGATGGGCCGACCAGCCTCCTGATCGCCGGGTAGCGAGATGGCGCCAGCTATCGAACCGCGGTCGATCGGCACCGCGATAGCCCGACACGATCAGGCGGCACGCATCAATCCTCGGTGCAAGTAGCTCGAGCTCAACAGGGCCGATGTTGGCGACGGCGAGGTTGGCTGATGGCAGAGAATCCCCTGTTGCTTCCAGTTCACTGACCTCGACCTCAACATGATTGAAGGCCGCGTTTGCACGCGCAGCTGATACCGCTATCGGGTCGACGTCGACCGCCATAACGGGATCGAAGCCCAGCGTCGCCGCGGCAATCGCAATGACACCTGACCCACACCCAATGTCGAGGAGACTCGTCGGCGTTTCCTCAATGAGGAACTCAAGGCAGAGCCTCGTGGTCTCGTGAGCACCCGTACCGAACGCGCGCCCCGGATCGATCACAAGCGCCGGGGTATTACGCGGTGGTCCGAGCCACGGTGGCCCAATCCAGAGTGGTCCTACCCGGACCGGCTGGTGGAACTCTCTCCACGCATCCTCCCACCCGGGTCTGACTGATGCGACCGAGACCCCTCCGCGCCAGGCTTGCCGTATCCGCTCCTCACCCGCGGCGTCCGTATACGCAGCAAGTTCGAGCTCGTCGCCGACCTCGAGTTCCTCGAAACCCGCAGGAAACAGCTCGATCATCGAGGCGCGTGCGATTTCGCCTCCGGCGAGAGAGACTCGAACGGAGACCCGGCGAAGCTCGGAAGTGTCGCTCAGCGAAATGCCGCCCGGATCTTGTCGAAGAAGCTGTCGTCTTCCTTGTAGTTTGCGTCGTGAACGTGACTCTCGAACTCTTCGAGGAGCCGTCGCTGATCATCCGACAGGCTTCGCGGAATTCCAACAGTCACGAGAACACGATGGTCGCCTCGGCCCCTGCCTTGGAGAACTGGCATGCCCCGCCCTCGGAGCACGTGGACCTCGCCCGGCTGGGTCCCGGGTTCGAAGGAGAGGTTCTCCTCGCCGTCGAGCGTGGGAATCGACACCTCAGCGCCGAGTGCCGCCTGAGTCATCGTGAGCCTCACCGTCGAGACGATGTCGTTCTCCTCTCGAACGAAGCGCTCGTCGGGCAACACGCGCACCAGCACGTACGCGTCCCCAGGCTGGCCGGCGATGTTGCCAACCGATCCCTCACCAGAGATCCGAATCCGTTGTCCGTCGTGGATGCCGGGAGGAATCTCCACCTCGAGAACTCGGTCTTGCGTCCGACGGCCCGTGCCACGGCAGTCGGAACAGGGATCGTGGATCAGCTGGCCCACACCTCGGCAGTCCGGACAGGTCTGGGTGCGGATCAACTGGCCGAGCAATGAGGAGGAGACGGCCTGGACTCGACCGGCGCCGCCACACGTTCCGCAACGCTGTGGGCTCGTGCCGGGCGCCGCGCCGCTGCCATGACATGTCTGGCAGGACACGTCGACTCGAAGTGTGACAGGATTCTTTACGCCGGCTGCCGCCTCGACGAGTTCGATTTCGACCTCCGCCAGGACATCGGCACCGCGTGAACGTCGCGCGCGGCCGCCGCCCATTCCGCCGAAGAAGTCATCCCCGAAGAACGCCGCAAACAGGTCGCCGAGGTCCGCGAAATCCGTCGGTCGGAAGCCGCCCGTTCGGAGCCCCTCGTGGCCGTACCGATCGTAGAGATCGCGCGTCTCGGCCTTTGAAAGAACTTCATAGGCCTCGGCTGCTTCACGAAATCGCTCTTCGGCGTCGGGCTCGTTTGAGACGTCCGGATGGAGCTCGCGCGCGAGTCGCCGGAACGCCGACTTGATCTCCTTCTCGCTCGCGGTGCGGGGCACCCCGAGCACCTCGTAGTAATCTCGCCCAGTCGTAGCCACCGTCTTAGGTTACTTCCTTAGCCCACGAGCGCCGTGCCGGATTCTCACGCCAGGCTGAGATGACTTCTTCTCTCGTTTGAATCCCAGTAACGGGCGGTCTCGGAGGATCACTCCTCGTAGAGCTCCTCGACGAAACGGGAGAGCTCGTGCGCCGCGGACCGAACCGCGTCGATGGCCTTCGTGTAGTCCATCCGCGTGGGACCGAGGAGACTCACCGTTCCGAGATTTCGGTGCTGCAGCCCGTAGGGCGCTCCGACGAGCGAAACGCGCTGTAAATCTGGATCCTCGAGCTCAGCGCCGACTCGCACGAACGGTTGTTTCGAGCTGAGGCTGACGTGCATGAGCTCGAGGAGCGCGACGCGCTGTTCGAGAACTTCGAGGAGCCGCTGGTAGCTCCGCAGGTCGTCTTCTCGGAACTCGTCGAGAAGGCCTGCGGCTCCACCGACGTACATACTCTGCTCGCCTGAGTCGACGAGTTCGATAAAGGCCGGTTGGCACACGGCCAGAAACTCGCGCTCGAGTGGACTCAGTTCCGGGTTCTCAAAGCATGCGCGGAGGAGTCTCCCGCTCAACTGGAGACCGGACAGCTGGTGGTTCAGGTACTCGTGTGCCCATTCCGCAAGACCGGGATCCACCGACCGCTCGAAACCAAAGGCCTCCTTCTTGACCTCGCCGGTCGAGGTTATGACCACGACCATCACGACCTGCGGCTGCAAGAGCAGCACCTCGACGTGTCGCACGAGCGTCGACTCGATCGGCGGCGCCGTTACCAGTGCGAGGAGGTGCGTGACCTGCGCGAGCGCCTCGGTCGTTGCCCGGAGGGTGGAATCGACTTGAGCCTTGTCGGTGGGGAGCTCCAGCTCCGGGACGGACGGTCGCGGATGGAGAGCCTCGAGGAGACGGTCGACGTAGAAGCGGTAACCGAGGTCAGTCGGGACTCGCCCGGCTGAAGTGTGCGGATGCGTGAGGAAGCCTTGTTCCTCGAGCACGGCCAGCTCATACCGGACCGTCGATGACGAGACGTCGATCTCGGTCTTCTGCACCAGAGTCTTCGACCCGACGGGCGATCCCGTGGCGACGTACTCCTCGACGACGCTCGCCAGGAGCTGTGCCTGGCGTTGGCTCAAAAACGGTTGTCGATCCCCCACTGCTCTAAGTGAATCAATTTCCCGGGATCTCCACCATCAGTTCAGCGGTCACCGCGCCGCCCAGAAAGCGTCCTCGCCGCGTGAGCTGGAGATTTCCGTCCGTTTCGACAAGGAGCTCGAGGTGCTCGAGTCGCCGGAGAGCAGATTCATCGATCGCGTCGCGAACCTCGGCGAGAGGCAGAGGCTCGTCGAGACGCAAGCCGAGCATGAGTCGTTCGACATGGCGAGTGTCGTGCGAGAGCGGCTCGACCTCTCGCGGCGGCCGAGCCTCGGCGCCAAGGGCACGGAGGTAGTCCGAGAGCTTCGCCGTATTCCGCCACCTGGTTCCGGCGCATGTCGACACCGCACCAATCCCCAGCCCCAGGTAGTCCCTTCCATGCCAGTAGGCGAGGTTGTGCTCGGCGCTTCGCCCTGGGCGACAGAAATTCGACGTCTCATACCACCGATAGCCGGCACCCGTGAGCGTCTCGACAACGAGCTCGAAGTAGCCTTCCATCGCCTCCTGCTGGCGTGGGAGCTCTAAGCCGTGAGCGTGCCAAAAGCGAGTTCCACGCTTCGATTCGAGCTCGTAACACGAGAGATGATCAACGCCGAGCTCGATCGCGGTTTCAAGATCGCTCACCAGATCCGTCTTCGTCTGGCCAGGAACGCCGTAAAGCAGATCGAGCGAGATGTTGTCGAAGCCAGCGTTCCGGAAATGGCCGATGGCCCGGCGGACATCGTCGGGGGTGGCCCGACGTTCCAGTACGGTCAGCAGGTGCGGCCTGAAGCTCTGAGCGCCGATCGAGATTCTGTTCACGCCTGCGCGGGCTAGCAGCTCGGCGATCTCCTGAGTCACTCCTTCTGGATTGGCTTCAACCGTGAACTCATGGGCCCCGGGCAGCCGGGTCAGGAGGTCGAATAGAGCCTCGCCACCTGTGTATGTCGGCGTGCCGCCGCCCACGAAGATCGTCTCCAGAGACTCGGCGAGGAGCGATTGCTCGAGCTCGAGCTCACGGACCAACGCCTGCGAGTAGGCAACGTGTTGGTCTCGGTGCCCTACCACGGTCACGAAGTCGCAGTACCCACATCGATGGGCGCAGAAAGGAAGATGGACGTAGAGGTGACGGACGCCGTCCAGCTTGCCGTCGCGACGCGAGACACTCATGTCCGATTGTCCTCCAGGTTGAGGACGGCGAGGAAGGCCTCCTGCGGTACCTCCACAGCGCCCACCTGCTTCATCCGCTTCTTGCCCTTCTTTTGTCGCTCGAGGAGTTTGCGCTTCCGCGTGACGTCACCGCCGTAGCACTTGGCGAGCACGTCCTTCCGGCGGGCTTTGACAGTCTCGCGAGCGATGATCCGGGAGCCGATAGCGGCCTGAACCGGCACATCGAACAGCTGGCGTGGGATCTCTTCCCGAAGCCGGTCTACAAGCGTTCGCCCGCGAGCTGCGGCCTCGCCGCGGTGGACGATGATGCTGAGCGCATCGACCGGTTCCCCCGCGAGCAGGATGTCGACCCGCACAAGGTCGGCCTGCTGCGTATCGATGACGTCGTAGTCGAAACTCGCGAGCCCTCGGGTGCGCGATTTCAGCTGGTCGTAGTAGTCGTAGACCACCTCCGCGAGCGGGAGGTCGAAGACGAGGAGCACCCGCTGCTCGCTCAGGTACTCCATGTGGTGGAAGCGCCCGCGGCGGTCGTTGTTGAGCTCCATAACAGTCCCTACGTAGTCCTTTGGAACGATTGTCGTCGCCCGGATAAGAGGCTCCTCCACCGCCTCGTACTCGCGCGGCATGTCTGCCGGACTATGAACCTCGGTCGCATTGCCCTGGCCGTCGATGACGCGGTAACCAACGTTCGGAGCCGTGACCAGAAGGTCGAGGTCGAACTCGCGCTCGAGTCGTTCGCGCACGATCTCCATGTGGAGGAGACCTAGGAACCCGCAGCGGAAACCGAATCCAAGAGCCTTCGACGTTTCGGGTTCATAGAACAGTGACGCGTCGTTGAGCTTGAGCTTCTCGAGCGCGTCCCGGAGTGCCGGGTAGTCATCCGAGTCAGTCGGAAAGAGACCGGCAAAGACGGTCGGCTTCACGTCCTTGTAACCGGGAAGAGCCTCGGCTGCCGGTCGCATCTCGGTCGTCAACGTGTCGCCAACCCGAAGCCGGCTCACGTCCTTGAGGCCCGTGATCAGGTAGCCGACTTCGCCGGCCTCCAAGACTCCAGTCGACGTTCGTTCGGGCGCGAAGAATCCGAGCTCCTCGGCCTCAAACCTTGTCCCCGCTGCCATCGCCCGGACCGGTTCCCGCGCAATGAAGCGACCGTCCACGACACGGACAAAGGCGACGACGCCTCGGTATTGGTCGTAGGCGGAGTCGAACACGAGAGCCCGCGCTGGATGGTCTGGATTTCCGCCAGGTGGAGCAATCCGGTCGACGACTGCGTCGAGAGCAGCTGCGACTCCCTCACCCGTCTTCGCCGAGACGGCGAGCACGCGCTCCCTCGCCTCGCCCACGAGATCAGCGACCTCGGCTGATGTCCCCTCCGGATCGGCCTGGGGGAGATCGATCTTGTTCACAACAGGAACGATCTCGAGATCGCTCTCGATCGCGAGGTACGCGTTCGCGAGCGTTTGGGCCTCGACACCCTGGGCGGCATCGACGACGAGCAGGGCTCCTTCACAGGCTGCCAACGCGCGCGACACTTCGTACGTGAAGTCGACGTGTCCGGGAGTATCGATGAGGTTGAGCTGATATCCCTTCCAGGCGACACGCACAGCCTGGGCCTTGATTGTGATCCCGCGCTCGCGCTCGAGCTCCATCGTGTCGAGAACCTGATCGCGCATCTCCCGCTCAGTCAACGCGTCCGTGAGTTCGAGAATGCGGTCGGCGAGCGTCGACTTCCCATGATCGATGTGGGCGACGATGCAGAAGTTCCGGATCTGGCTCTGTGTCACTCTGCCGTTTTACCTGAGCGGCCGAGGAGCGAGGTGAGCATCCGGAGTTCCTCGAGCCGCAGGAGGCGGGCACCCGCCAGATAGACAGCTGCACCAACCGCGATGCCACCTCCGACCGAGACGATCTGCGCACCGAGCGACCTCCCGAGCGCGTCGTCGAGGACGTACCAGACGCCGAACGCGGCTCCACCGGCGACAATCGCAGCGACCGCGACTCGTACGTAGGTCGAAACGATTCGACGACCGTCAAGCGTCCCGACTCGGCGGTAGAAGACGAGGAGGAGTGCCGCGGTACCCGTGATGTTGGCAATCGACGTCGCAAGAGGAATACCCCAAACGCCGACCCTGTACAGGGCCGCGTCGAGTCCAAAGTTGACAGTCAGCACACCCAGGGCGATCCAGGTCGGGATCCAGGGGGACTGCAGACTGAAGAAGGCTCGATTGAGCATCAGCATCGTTCCGTTGAACGTCAGCCCGAGCGCGAACCCTGCGAGTGCACCGGCCACGACGTCGGTTTGGTCAGCCGTAAACGCACCCCGCTCGTAGAGAACGCGGACGATCGGGACTGCCAGCACTGCTGAGACGATACTCGCCGGAATGAGGAGAAAACCGATCTGGCGCAGGCCAAGAGAGACGGTCGAGCGAAAGCCATCGAGGTCCTGGAGTGCCGCAAGACGGGAGAGTGACGGAAACAGAACGGTCGCAATCGCAACGGAGAACATTCCTTGCGGGAGCATGTAGATCCGAAAGGCAGCCTCGATCGCCGCCGGGGCGAGGAGCGGATCGACGAACCGAGCCGCGAAGAACGTATTGATCAGCTGGTTGAAGTTGATGAGCCCGATGCCGAGCGAGACGGGCAGCATCAACACGAATACGCGCTTCACCGCGGGATCGCGGAAATCGATCAGGATGTGTAGCCGACCGTCGAGGCCGCGTAACCAGGGAAGCGGCAGGAGCAGTTGGATGACCGTGCCTGCGACGATGCCGCCGGCGAGGATGTAGAGCTCCTGCGTCTCGGTTTCGGCTTGCGGGACACCGACGACGAGCGCCAGGATGATCGCGAGGTTCCAGAAGATCGGCGAGATCGCCGGGATCGTGAATTCCTCGTAGCTGTTGAGGATGCCGACGATGACGCCCGTCACTCCCAGGAGCACGACCGTCGGGAACAGGATCCGCGACAGGGTGATCACGAGATCCTCGGCCTCGCCGGAGTAGCCGAACGGTTTCATCAACCACGGCGCAAGCAAGATGAAAAGCGCGGTCAGCGCGGCGAGGCCGAGGAACATGAGCCACAGGACCGACGAGGCGACACGCCAGGCTCGGGCCCGATCTCCTTTCGCCAGTAGTTCGCTGAACACCGGTACGAAGGCCGAGGACAGAGCGGCATCCGCGACCAACGCCCGTACCGTGTTCGGCACGACGAACGCGACCTGGAACGCGTTAATCGAGCCCTCGACTCCGAAGTACCGCCGGATCAGAATCTCGCGCAGGAGTCCGAGGATGCGGGAGATCCCAGTAGCCACCGAGAACGTCGCCGCCGACCAGGCAAGGCGTCGGCGCCGGCCCGGCGGGGCCACTGGCCGAGCCCGGTCCGACCCGGCAGCCTCGTCATCCACGGGCCCGAGTATAGGAAAGGGACCTCCAGGAACTCCGACAGGCAACTGCTAGCATCTTCCTGCCCGCGTGCCCGGAAAATCGATCATCTGGGCGAATCTCTCTCGATGCCGAACCTAAAACAACAGGAGCGACGAGTTCGGACTGCCGCCCGGCAACGGCTCGAGAACCAGCGCTATCGCTCGGGTTCCAAGACGCTAATGGCACGGCTCGAGGTGGCGGTCGCGGCCGGCGATGCCGAGCTCGCCGCCGCGGAACATCAGGAGCTCGTCAGATTGCTCGACAAAGCCGCGACCAAGCGCGCTATCCATCCGAACAAAGCTGCACGGAAGAAGTCGCAGGCCGCGGCGCTGGTCGCCTCGCTTGACGAGTAGGTTCGCGGCCGGGCGTTCCCTCCCTAGCGGCGACCTCGATCGCCCGCTGGTTCGCCGGCCTCGACGAGCGCGCGCTCGAGTTCCAGATCTGAGGACAAGCGACTTGCGCCCTTGAGCGCCGCGTCGAGCTCCGCAAGTCGAACGAGCGCGATCTCGCGATCCAGCCGCGATCGAGTCTCGGTCTCCGACAGCGCCTTTCGAACGCGGAACTCGTGGCGCTTGAGATGCTTCGCGATCTCCTTCGTTGACATCCCTTCCTCGCGCAGTGCCTCTGCCTCGTTCACGAACCGAACATGGGCGGAGAGGCCCGACGCAACGACGAACGGCTCTTTCCCGAGACTCCGCGCGCGGTCGGCTGCGCGAAGGAGACCCGCTGAGTCCCCAGCCGCCCAGGCGTCGGTGAGATCCCATGGCGGCGCATCGAGGGCGGCAACCGCAAGCGCCTCGACGGCAGAGCGCTCGATTGGCTCCGACCCAGCCCACGTCACGAGCTTTTCGATCTCCCGCTCCAGAATCTCGACCTTGTCACCAACGACCTCGACGAGCGCGCGCGCTGTATCGGCGTCGACCTCCTTACCGAGACGCTCGAACTGCGAGCGGACCCAGGCCGGAAGATCCCGCGGGCGGGGTGCCTCATAGCTCAGTACCTGGCCCCGTTTGTCACAGAGGTCCTGGAGCTTCTTCGTCTTCGGTGCTTTCCAGGCCACGAGGGCGAGGACCGCGCCCGCGACCGGGTCCTCGAGGTAGTCGCTCAGACTCTCGACGTCGGCGACCTTCCAGGCTTCAACATCTTCCACGACGACAAGTCTCCCGCTCTCGGCGCCAAATAGGCCGAGGGCGTTGCAGACCAGCACGGCATCCGCTCCCGATTGCTCTTCAGCCGAGAGGTGCTCTTGGGCCTCGTCCGGAAAGCGAGCTCGGAGGCGCGAGAGCGCACGGCGGATCTTGGGGCGGTCGCTCCCGATGAGGAGGTAGATCGGGCGAAGATCGTCCTGGGTCACGACACGCAGCATAAATATGTGCTCGGCACCACGACCAAGGCATCGTCAGCGCTCGGTGTGAACCCAGAGGCGCTCCCCGTCCGACTCGATCGCTATGTCGCCTCGCTCATCGGTGCGATAGAGGTCCAGATCGGGCTGCGCATCGAGCGTTGAGATCGTCGAGACCGCCGGGTGGCCGTACTCGTTGGCACCCGAAGAAACGACGGCGATTTGCGGCTCGAGCAAGCGGAGGAGTTTCTCCAAACCCTCATCCGCCGACCCGTGGTGGGCGATCTTGATGACCTCGACCGGCGGGGGTCGAAGCGGGAGCGTGACGTGCGACTCAGCGTCCGCGGTCAGGAGGACGTCGGTCGCCCCAAAACTCGCGAGCATGACAACCGCGGCATCATTGGGATCGCCGTTTATCGACACAGATTCGCGTGGCCAAAGCACACGGAGGCGCATCCCACCGATGTCGTACACGTCCCCGGCTCGGACGGTGAGGATCGGGACATTCTGACGCTCGGCCTCGGCGAAGGCATCCGCGTTTTCGCTATCTGCACCGGGAATTGCAGGGTCGAGAACAGCGCCCACCTCGATTTCGCGAAGAACGTCCGCTGCGCCGCCTGTGTGGTCGCGCTGCGGATGGGTCAGCACAATTGCGGAGAGCTCGCCGACTCCCCAGCGACGGAGGACCGCGCTGACCGCGGCTTCTGGAGGGCCTTGGTCAACGAGCACGGCGCCGTCGGGCACCTCGAGCAACGTGGCGTCTCCCTGCCCGACGTCCATGAATGTGACCCGAAACCCGGAGGTCAACGGACGGGGGTCAACGGCATCGCGCGGCCACCAAACCCAAGCTCCCAAGCCGATCAGGACTGCGGCCGTCACGGCCACGGCATCTTTTCGGCGATATCGAGGCAGCCTCCGAATCAGGATCGTGCCCAGCAGAAGAACGATGAACACCAGGAGGAGAACCCCGGAAGAGAGCTGCGCGTGCGGCAGCCCGCCCACGAGTCTCGCGCAGCCAGCGAGATATGCGGCGAGCCAACCGTTGATCCACGCGAGCGCGAACGCGGCCTCGGGAATAGCCGGCTCGAGCGCCGCGGTGACGAGAGCGAAGCCCAGGAGCGGCGCAACGACGGGCGCCGCCAGGGCGTTGCTGAGAATCGAGTAGATCGGGACGGCGCCGAAGTGGAGCCACAGAATTGGGGCCGTGGCAAGCCCACAGGCCCCTGAGACCGCGATGATCGTCGCCAGTCTTGTCGGGACTGGATAGCCATCGAGCAACCGCTCGAGTCTCGGAACGAGCAGAAAGATCGCCGCTACAGCCGCGAACGAGAGCTGAAAGCCAGGTTCGAGGAGTGAGTAGGGGTTCCAGGCAAGCAGCACCGCTGCTCCCACCAGCAGGAAGTACCAACGATCGCGCGGCCTGGCCAGAAGCCAGGCAAGCGAGGCGAGACCTCCAGCGATGCCCGCCCGAACAACCGAGGGCTGCCAACCGACCGCCAGGACGTAGCCGCCGATTGCGACCAGTGCGAGTGCCTCAGCGCCTCCCCGAGGAACGCCGAACAGCCAGCCCAGCAGAAGAACTCCGCCAACGACGTACGCGATGTTTTGACCGGATACCGCGAG